>JAUUZE010000048.1 GCA_030590175.1 Clostridia bacterium
CCTGCTCTGTTATTAATTTGTATCTGGTTAATCCCTTCTACTTTTCTTTCAACAGGATCTTCCAATGTAATAATATTTTTGGTTGGTGAATTTAATTCCTGCAAGGCTGCATATAAAGTAGTTGATTTTCCACTTCCTGTTGGTCCAGTTATTAGAATAAATCCATAAGGTGCAGCAATAGCCCTTCTAAAACCATTTAATTGCTGTTCTGGCATCCCAAACATGTCAAGGGTCATCATCTTAGCTGTTCTATCAATAAGTCTTAGTGTTACTTTTTCCCCAAAAACTGTTGGTAGTGTTGCAATTCTTATGTCGGCTTTTTTCCTATCATTCTTATAGGACATCCTACCATCTTGGGGAACTCTTCTTTCAGCAATATCCATATTGCCAAGTATCTTAAATCGTGAAGCCATGGAAGCAGCTAACTTTATAGATACATTCATTGCATCATGTAATACTCCATCAATTCTATATCGTATTTTTAATTTTCTTTCCTGTGGTTCTATATGTATGTCACTGGCTAACGCATTCATTGCTTGGTTAAGTATCTGGTTTGCTAATTGAACTGCTGGTCTTAAGAGAGTTTCATCCTCATCATCATCTTCTTCTTCATCATAAAAATCTTCTTCATCAAAGGCATCCGCATCTGCTGTACTCATGTTGGAAAAATGTTCAATAGCTATTGATAATTGTTGGTTTTTCACAATGACTGGTTCTATTTCATATCCAGTTAATATAGATAAATCATCAATTGCAATTAAATCAGAAGGATTATGTAGTGCTACAATTAATTTATCTTTGTTTTCGTTAAAATCAATTGGAATCGCTCTATAACGCCTTGCAATGTCAGGAGTTATATAGTTAGCAGCTTGCATATTTATATTAGATTCATTTAAATCAACGATTCGTACCCTTGATTTATATGACATATGCTTAGTAATATCATCTTCTGTACAATAGCCTAATTCAACTAGAATTTCACCGATTAATGCCTTTCTTTTCCGGTATTCTTCTGTTTTAGCTAAAGAAAGTGCCTCGTCCAACTGTAACTTTGTTATAACATCTTCTTGGATTAGCACTTCCCCTAATTTAATATTTTTAATTTTCCCTTTCATTGTCGCTCCTTAGTTGGGTTTATAATATGAGTGCATGAATATCTCAGAGTTAATCTCCTCACTATCATCGTTGCTTTTAATTGAGTTTACACTATCAATTACATATAATCTATCGGTTTTAGTAAAAGTACTAAGGGCATTGTTTATTTGGTCATAAGTACCTTGTACACGAAGCATAAATGGTACATCAATAACTCCATCGCTTAATGGAATTTCATCACTATACTGTAAACTAACAAACATAATCCCTTCATCTGTTAAAATATCATCAATATCTTTCATAATCCCTTCAGATGTTTTTTCACTAGGTATGTATAATTCATTACGATCATACATGTCTTGTAATTCCTGCTCATTATTTCCTAACTCTGCTAAACGAGATATAGTGTCTTGTTTACTTTGAACTGTAATTTTCATAGAATCAATTTCATCCATTACTTTATTTAATGTGGTAACATTTTTATATAAGAAGAATCCAGAAGAAATAATTGCAATACTAGCAATAACGATAACAATAATATCAACAGTTGAAATCCCTTGTTTTCCAAAAGAGAATTTTTTATTGCCAATGTTATATTGACTTTGTGATTTTTTGGCTACTTCCCATTTTACATATTTTGGCATTGTCATCCTCTCCTATTCTTCATTCCATTTAGAAATAATTAAATGTGCTTCAAATGAAAATACAGATTTATCTTCACCTAACTGAAGTTTCTTTAAGTTAATTAATTGAACAGAATCTATTCCTGTCAAATTTTCAGTTGCTTTAGCCCATGAAGTCATTTCATTAATTGTTCCACATTGTCCTATAATAGTACCGTTGACACCTTCTACTTTAGAATCAATACTAATTTGTCTAACGGCTATATTATACAATGTGAGATTATTGGAAGATAGATCGAACACATATACCCAATCTACATCCTTTCCTTTAAGTGTGAATATTATATCATTATTATGTTCAATCGTATCAAACATTTCTTGAATATATGACAAACGGCTAATATTTTCAGTCATTAGGCTATTTTGCGTTTTTAGCGAATTTAATTCATCAATTGGTCCTTGTAGGTATATATTAAACATAAAACTAACAAGAAAAAGCATAACAGCAACAATTGCCATAATCATGGCTACTAATGTCCATCTTCTCATAATTGAGGATTCACGTTTTAATTCTGAAGGTAGTAAGCTTATTCTAATACGATCCATTATTTCTCACTCTCCAATCCCCTTAATGCTAATGAATAGGAGATAGCAAATTCAAATGGTCGTGTCACATTAGGATGCTCTCCTTTATTCTTTGCATTTTTAAAAGGGTTGATTGCAATAACATTTGTTTTAGATGTTTCTTTAATAAAGGCAATCATTTCTTCATTCCACACACCATATCCTGTAACAAACACTCTCTCAATATATTCTTCTGTAGCTGAATTATAATAAGCTAGTGAAGACACAATATCTTTTCCTATAGATTCTAGGTATTTATCAACAAACTCACTATCGTCTAAAGCCTTATTGGTATCAATAATAATATTTCTAGCCAATATGGGTTTCCCGTCTTTTGCTATTAATAAGTTCATCATATGTTTTTTAAAGTTAATCAATAAGATTCCTTTACTCTCATCAGTATCTTCAGGAATCAATCGAGAAATAACAATGTTATTTGACTCTATGTCTTCTAATCTTATACCACACTTTTTAAACAATTCACAACTATCGCTAATCATTTTCTTCCCTGCGGCAACAATTAGTGTTTTGGTTACTGAATCTCCTGATTCATTAATCTCACTATTTAAAGGAACAAAATCCATTTCAATTGTTTTTTGATCTACTGGAAGAAAATTTTGTACTTGTGCATTAACTGCTTCTTTAAAATGCTTATCAAGTGGAGCTTTAATATCAGCAAATCGGACTAAAACATACTTATTATCAACTCCATAAAAAGCTTCTTTTGTTTTAAATCCTGCATTATTCCAGAGTTTAACTAAGTTCTCACCAACCATTTCCATATTAGTGATTACACCTTCTGTAACAGCCCCTTCTGGTAGTTCAACAATACCAATAGCTGTTATCTTGTGAGATTTGTCTGTCCCTAGCAGTTCTACTCCTCTTATGAAATTGTCAGTAATTTCTAGTCCAACGACTCTTTTTATAATCATTTCATACTCCTACATCTGTGTTGAAACGGCTGTAAATATTGGCATATATAAAGCAATTAGCATGCCTCCAACTACTATACCAACACCAATTAGCATCAATGGTTCTAAAATAGTTGATAATCCTTTTGTTTTAGTTTCAACCTCATCTTCATAAAATAACGCTATTCTATCTAGTAATTCTGGTAGCTGCCCTGTTTCTTCACCAATATTAATCATATGAATAACTGTATTGGGAAAAACATCAATAGCTGCCAACTCACTTGAAATTTTATTACCCTGTTCAATATTTATAGTAGCACGTCTAACTCTTTCAGCGACCATACTATTACCTGATGTGTCACCAGAACTTGTGAGTGCCTGCACAACAGGAATACCACCTCCAAGTAAAGTAGACAATGTCCTAGAAAATCTAGCAACTAATGTTAGATAATTAATTGGCCCCATTAACGGAATCTTTATTTTCCATCGATCCCATATTTTCTGTCCTTTATTACTTCCAAAAAGAGATTTGACAATAACAATCACTACAATAATTATAATAATATACCAATACCAATGTGCTCTGAAAGAATCAGAAAAATCATAAATTATTTTTGTAACTAATGGAATATTTTCATTGTTACCTGTCATACCTTGAAACGTTGGAACCAAAAAAGTAACCATTGCCACTAAAATCATTCCAGCAAATGTTAATACAATTTTTGGATAAAATGTGGCTGATGTTACTGCGTCTTTTATTTTTTTATCTTTGTACATCTGGTCAGAAATTCGAAGCAACGCTTCTTCAAGCATTCCTCCCAATTCCCCTGATTCAATTAAACTTATGTATAGGTCAGCAAATATATGAGGATACCCTCCAAAGGCATCAGTTAGTGACATTCCAGATTCTACATTCTTAGCAATAGTTTCAAGTGCATTTCTAAATGATTTGTTCGTAATTTGTGATGCAATCGTTCCAATAGCCCTAGTAACAGGAATTCCTGCGCCTATCATGGAAGCTAATTGACGAGAAAACAAACTTAAATCGCCTACTTTTACTGGTTTTTCATTTTTAATAAAACGTTCTAATTTTTCAAAACGAGCTTTTTGAATTTTTAATACGTTATAATTCATTTTACGCAATTTTTCCATTGCATGAATCTCAGAGTTTCCACTGATTTTTCCATCTATATCTTCACCGAGTTTTGTAACACTATGATACTTATAAATTGGCATTAATATCTCCTTACCAGTTTTCTAAATCTTTTGTTTGTGTGTTTATTCCTCTATTACTCTTTTTCATAATTCTTGCTATTTCCTTTGGATCTACACAATGTTCATTCATAACGGTTTCAGTAATCAATCCTTTTCTAAATAAATTAATTAAATAATTATCCATGGTCATCATTCCATATTCATGCCCTGTTTGCATAATACTATAAAGTTGATGTTCCTTACCTTCTCTAATTAGATTTCTTATGGCCGAAGTACCTGTCATATATTCAATTGCCACTATTTTTCCACCACCTACTTTTGGTAATAATTGTTGTGAAACAACACCTTGTATAGTTGCGGCTAATTGCTGCCTAACTTGTTTTCTTTCACCTTCACTAAATACATCAATTACTCTATTTATAGTAGATGGAGCAGTTTGAGTATGTAGAGTAGAAAATACTAAATGTCCTGTTTCAGCTGCGGTTAACGCTATTGAAATACTTTCTAAATCACGCATTTCACCCACAAGTATAACATCAGGGTCATGTCGTAATACATGACGAAGTGCATTAGAAAACGAATGGGTATCACTGCCAATTTCACGTTGTCTGACAGTAGATTTCTTATGACGGTGTAGAAATTCAATTGGATCTTCAATAGTTACAATATTTAACTTACGCTTTTTATTAATAATATCAATAATAGAAGCCAATGTTGTTGATTTTCCACTACCTGTTGGACCAGTAACAAGAACCAGTCCTCTTTTCAAATTACATAATTTAAGAAGTTCCTCAGGTAATCCCAAATTCTTAAACTCAGGAATCTCAAATGGTACTGCTCTAAAAACTACAGCGATTGATCCACGTTGAATCATAACATTCCCACGATACCGAGCAACACCAGGTATTGAATGAGAAAAATCAAGTTCTGAGTTTTGTTCTAGCTTAATCCAGTCTTCTGGCCCTAATAAATCAGTTAGCAAATACTTAATAGTATCAGGCATTAAAGGCGGTAAATCCGCTCTTATTAGTTCTTTATCTATACGATAGCAAGGAGGAACTCCAGCGACTAAATGTAAATCAGAAGCATCTTTTTTTGGCATTACTACCAATAGTTCTTCAATGCTCTTTATATACTTATCATTATCTGTCCGTTCGTAAAAGTCCATTTGTTCCTCAATCCTTATCTTTTGTTAGTAGGTTCCTTTACCACCATCAATCATATTAATAACTTCTTGTACTTTTCTACAGTTTTCTGCTGTATCTTCCATCCACATAATATAATATGGTGTACCACTTTTTGTTAGGTTACCAGAAAGATACAAGTTATCTTCATCAACTCCTGCTAAATAAGCAATTGTAGGTATTCTGTTTCTTAATAAAGTATGACCACTATTTCCTGAAATACTGTCAACAACAATTTTAACAGTTTCACTTTTAAAATCTAAATCTTTTAAGAAACTCATTACTAATGTTTCTTCATTGTTATTAGTTAGTACAACTAATTGTCTTGTATATCCCATATATCCTAGGTCAAAGAAAATAACATCGCTTAAATCAAATGTCATATTTCCTTTAAAGGCAGTAATTCGTTCCATAGCTGTCTGCGCTGTGATATTTTCGAATGTGTAAATTGAAATTTTAGGAATTTGATTCATATTAGCTGGTGTATCAATTTCAGAAATTAAGAAATCAATCATTTCTTTATTTACATATGTAAAGTTTATTAATATAACATATGGATTTTCGCTAAGTACTGTACTTGGAATAATAGTAGTGCTTCCTGCACCATCTTCAATGATATCCCATAATCCTAAATCTCTCATAGCATTATTAATGGCTTCAATTTCAACATATTTTAAACGATATATACCAAATTCTTTGTCTGTGACATTTTCAGGTACATCTACTTTAATTAAAACTTCTTCTAAATTAGCTAAATCAACAGCACTGCCACTTACCCAAATTTTATTTGATGAAGTATTAACAGTAAATGTTGTTATATTTAATCCTAAATTTCTTAATACATCTTTAATTGTATCTGTTGAAATGTATTTTAACGTATAAGCTACTAATTCAACTGTAGCTTCTACTCCGCCTGTTTCACTAACATCATAATACTCTGCACGGTCTAGTGAATTAATAATTTCATTTGCTTTAGCAATCTCGTATGGAAATCCTTGTGCAATTAATACATTAGAACCTTCATTTAAAATCAGTGTAGTTAAATTAACTCCTAATTTATCTAAGTAACCTACTAAATCTTCAGGATCCATGTATTGTAATTTAAATTCAGTCATAACAAGTCGTTCAGAGAATTTTTCCTCCAATGTGTTTATTGGGCCTACAATAACTAAATCACCTTCACGGATAAAACTTAAGCCACCTTGTTCTGAACTACTTTTTAAGAAAATTTCAAAAGCAGTTGTTGCTTCTACATCAGTTAATTGGAGACTAGCCTTATATGGTTCTCCAATATATATAATGTTCATGTCTAATTTAATTGCAAACATTGAAAGAATATCTCTAACATCAGCATCTTCAACAATAAAGTCAATTTTCTCTCCATCATCTGAAGTAAAGACTGTACTGTCTGCAAAAGAAACTCCTAATGGAGCTGCTACAACATTTTCTTCAATTTCTTCAACTATAATCGGTTCAGGTTCTGGTTCAACCACTGGTTCAGGTTCTGGTTCAACCACTGGTTCAGGTTCTGGTTCAACTATTGGTTCTTCAGTTACTGGTACTTCTATTAACAAGACCTGTCCAACAGAAATTACAGCTCTGTCAGCAATACCGTTTTGTTGTAATATTATTTCTCTATCAACATCAAAGGTTTTTGAAATACTATATAGGGTGTCACCTGGTTGCACAGTATACTCTATGATTTTCGTTTGACCTTCTAACGCCATGACAGAAGTAGCACTGATTAACATAAGTGTCAGTACTAATAATATACTTATTGCTTTAACGGTTATACTTTTTCTCTTATAACCCACAAAAACACCTCCATAATATAATTAATTATCTAACAATG
Source organism: Clostridia bacterium (assembly GCA_030590175.1). Classification (GTDB taxonomy): domain Bacteria; phylum Bacillota; class Clostridia; order DUPQ01; family DUPQ01; genus JAFGUQ01. The sequence goes on from JAUUZE010000048.1 coordinate 7,505, forward strand.
AAAGAATCAGTTCATTTCCTTCAACTTCCAATGTTACTGAATTTTTTTCAATATTTAAAACCGTAAAATAATCTTCGGCATTATCTCCAACTTTGACAATGAAGCTTTTATTTTCTGCTTCAATGATTGCCACTGAATCACCTTTACTACTGTAGATGATTCCACTAACCTTATATGGTACAGCAAATGGATTCCTATAAATTTCTTCAGAATCCTTATCTCTCTCTGTATCTGGTAGTGGTATGACTATTGTTCTCTGATCATCAGGCGAAGTTGTTTCAACTGGTTGAGACTCAGTTGGTTCTTGCTGCACTGTAGCAACTGGTGATGGTGTAGGTGTAATAACTTCTGTAGTATTATCCTTGTTTCCACTAAACACATATACAAAAAGAACAATAACCAATAATACAACAAAAACTGGTATTGTAAATAATAACGATTTGTTCTCAGCTGCAAATTTTTTAAAGCCTGTTAACTCTTCTTTTTTGCTCACTAGTATACCCCCTCTTTTGTAAAAAATATTATCCCTAATTGATGTCCTAAGTTATAAAGGTTATAACCATGAAGAATAAATCTTCATGGTTATTTCTTATAATCCTTTAAGGTGTAGGTATATATGTTGGAGATATAACTCCATCTGTCATTGTATACGCTCCGGAATATGTAACAGTCCCGACTACAGTTCCTGTAGGTAAAGGATTAACTGGTACTTCCTTAATATATACTGATGCCAATACTGTTATAACATCCATATCTGTTCTTAGTATTGTAGGATGATCTGCAGCATAAACTTCAACTGCTCCTTCTAATGTTCTAACATTTGCATTATGTGATTTTTGCTGTGCACTAAACGTTACAGTGTTGTAAACAGGAATAGCTATTGCTACTAAAACACCTAATATTGCCACTACTACCATTAGTTCTACTAGTGTAAAACCTTTTTGATTTTTCATCTTTGTTAATTTCTGAAGCACTTTCTTCAACCTCCGTAAAAAATAATATTTTAAGAACTCAATTGTTCTTAAGTTACGTCTTAAATATATCCCCCTGATACGATTTAATCGCAACATTATTATGTCATTAAATTTTGTAAAAATCAACCCACTGCAAGTACAAACTTAGTTAGCTAAGCGGCTAATACAATTGTCCCTATTCCCTATGTAGTTGAAACTTAGAGACAAATTAAGTAAATACACAATATATTGTATCACAAATATTTTTAAATTTTAATTAAAATGCTAAAAAAAGCCTGTTTTAATTTAAAAAACAGGCTTTTTTGTAATTATTTGATTATAAAGTTACTAAAATCTTCTTAATTAATAGGAATTTTTTTGTTTTCTTCTACTACTATTTCAAGTTTTGGTAAGGTTACCTCTAGTATTCCGTTATTATACTTGGCACTAATCTTTTCGTTATCAATCCCTTCAAGATTGAAACTTCTTTCAAGCTGCCCACTTCTTCGTTCTATTCGTAAGTATCCATTTTTCTTTTCTTCTTTTTCTTCTTCTTTAATTGCCACAACAGTTAATACATCACTTTTTGTTTCTAATGTAATATCGTCTTTATTGAATCCTGGTAATTCAGCTTCTAGGATATATTCATTTTCAGTTTCTTTAACATCAGTTTTTATTCCATATGATATTGGTTGATCATTATCAAAAAAATCATTCATTACATTTAACATATGATAAGGATTGTAATTTCTCATTACATTATATCTTCTTGGTATTAATTCAAACATTTTTCTTTCTCCTTTAATATAGTTTACATTCTATTTCTCTGACCATTACTGACCTTAACTATATAATACTCTCAATTTTAAAAGAACACAATGTCTGATTTTGACTATCTTTGACCTTTAGCGAGTGTTAATGCAGATTTTCACACTTATACTCCACTATTCTAACTATCTCGCCTTTTTTCTCTTTCTTTCTATTCTCTTATCTTCACTTAACTTATATTCGCTTATTTCACTAGGTGTCTCAGGTATCAATAGTGGAACAGTTTTTGGTTTTTCTTGATGGTCCAGTGCGACAAAAGTTAAGTAAGCTTTGTTTGTTTTGATTCTAATCCCAGTTTCTAAATTTTCAGAATATACATCAACTTTTATATCCATTGAAGTATTTCCTGCATAAGTTAGTGTAGCGAATAAGATTACCATATCTCCCACATTTATGGGTTCTCTAAATTCTACTCGTTCAATAGCAACTGTTGCAACTTTTGAATTTGAATGCTTTGATGCTGCAAGCGCTCCAGCTATATCAATCCAGTGAAGCATTCGTCCACCAAGTAGATTATTTAGTAAATTAGTATCATTTGGTAAAACAAGTTGTGTCATTTCAATTTTTGATTGTGATGGTGTTTTTTCTTTTCTTATATTCATATTTATTCACCTTTATTTTTTTTGGTTTCTAATTTTTTCATTAAAGTACTTACTAGTATAAGGTAGAGTGAAATGGAAATAAAGAAATATAATTCAAAAATTCCTGTATTACCAAAAACAAATAGTGAGAAAATTGATCCAGCAACAACTGTAAATAGTGATAGTAAATATCTTCTTTTTACTTGATTGTGACCTTTAGATAAGTATAATACAAAAAAGTAAACGGCTAACACCAAAGATAAAGCAAAAGCTACTCCAAAAAATCGATGCATAAATGCAAATACTGGCATTATTTCTTCAAGAGCTGGAATAAGGACTGTTAGAACAAGAAATACATCTGATAGAATGAGAAATATTTTTGCTCTATTGTCAGTAAAATTTGCACGCTTAAATAAATAAAAAAGATAATAAACAAATAACCCTCCAGTTATAATTCCCCAAATAATATACTCTAATCTAAAATCAAATCTATTTCCAATCATACTTAGTGTATAAATACTTGGTGGTTTTTTGATACCAAATATAATTGTATATAAAGGAATAACAATAATTGCAAAAATAGCAATTAAACGTGTGAATTGTTTTTCTTCTTTTGTTATAATAATCTGATTTTTTTTATCCTTCATATATACATTATAACAGTAAAATGTTAGAAATATATAAATGTTTGTTTACAAATTGTTAACATTTTGCTAACACTTTGTTCACATCTTAATATTATACTAATAATATAACAACCCCTAAATAAAATGATTCACTATACCCCATTAAAAAACAAGACTGCCCCACAGTCTTGTTTTTCTATCTTAGTAGGTTAATAGCTTTTGTCATTTCGCTAATTGTTCTTGCTTTAAAAATTTCATTTTTTGCTTTCTTAGCATTTCTTTCTCCTTTAATATACCAGGCTGCGTGTTTTCTCATTTCTAAAGTAGCTCTTATCTCTCCTTTATATTCAACCATTAATTCATAATGTTTAAGAATCATTTGAATTTTTTCTTCAATAGATGGTTTTTCTTTTTTGCTTTTTAATTGTGAGAAAATCCACGGATTACCTTGGCAAGCCCTTCCAATCATTATTCCATCACAATTTGTTTCATCAAGTCTCTTATCCAACTCTTCTTTTGTTGTTATGTCTCCATTCCCAATAACTGGAATAGATAGTTGTTTTTTTGCTTTTTTTATATATGACCAGTCAGCTTGCCCTTTATAAAATTCAGCTCGTGTTCTACCGTGAATAGTAATAGCCGCTGCTCCATTATCTTCTAATAATTTTGAAAATTCTAAAACATTAATTGATTGCTTATCAAATCCTAAACGTATCTTTGCTGTTATTGGAACTGATGATGCACTGACACATGATTTAATGATTTTCCCGGCTAATTCAGGTGTTTTCATTAATGCGCTACCTTCTTTGTTCTTTACAATCTTAGGAACAGGACAACCCATATTAATATCAATTAAATCAATATTTAATGTATTTAAATATGTAACAGCATGGGCCATAATATCAGGATTGTTTCCAAAAATTTGTACTCCTAAATATGGTTCATTTTCTCCTCTTATTAATAATTCTTTTGTTTTTTTATCATTATAATATAACCCTTTAGCACTAATCATTTCTGTATATGCAAAAGAACAACCCTCTTCATAACATAAAGTTCTAAATGACACATCAGTAACACCTGCCATTGGAGCTAAAAAAATATTCCCGTTAATTTGCAAGTTTCCTATCTTCATAATCAATCCTTTTTGGTACCCCGGACAGGAATCAAACCTGCGTTTATGGAACCGGAATCCATCGTCTTATTCACTGGACCACCGGGGCATGACTCTATCATAATAGCAAAAAGCACCTATGAAAACAATTGTAAGTTGTTTTTTGCTATGCCATTACTTTAGTAAAATTATATATTATTTTAATTGACAATCAAAAGAACATGATGGGTGGGGCCATAGCCATTTCCATCATGTCCTATTTACTCTCTTCTATTTGATAGGCTCTCCTTACCTTAGGAATAATCCTTAACAAATTGAATCAAAAGCCTACAACTACTCACGAATTGTAATTGTTTTATTTTGGTCTTGGTAAATCACTTTATTAGAGTTCAGTAGTTTCACATAAGTGCCCATAACTTCGTATTGTCCTGGATTAATAACTCTAGCATAGTAAGTAATCTGATGTTTACGTTCAATAAGATATTTACTAACAGTCGCTTTCGCCACTTGTTCACTAGCCCTCATATATGAGTATTCATATTCAGTTCCAAGATATTGATAAGGTTTTTCA
>JAUUZE010000138.1 GCA_030590175.1 Clostridia bacterium
AAGTTATTTATAGTTATTATAAAAAATCTTTATAATACAACCTAGAGTACTTGCCATTTAAAGCTATTAGCTCTTTATGAGTTCCTTGTTCTTCCACTTTACCATTTTCTATTAGATAAATATTATCACTATTTTCTACAGTACTTAATCTGTGAGCAATTACAATGTTTGTCCTGTCTTTCATAAATTTATCCAAACTATCTTTAATATACTCTTCTGATTTTGAATCTAAATTAGAGGTAGCTTCATCTAAAATAAGAATCTCTCCATTTTTAAGGATAGCTCGTGCTAACGTTATTCTCTGTCTTTGCCCTCCTGATAATTTAATACCTCTTTCACCAACCATTGTTTCATATTTATCTACTTGCATTTTGATGAATTCATGGGCGTGTGCTTTTTTAGCAGCTTCTTTAACTTCATCTATAGTAGCATCTAATTTCCCAAGTAATATATTTTCTTTAATAGTCCCATTAAATATGGTAGCATTTTGCGAGACATAACTTACTTTTTCTCTGATTTGTTTCTTTGTATATTCTTTTACACTTTTGCCCTCAAAAGTATAGAAACCTTCATTGAAGTCATAAAGACCTAATAGCAGTTTTATTATTGTACTCTTACCATGACCACTGTACCCTACTAAAGCTACTTTTTCACCTTTTTTAATATCAATAGTTACTCCTTTTAAAACTTCAATACCCTCTGTATATGAAAATTTAATATCTTCTAAACAGATTAAACTATCACAATCACTTCCTTTGATATTAATTCTTTCATTTTCTATTTTTTCATTTAAAAATTCTAATACTCTATCACTACCTGCAAAGGCATCTTGAGCTTTACTAAAATTTTCTGAAGTATTAATTAATAAATATCCAATTCTAACTCCTAACTGTCTTAATGCTGCTAAAGCCCCAACTGTTAAAGAACCCATAATAATTAGATAAGTTCCATAAATTAATACAGCTGAGTTGTTAAATTGATATATAAAGTTATTTAAACTATATAAAGCACTAGAATATATAATATTTTTCTTTTTTGTTGCTATTATATCGTCTTGTTTCTTTATAAATTTATCTTTAAAATGTTTTTGTAAATTATATGTTTTTATAATTTTAAACCCTGATATATTTTCAATAATTTCAGATAATACTACACTAACTTGCTCTCTTAGGGTATCATTTTGTTTCCTAATCGGAACACGAAATTTTTTGTTAATATAAGCTGATAGCGTACCAACTACTGCAGATAATATGCCCATTCTAATATCAAGTACTAATATTGCTGGTAGCATAATAATTGTAGAAGTAAAATTTGATGTTATCATATATACCATATCTAATGATTTTAGAAATAAATCTGTATCACCATTAATTCTTGCAATTGTATCACCACTATGTGTTTTTTCAAAATATGGTATTGGTAATTTAAGAAAATGTGTAAACATTTCTCTTTTTATATTCATACCAATAATGTATTTTCTTTTATTGATATAATAATTTAATATGGAACTTAAAACAGTAGTAATAAATTGTGCACCAATCATTATAAAACTAATAATCAAATCATTTTTATCTCTATATATAGCATAGTCAATAATAAATTTAGAAAAATAGGCCATCAACGGTAAGCTTACCCCATCAATAATTGACTTTAAAATAACAAGCGAAAAGTACCTAGAACCACTTTTCCCACTAAGTTTGTAAACTTTTTTCAAGTCTTTTATTACTGATACTTTACTTTTCACTTTCATTGTACCTCTTGTAAATTATATAAATTATAATACTCATCTTTATTACTTATTAACTGTAAATGAGTACCCTTTTCAACTACTGTTCCATTTTTTATAACAATAATATTGTCACAATTAATAATTGTACTTAAGCGATGTGCAATAATGAGTATTGTTTTATTATCCTTTGTGCTATTAATTGCTTTTTCAATATAATATTCTGATTTTGTATCTAAATTCGAAGTTGGTTCATCAAGAAGAATATATTGACTATCTGATAAAAGCGCTCGTGCTAAATTAATTCTCTGTCTTTGCCCACCAGATAATTTAGAGCCTCTCTCACCTATAACTGAATCATACCCCTCATCTAACTCGCTTATAATTTCATTAACTCCAGTTATTTTGCATACGTTTTCAAATTCTTCTTTTGTTGCGTTAATCTTACCATACATAATATTATTTCTAATACTATCAGAAAATAAATACTCATCTTGAGACACATATGAAAATTTATTTCTTAAGCTTTTAAGTTCCCAATTATTTAAATTCTCACCATTGATTAAAATAGAACCGTTATAATTTTCATAATATCCTTGTAACAACTTTACAGCTGTTGATTTACCACAACCACTTTCACCAACAAGTGCTGTTTTACTTCCTTTTTTAACTGTAAATGACATTTTATTAATTGCCTTAATTCCTTTTACATACTCATAAGATATATTATTAAATTCAAATGCATTTTCACAATTGTTCTTTGTAAAATCTTTACCATCTGTTCTCTCTTTTGTTTCATTAGTTATTTCTTTGATATGATCCATAGCTCCCGTTGATTGTGCAGCATGTGATATAATTGCAAATAAATTTGCAAAACTTCCAAATGTATACCCAACTAAGGCTGTGTATCCTACAAGCTGAGCAATTGTTAATTGTCCTTTTGTAATATAGAAAATTCCCAGAAAATAAGCAATAACAAAAGGTATGATTCTAACTAGATGTCCAAGAACAGAAATAATTTGATTATTCTTATATACTTTATTCTCTTCATGTTGAGCATTCGTCAACTCTACATCATATTTATTGTAAAAGTATTTATCTAGATTGAATATTTTAGTAATACTAACATTTTCTAATATATCTCTTAATATCATATTCATGTTGCTTACAAATTTTTGTCTCTGATTGGAAATTTGTCTCATTTTAAAGGAAAAACGTATAGTAAAAAAAGAGGCAGCTATAACTAGCGGTAACACAAAAAGAGTAAGTTTAGTATTCATAATAAAGAGTACAGTAAGGCTATATCCAAATGATCCCGGTAAATATCCAAACAATGTTGTAAGATCATATTTTATAAAATTTTCAATAATGCCTACATCATTTGATAATTTTGTAATGATATCTCCAGAGTGTCTATCATCAAAATAGCTAATTTTCAAATCATGAATATTAAATAAAATATTTCGCTTTAAGTCTCTGATTGCATACATTGAATATCTGTTTCCTAAAAAAGGTCCTGTAAATCTTATCATTATCATAAAAACAAGAAATATAACATATACTATCGTAGTTTCTTTGAAAAATGCTAAATCTTTATCAATAGCAGCCTTTGTAAAAAACTCAATATACCTAGTAAGAGCTCCCCAGACAATGCCCATTAATGCACCATTAATACATTTTAACACAAACCACTTTCTACCTCTTTTAGAAAGAGTAGTAAGTGTAATAGTTGTATTTATGATGCTTTTTAGATTTTTCTTGTCCTTTTTCCCCATAAAGTTAAAAATCCTTTATTAAAAATATTTTATATTAAAGTAATGGTGTTCCCTAGTTTCTATTATAATAAATATTTAAGCATAATGAAAGAACAAAAACAATTAGATATGATTTTAATATTAATTATAGTTTTTGTATTATTTTGCTAATTTCAATGTTGTTGTAAAGATAGAACCTTGTCCTTTGACACTACTTACAGATATTTCTCCATCATGAGCTGTTATAACAGCCTTTGTAATGGCTAATCCAATACCTGCTCCTCCAGTTTGTCTACTTCTAGAAATATCAGATCTATAAAAACGTTCAAATACAAATGGCAAGTCTTTTTCATCAATACCAATACCTGTATCTGTTATGGTAACTATTGCTTGATTAGTTTTTTTCTCTAGTGAAACAGTGATTGAGCCATATTCAGTATATTTTAAAGCATTTGAAATAATATTTACAAAACTCTGTAATAATTTATCTTCATCACCTAAAATGAATATATCACTTTTTATATCTTCAATACTCTTTAACCCTTTTTCAGTAATTGAAGGTTCGAAGGTAACAAATATATCATGTAACATAGTTGATAAATTAATCTTATCAATTGACATATGTTCTGCATTTGTTTCTAAAATTGTTAATTTAGATAATCCATTAACTAAACGGGCTAATCTATTAGTTTGATCTAGTAACACTTTAATTCGTTCTTGATCTGGTTTATATATGCCATCTAGAATAGCTTCTAGATTAGCTGATAAAGCTGTAATAGGTGTTTTTAATTCATGAACAATATCACTTGAGAGTCGTTTCCGTAAATTTTCTTCATGCTCTTTACTTGCTGCTAATAAATTAATTTCATTAGATAATTCATGAAGTTCCTTCGCTTTTGTAGTAGTTTCTTTAATATTCTTGTATTGCCCTTTTTTTATGTAATTAATATTTTCTCTTATGGTTAATATAGGTTGATTAAAACGTTTTGCCATTAACAAAGATAATATAATGGCTAATGCTAAAGCAAGAACAAATACACCTAGATACATAAGATTCGTTCTATTTAAATATTCAACATTCTGTGCAATTAAACGGATATCCTTAACTCTATAGATTTTTAATGTAAAATCACTATCATCAATAGTAAAAGTATATGTATATAATGTTGCTTCATCTTCTTTAAACACTTTATCATACATTTCTTCATTAGGCCCAAGAATTACTTTTTCTGGTCCTGAGCTAAATATATGAATATCATCTTTATATAAGGTTAATTCAGCGTTCCCTTCGTTAGCTACAGTATGTAAATAACTTTTATAAAAGCCTATAGGTGCTTGATTAATTAATAGTCCTTGAACATTATCAAT
>JAUUZE010000161.1 GCA_030590175.1 Clostridia bacterium
TTATACAATTATCTAAAGCTTTATTTAGCAACCTACTCAGGAGACTATGGACTATATTATTATAATTTTCAAACAACTGATGAATTTGGGATAAGAGATAAAGAAAAATATATTGCTGCCAGTACTTCAAAAGTACCTATTAATTTGTATTTATATAAGTTAGTAGCAGAAGGGGCAATTGATTTAGAAACAGAAGTAGAATATTTAGAAGAAGATTTAGAGTGGGGTACAGGTAAGATCATATTAGGTGAATTTGGAGATGTATACACAATACGTGAACTCTCAGAACTCTCAATTACTATTAGTGATAACTGTGCTATAAATATGATTATTAGAACTATTGGAAAAGAGAATTTTATCAATTATATGAATTCTTTAGGTGCAGTAATTGATTATCATAGTTATAGAACATGTCCATATGATATGAATTTATATTTTCGCGAATTACAATTACGATATGATGAGAATCCAGATATATATGGAGATATGGTCTATTATTTAAAAAATTCAATATTTAATGATTTAATTCCTAGTTTGTTACCAAAAACAGTTGAAATAGCACATAAAATTGGAACATATTATCCTATTCCCTCTTTTTTAGATGGAGGTATTATTTATGCTGACACTCCATATATTCTTTCCATAATGACCAATGAAGTTAGAGAAAATGAAGCTTATGAAATCATTCAACAAACGAGTAAAGTAGTGTATGATTTTGTCACAGAAGGTATACTCCCTTCATTTGCAGTAAATACAACAACCATGATTCCTGAAAACATTATTGAATCAGCTAGACCATATAATTATTACCAATTTACAGAAGAAGTTATTGTTGATGGTGAAGTTACTAAATATTACTTTGATAAAGATAATATTTATTTTGGTGAAGGTAGTGAGTATGGTAGTGGCTTAGGGGTTACAACTTTTAGAGGAAATAACTATCGTGATGGTGGAAGCTATGGAACGGTTGATATCCAAGAAGAGAAACTAGAAATTGTTTGGGATTTTGATATCGGTATTATTATGACACCTTCTGGGGGGTACTGGCCAGGTGTAGGTTGGACAGGTCAACCATCCATTGTTAATTGGTCACCAGATGTACTAGCTACTATGAATGTATATCCACAATTCAAGAATACAGATTTAAAAGAAGTTATTTATGCTACTTTAGATGGGCATATCTATTTTTGTGATTTAGAAACAGGTGAATGGACAAGGGAACCTATAAACATGGGTTATCCTACTAAGGGTAGCGTTTCAATAGATGAGAGAGGTTATCCAATCTTATACACAGGTCAAGGAATTAATGAAAATGATAGCGAATTTTTAGATCCTAAATTTAGAATGTATGATTTAACTGATCAAAGTGTTATTTATCTTATTGAAGGTAATGATGAAGATGCGTTGAGGCGATGGTATGCTTTTGATTCATCTGGCTTATTAGATTCAAAAAATGATACATTTTATGAGTTAGGTGAAAATGGTATTATTTATAAAATCAAACTTAATACAACCTTTAATATAATTACAGGAGAATTAACATTAGACCCCATAATTACCAAATTCAGATATACTAACCCATTTGGTACAAGGTATGGGTTTGAAAGTTCCCCTGTTATATATGATCATTACTTATTTGCAACAGATAATTCTGGTATATTGCTTTGTATTGATTTACAAACATTTAAAACTATGTGGATTTATTCATTAGGTGATGATGCTGATTCGTCTCCTGCTTTAGAAGTAACAGATGAAGGAGTCTTCTTGTATGTAGCCACAGAAGTTGATAGACAAGGAGATAAAGAAAATGAAGAAGATCAATATTACCCTTCATATATAAGAAAATTTAATGCCTTAACTGGCCAATTAATATGGCAAGTTGAATATGAGTGTTATTATGATAGTGTTATTAATGGTGGAGTATTAGGATCACCAATTATTGGCAAAAATGATTTAGAAGGGCTTGTTATCTATTCAATTGCAAAAACAGGTGCAAAAGGTGCTGGTAAATTAGTTGCTATTGATAAAATTACAGGACAAGTTGTTTGGGTTGATAATTTTGATGCTTATTCATGGTCATCTCCCACAGCAATTTATACACCTTCGGGAAAAGGCTATATACTATTTTGTAATAGCTTTGGTCAAATGCATTTAATTGAAGGGATTTCAGGTGTGATTAAAGATAGCATTTCTCTAGGAGCAAATATAGAGGGTACACCAGCTGTATATGAAGATATTGCAGTGGTTGGATCATATGCACAGAAGATATTTGGTGTTAAAATAAAATAACCATATATATTGTGTAAATTATACAAGGAGTAATTATGTTTTTATTAGGAATTGATATTGGTGGAACTAAATGTGCGGTTGTGTTAGGTAAGCCACGAAATAAAATAGATCCAACAAAAGATGAAATTGATATCATTGATAAAATAAAATTCCCAACAATAAAAGGTGTTGATCAAGTAATTTCACAACTTTTTGGAGCAGTAGAAAAAATGCTTAGTAAACATCAATTAGCACCTTCACAAATTGCCATGATGGGGATTAATTGTGGAGGACCACTTAATTCTCGAGATGGAATAATTTTGTCTCCTCCTAATTTGATTGGTTGGATAAATATTCCCATAGTAAAAATATTTTTTGATAAGTTTGGTATTCCTTGTAAATTGCAAAATGATGCTAAAGCAGGAGCGCTAGCTGAATGGTTATATGGAGCGGGTAAAGGTTATGAAAATATAATGTTTATTACCTTTGGAACAGGCTTTGGTAGTGGACTTATTCTTGATAATAAGCTTTACTTAGGTACAAATGATATGGCTGGTGAAGTAGGCCACCTTCGGATGGAACCACACGGACCTGTTGGCTTTGGTAAAGCAGGATCTTTAGAAGGATTTTGCTCTGGTGGAGGTATTGCTCAATTGGCAAAAGCAAAAGTACTTGAAAAATTACAATTAGGTGAAAGTGTATCATTTTGTAAAAATATGGACGAATTAGAAACCCTAAATGCTAAGATTGTAGGGGACGCAGCCGAGGCGGGTGATGCCTTAGCACTTGAAATATATAAAATCAGTGGAACTTATCTTGGAAAAGGATTATCACTTTTTATTGACATATTAAATCCACAAGTTATAATAATCGGTAGTATCTTTGCAAGAAGTCGTGATATCCTATGGCCTCATGCAAAGAAAGTGATTGAAAAGGAGACTATCTCCCATGCGCGAGCGGTCTGTAAGGTAGTACCTGCTGGATTAGGAGAGAGAATTGGAGATTTAGAAGCCTTATCAATTGCAGCTTATGAATTGATGGAAGGAAAATAACAATGAAAAAAGAAACAAAGCAGATTTTTGAAAAAATGTTTTTAGATAATCAGATACTAGAAATTTGCCGAAATGAAATAATAATAGCCTATGAAGCTATGTTGACTTGCTATAAAAAAGGGGGAACCTTATTAGTGTGTGGTAATGGTGGTTCTGCTGCTGATTCAGAACATATTGTAGGTGAGTTGATGAAGGGTTTTTTAAAAAAACGTCCACTATCTGAAAAAGATAAAAAAGCAATAGGTGATGAAGATTTATATAACAACTTACAAGGAGCTCTACCAGCTATCTCATTAGTTAGTCAAATTGCTATTACAACAGCTTTTATCAATGATGTGAAATCTGATATGGTTTATGCACAGTTAGTTTATGGATATCGTAATCCAAATAATTTATTATTAGGAATTACTACTTCTGGTAATTCTAGGAATATTGTTAATGCTATAAAAGTTGCAAAAGCATTAAAAATGAAAACCATTGGATTTACAGGACAAGGTGGTGGAAGTTTAAGCTCACTATGTGATGTTATGTTAAAAGTACCAGCGATTGAAACTTATAGAGTACAAGAATTAATGTTACCAGTGTATCATGTACTGTGTGCAATGGTAGAATCTGAAATATTTGACGAAGAATAGGGGAAAATTATGGAAAAAGATTTAATTTTATCAGCCATTAAGAAAA
>JAUUZE010000135.1 GCA_030590175.1 Clostridia bacterium
GGTCAGTGTTTTAGATGGGAAAAAATTGATGAAGCACGTTATAAAGGATCTGCTTATCATAGAACTATTACTATCGGGCAAATAAATAATGAGTTATATATTGATGATGCAACAGCTAAGGACTTTCAATATATCTGGTTACCATATTTTGATTTAGATAGAAATTATGAACATATCATTGAAATTTTATCTACTGACTCTTTGCTTAAAAAAGCAATTAATAGAGCAAGTGGGTTACATGTTTTAAGACAAGAGCCATTTGAAACATTAATAAGTTATATTATTTCTGCAAATAATCACATACCAAGAATAAAGAAAATAATTAAAATATTAAGTGAAACCTTAGGTGATAAGATTATTATAAATGAGCAAATAACTTATGCTTTTCCCACAAAAAAACAATTAGCACTTGCTAGTATTGATGATGTAAATAGATGTAAAGCTGGATTTCGAAATCAATACATTCATCAAACTGCTAAAAGCATATACGAAAAAAATTATGATTTTACTAAACTTAAATATATGTCATATGATGAAGCAAAAAATAGCTTAAAGCAATTTCTTGGTGTTGGAGATAAAGTGGCTGATTGTGCCTTGTTATTTAGTGGGATTCATCTTGATGCTTTTCCAGTTGACGTTTGGATTAAACGTGTTATTGAAAATGAATATGGGAAAAGTGGTATGTCGTTAGCAAATATTTCTCAATTTGGAAGAGATAAATTTGGTAAATATGCAGGGTTTGCTAACAACTATTTATTTCATTATATTAGAAACCTTGAATAGTTACTGACAGATTATACCTTTTACACAAGAAAAGAAATAATGGAAGCAAAATAGCACACATATATAAGAAAAATCATAGTAATAAACTTGAAATAACTTTTTGTTATAGTTATAATTAATATATAGAGTATGAAATTTATTCCTGAAATGTACGATTAAACATTGGTGTTTTGAACCTACAATGGACAATTGGGAGTTTGTGTTTAGAGATGACGGTCAGGCCTTTTACAAAATCCGCCATTATCCTTAAGGTTAATGCAACGGCAAAGGAAAACTACAGTTTCTAGTAAAACACCCACCTAGTGTACACACTAGGAGTCAAAACCTAATGAACGGCATTTTGGGAATTTACTACTTACTCTTTTTTATTGCCTTTATAATAGTAGGGGCAACATTTGTTAAGATTGTATCAATTCCTCTATTAACAAATTCTTGTGCTTCTAATTCATCATCTGCATAAAACATATTACATATGATACCCATTTCTTTTGCATCGATAATTGTTTTATTTTTCACAGCTCTACCAAACTGTACTATTTGGCATTCGTATTTTTTAACATAGTCAAGTTGATTATCCATATTTTGAGCCGCAAGGCACGCTCGTTTTATATGGGGAGCATGGATTAGAGATAAGGATAGAACATCTTCAACCCCCGCTATGTAAATCGTTTTCTCACAATCATATTTCTTTGCTAACTGGCTGACTTTCTTAATAACCCAACCATCAACACCTGGATCATAGATGTGAATATTCATATTAATTAATCCACTACAAGCTACAAATACTTCTTCAATAGTTGGCATTGTTATACCTTTCCAATACTCATTTATATAAATACCTGCATCTTCGCTTCTTATTTCTTCTAAGGTTAAATCACTAACAGCGCCTTTGCCTGTTGTTGTACGGTCAATTGTTGGGTCATGACAAATAACTACTTCTTTATCTTTAGTAACACGTAAATCAAATTCTATTTCATCAGCGCCAACAGCAATAGCTGCTAAAAATGCTGGTAGTGTGTTTTCTGGACAACCACGAGATAAACCTCTATGAGCACATACACGAGGGTAGGTGTAATCATCTTCCATTCTTACGTAACTACCACCATGACGATATAATGTAGGACGTCTAAATTGATCAACAATATCTCGTGAGTTCATCTTATCTAGTCCATGAGCCAAAGGACGTAGGCGTTTTTTAAATGGATCAATATCTATTGTAAATACTCCTTCTTCTTGTTTAGCTTGAAGTAGCATTTCACCTAAAGGTGAGGATACTTGTGAATAACCACCTGTTTGACTATCTATACCCATGGAGTAAGATGCCCTAATAACATAGGCTTCACTATCTAATGCCCTAGCATTAACTTGTGTCATTAATGTTTCAAAGTGTTCACTTCGTTGATAAGAAGGTGCAAGAATAATATCTGGCTTTTTGTAAGCGATTGCTTCAAAAAACTCAGTGAAATATAATTCGAAACATGTGGCGAACGAATATGTTACTCCATCAACTTTTACACATAGTACTTCATTACCAGATGTAATTCCTCCAGTTATTTCAGGATAAGCTAAATGAGTCTTTTTATATATTGCTTCAATAACACCTTTTTTAGAAATAAGTATGGTTGCATTGTATATAAGTTTATTTTCTTCAATTAACATATTAATTGAAATAGTAGTATTTGTTTCTTTTGCTCGTTTTTTTAGTACTTCTAAAAGTTTATCATTGTACTTTCTTATATGTATAAGTTTATCTTGTAAGTCACTCATTCCTGCACAATTAGCATATTCAGGAAAAACTAATAAATCTATATCTTTTAATGGTTGATTACATATATCAATAATTTGATTTATTACATCAAGTGTTTGTTCATAGTTTTTAGGATACTTTGGTTGGAAAACGGAAATATTCATAATAACCTCTTTATATAATTTTTAGTTTATAACTGTCTTTAGTGTCTTCAATAGTATAGCCTTTTTCTAATAATAAATCTCTTAGTTCATCAGATTTTTTATAATCTTTATTTTTCCTAGCTAGCACACGCTGATTAGCTAAGGCAATTACATCATCTGGTATTGATAACTCAATATCTCGCTGTAATATACCAAGAATATCACCTAATTTTTTTAACATCATAATAGCTAAATTAGCTGTCTTAATTGAGCTAATATTTGTTAGATTAACTTTCTTTACTAAGTCAAACATAGAAGCAATACCATCTGCTGTATTAAAATCATCATCCATATGAAGAATAAATTGATTTTCTGTTTCGTTAATAAAAGTAAGTAATTCCAATTCATCTTCTGTTGAATCGCTAACTTTTGAAGTTGATTTTATATATGTGAGATTTTTTAAACACTCATATTGCCTATCTAATCCATTTTTTGCACTGTCTAATAATTTATCTGAAAAATTTATGGGACTTCTATAATGTGAAGAGAGAATAAAAAAGCGCAATACCTCATAATCAAATTTTTTGATAATATCTTTAACTGTGAAAAAATTTCCA
Organism: Clostridia bacterium; assembly: GCA_030590175.1. Taxonomy (GTDB): domain Bacteria; phylum Bacillota; class Clostridia; order DUPQ01; family DUPQ01; genus JAFGUQ01. The sequence continues at coordinate 3,291 of JAUUZE010000135.1, forward strand.
AGAGATTTTGACATCTTTTGATTATCAATATTAATGAATCCATTATGTAGCCAGTAGTTTGCAAAGGGCTTACCAGTGGCAGCTTCGCTTTGGGCAATTTCGTTTTCATGATGAGGAAATAATAAGTCTTGACCACCTGAATGAATATCAATTGTTTCACCTAAGTGTTTCATGGCCATGGCAGAACATTCTATATGCCAACCAGGACGACCTTGTCCCCAAGGACTATTCCAGAAAGGCTCATTTTCTTTTTTTGATTTCCATAAAGCAAAATCAGATGGATTCTTTTTTCGTTTGTCTAATTCAACTCTGCTACCTGATTCTAAATCATCAAAATTATGTTTAGATAGTTTACCATAGGGTTTATATGCTTTTGTATCAAAATACACATCACCATTTATCTCATAGGCATAACCTTTTTCCTGTAAAGTTTTTACAAGTTTTATAATTGGTCCAATATTTTCAGTAGCTTTTGGATGAAAGTCTGCATGTTTCACACCTAATTTTCCAGCATCACTAAAGTATTCTTTAATATACCTATCGGCTAATTCTTTAATAGTAATACCTTCTTCGTTTGCTTTATTAATCATTTTATCATCAATATCTGTAAAATTCTGAACAAAGGTTACTTCGTATCCTCTATAAGTTAAATATTTTCTTAGAGTATCAAAGATTATAAAGTTTCGACCATTACCAATATGAAAGTAGTTATAAACCGTTGGGCCACAGTTATACATTTTCACTTTATTTGCTTCAATTGGTATGAATTCTTCTTTGCTTCTGCTTAATGAATTATATAATTTCATTGTTTCCTCCTATAAAAAAACCTCTACTCCCACTAAGGGGGATAGAGGCGTAATACGCGGTTCCACTCTATATTGTACTTAATTAAGTATAACGGCTTATCCCCGTAACAAATCTCTTTGTTAACTGCTCCAAGGTGCACTTTCTGTTTTGTACATGATCTTGGTTTTCAGCATAATTACCAAGACTCTCTGTCATATACTCTTAACATACTCTTTCTCTTCATCGCAGAAAATATGATATGTATTATACTATACTAATCTTTATAATCAAGCAAGTATGTTATAAATCAAATTGAGTGCTTGTTCATAATCGTTAAATTCAAGTGAGAAAGGTACTTCTTTTAAACTCTCATCATATCCTGAATTAGTAATATCAGAAAGTGAGGTATTTCCCATAAGTAACTGTTTAATTGTTTCTTTAATTGAAATATCTTTAAAAGCAGCTCGCTCTAATAAATCATAACACTCTACCATCCTTCTCATAGCAAAATAGCGAATGGTTAGAATTGGTCCACCAAAATTTCCTGGATAAACAAAATTCATATCTCCAGCCAGCCAATCATCGCTTCTAAAAGAAATTTTTTCTCTGGGGTTTTCAGGCCAAACGGTATAATTCCATCGTAAAAATCCATTTAGATTTAATAGCGATGTTAAATAGCCTATAAAACAGCTTTCTAATAAATGTGATTTAATAAAAGTGTTAGGAAAATGAGGACGACAACAAACATACCATGACAATCTCTTGCTTTTTTTTATAGCTAATTGTTCAAAGAAAGTGGCATCCTCATTTAAACAACGAAGAGAAGGAACTAGATCACTTATAACATCATCAAATTCTTTAGTAAATGCAGCATGATTAATTGCTGTTTTAAATTTAAATCTTGGTGCAACGGCTATAATGGCATTA
>JAUUZE010000175.1 GCA_030590175.1 Clostridia bacterium
TAATAAATAATGATATAATCAAAAAAGAGGAATATATGGAAATAATAAAGAATAAAAAATTTAAAATTACTTTTATTATAATTGTCAGTTTACTGGCAATAGTTATTAGATACATATTTAAAGATTATCAGTCACCTGATTTTTACTGGTATTTAAATGTGTGGTTTAAAGAGATTACTGCTAATGGGGGATTTGTAGCTTTAAGTCAGCCTATTTCTAATTATTCACCCCTTTATATGTATTTCTTGACAATAATGACATATATTCCAGTTTTCTCTCTATTTCAAATAAAAATATTTTCAATATTATTCGATTTTGTTGCAGCCTATTACATTTTTAAAATTGTGGAATTAAAGTATAAAAAAGGTTTTATTCCTTATTTGGCATATGCAATTACATTATTCGTTCCAACTGTTATTTTAAATGGGGCCTTTGCAGCACAGTGCGACATGATATTTACAGCTTTTCTACTTGGTATGATTTATTACTTAATAAAAGAGAAAAATGTATTAGCAATGGTATTTTTTGGTATTGCTGTTGCATTTAAATTACAAGCAATTTTCATAGTTCCATTATTATTAGTTTTCTTATTACGTAAAAAATTAAAATTATGGCAATTATTTATTTCACCTATTGTGTATGTTTTAACACTACTACCTGCATATTTTATTGGTCGTCCTTTTAAAGAGTTAATTACTATTTACTTTACTCAAGTTGGATATTATCCATACTTAACAATGAATTGTGCAAATATCTATCAGTTTTTTCCAGATGCAGATTTTATTTTGTTTAATAAAATAGGACTAATTGCTACATTTATAATAGTGCTGGTAATAAGCTTATGGATTGGGTTAAGCAAGCGAGAACTTACTACTGATTTGATTGTTGAAACTTCAATTCTTTTCTTATTAGTATTACCTTTTTTCTTACCACAGATGCATGAGAGATATTATTTTCCAGCAGAAGTACTTGTAGTTATTTATGCTTTTTATAATAGAAAGTTCTTTTATATACCAATTGCTTTAATTGCTACTGTTTTTTTAAGCTATGGACCATTTGTTTTTAATGCTCACTTATTAGACATGAGAATTCTTGCTGTAATGATATTTGTTATTATTTTATTTTTTATAACTGATATATATGGCAAACTAAAAGATGAAGTTATAAATGAAGAAGAAATTCCCTTAGAAAATTGAAAAAATATACTTGTTATTTTAGTAAACAAAAAGAGGATGGGTTTTTCCATCCTCTTTCATATTAAGATTTTACTTCTCTATGGAGTTACTAACATTTGGCCAATATAGATCAAATTAGGATCATCAATTGTTGCTTCATTCATTTCATAAAGCTCAGCCCATGTTAATGCATATATTGCAGCAATACTTGATAGTGTATCACCTGCAACTACTTCATAGGTTCCATCTCCACCAACATAAGAGCCTGCAATAACTGTTACTCTGTTTTCTGGTAGTGGAGCAATAACTCCTCTAGCCATAATATAGTCAATTACAGCTTCATCAAGAGATTTATACTCATTAACTGTTTCTGTCATTAACATAGTATAGCCGTCACCACCTGCTGCCATGAAATCATTGGTAGCTAGGATATAGGTAGCTTCTAAATCAATAGGTTCACCTTTTACAAGTAGATTAACAATTCTTTCACCTACAGGTTTAGATAAGTCAATTGAAAATGACATACCACCCACGTGTGGGAATTTACCTGATGCATCAGGATAAGAACTAGTTCCGTATTCTAATGCTTCTTTAATAACTGCACCTGTTACTTCTTTAGTGATAATGTAGTTACCAAAAGGTAGAACTGTAATAATATCTCCTTTTGTAATATAACCTGCATCAATGCTAGATCTAATACCACCGCCGTTAGTTATTGCAACATCTGCACCTGATTCTTCTAACATTGTATTAGTAACAAGATTACCCATATTGGTTTCACCAGTTCTAACATAATCTCTTTCGCCTTGTAATAGTAAAGTTGTTCTACCAACTTCTTCAGATAAAATTACTTCTTGAGATGCACTGATTGATTCAGCTAAAGCCAAGACAGCTGCATTTGGAACTGTTTCAGCAGCATCATCTTTAGTAATTAATGAAGCTACTTTTGCAGTTACCACATTACCTACAACAGTAATTTCTACTACACCTAAGTTCTTACCATATTCACCAGCACTTGCAATTAAAGTACCATTTACCATTAGACCTTCTGGAAATACAGTATGACTGTGTCCATCAATAATAACATCAATGCCATCTACTTCTTCAGCCACTTTTTCACTGGTATAGAAACTATCATTATCAGTTCCTAAATGAGCTAGAGCTATAATAACATCGCAACCTAATCCTTCTAATAATGTTACCATTTCTTGTGCTTTCTCTGAAGGATCTGCAAAGGTTAACCCTGCAACATTGTCAGGATGTGTCTTATATGTAGTTTCAGGAGTAGCTAATCCAAAAATACCAACTTTTACACCATCAAATGTCATAATTTCATATGGATCTAATAAGGTGGTACCTGTACCGGTCATTACATTTGCAGAAATAACTGGGAAATCTGCCATATCAACTAATTCTAATAGCCGCTCATAACCATAATTAAAATCATGATTACCAGGGGTCAAAAGATCATAGCCCATAAGGTTATAGATTTCTACAATACTAGCGCCTTCTTCCAATGTGGCAATTGTTTGACCATGGAAAGTATCTCCTGCATCCATTAGTATGGTGTTAGGATTTTCAGCACGGATCTCGTCAACTAAAGTGGCGATTTTAGCTAATCCCATTCCAGCATATTTGCCTTCAAACACTCGTGCGTGAATGTCATTAGTATGAGCGATAACAATTGTTGTATCAGCAGCTAAAACGTTTGAAGGTATCAAAATAGTTATTAGGAATGATAAAACAAGTACTATCGTCAACAGTTTTCTTTTCATTATATTTTCCTCCTATAATAATTTTATGTAAATACTTTGATAAGTATTTTACGAGTCCAAAAACTTACCTAATCTGTAAAAAAGGTTAATCTTTTGTAAATTGCTTAAAAATATAAGTTTATCTGATGTGTGAAATTGTAATGTATAGATAGGCCCTATTCTATTGAGTATAGAATATTTTATTATTGCCTATTAAGTATAGTCTTTTCTATATTGATTTTCAAGCAAATTATTTTACCTAGGGTAAAATAATTTAGCCACATGATAATTTATGCCAATAATAACCTATTTTTCTTTTATAGTGTGATTATCTAGTAAAAGCTTTCTTATAGTACTTTGATTCTTTTAGAATATCATACCCATGTCCAACCCAATCAGATGAATGTGCATCTGAACCAAA
>JAUUZE010000134.1 GCA_030590175.1 Clostridia bacterium
AAAAGATGCTTTTTTTGGTGAGCCATGAAGGGATCGAACCTTCGACACCATGATTAAAAGTCATGTGCTCTACCAACTGAGCTAATGGCCCTGGCTGGGATGGCAGGACTCGAACCTACGCATAACGGAGTCAAAGTCCGTTGCCTTACCGCCTTGGCTACATCCCATTATTCTGGGGTGGATGATGGGATTCGAACCCACGACATCAAGAACCACAATCTTGCGCTCTAACCAACTGAACTACATCCACCACAACATATGCCAAATGGCACTTACATATTTTAAATGACCACTATATGTTTGTCAAGGTAAATAACTTTCTTGTGTATTTTTTTTTTGTAATATATAATAACCTTTGAAAAAGGAGAAAGCTATGAAACTACCCCAAAAGCTAACTAAGTTAATCATATATTTATTTTTCCCTCTATTGATAATTTTCTTTGGTTTTAGAAAAGATTATCTTTATTTAAGTATTATAATTATTATATATTTCACTGTATTTTTCTTATTAAAAAAAGAAGAAATTTATAAAATCCTTGCAGGATATCATGACAAAAGTATGCGCTCCCTTAAATCACTTAAGTATTTATTAAAAGCTTATAAATTTAAGAATTCTTCAATGGACACAGCAAACAAGTTTATTTACCTTTTATTAAAAAATGAAAAGTATAAAAAATGTGGGCAAATAATTTTAGAAGTTGAAAAGCGAGAAATGACTGATACAGAAAAAGAAATTCTTCTATCAAATAAAGCACTATATCTTTGGAAAAGTAAACAGATAAAACAAGCAATAACATTGTATGATCAGCTTATAGAAACACATGAATCAACTTCAATATATACAGCTTATGGTTATGTTGTTACTTTAGGAGATGATTTAGATAAAGCATTAAATGTAAATTTACAAGCTCATAATTTTAATAGAAACTCTAAAGGAATCATGGATAATTTAGGATTAACATATATTAAAATGGGAAAACTAGATATGGCAGAAGAGATATATAAAAAGCTATTGGAAAAAAACCCAACTTTTCCAGAAGCCTATTACAACATGGGGATATTAATGCAACTACGTGGTAATCTAACAGAAGCTAAATACTATATAAATAAAGCATTAGCTAAACCATTTAATGGATTATCTACAATTAGTAAAGATGAAGTTAGTAAAAAATTAAATTATATAAATAGACTCCAAGGAAATATTTCATAGTTTGGAGAAGATGTAATTTTTATTTCCTCTTTTTTTGTTGGATGTTCAAAAACAATCTCATGTGCCCATAAAGCAATTTGAGCTTTTTGTTTTATTGTCCCATATTTTAAATCTCCATAAATAGGATACCCAAGATGGCTAAGTTGTACTCTTATTTGATGATGTCTACCTGTTTGTAATTTGACTTTAACCAATGACAATCCACTTTTTTCACTAAGAACTTCATAATCAAGTATTGCCTTTTTCTTATGGGAATTAGAACTATTTGCAATTGAAGATTTATTTATCTGTTGATTTTTTACAAGATAATTAATCAAAGTTCCCTTCTTTTTTACCATGGTACCCCTGACAATGCATAAGTAGGTTTTACTCATTTTTTGTGATCTAATCTGTTCAGATAACCTTGATGCTCCTTTTGATGTCCTAGCTAATACAATAGCTCCACCAACTGGCCTATCTAGTCTGTGAACCAACCCAATGAACACATTACCTGGTTTATTATATTTTTCTTTAATATATAATTTCACCATTGTTTGTAAATCTAAATCATTAGATGCATCTTTCATCACTGGAACATTGCAAGGCTTTGTAACCGCTATTATGTGATTATCTTCATATAATATTTTAAGCATTTTCCCATCTTCCTGTTGAGCCACATGGCATAACAATTGATTGTTTTGTAATTGGTAATCCAATTTCATAACTTGTCACGGTCCCACCGAATTTTTTCTTTAACGAAAGTTTTAATATGTTTTCTACTAAGACAGGTGATAGTGATGTTGTATACGAATTAACCATAAAAAATATTGGTTTATCGCTTAATACTTCCATACATAAATTGATTAATTCATAAAGTTCTTCTTCAATTTTCCAAATTTCCCCTTTAGGACCTCTTCCATAACTAGGTGGATCCATAATAATGGCATCATAGTGTTTTTCTCTTCTAATTTCTCTCTTAACAAATTTACTTACATCATCAACAATAAATCTTACTTCGCTATTTTTAAATCCTGATAACTCTAAATTTTGCTTAGCCCTATTTACCATTCCCTTTGATGCATCAACATGACAGACTTTTGCACCTGTACTGGCACAAGCCACTGTAGCTCCACCTGTATATGCAAATAAGTTTAATACTGAAATTTCACGTTTTTGTTTTTTAATCTTAGCTATCATAAAATCCCAATTGGTTGCCTGTTCTGGAAATAATCCTGTATGTTTAAATCCCATTGGTGAGATTAAAAATGTTAGATTTTTATATTTTATGGTCCACTGTTCTAAAAGCTGCTTTTTAAACTCCCAATGTCCCCCACCTTTATTACTTCTATGATACTCTCCATCAAAAGATTGCCATTTATCATATGGCCAAATAGCTTGAGGTTCAGGGCGTTTTAAAATTACATCGCCCCATCGCTCTAACTTCATGAAGTCTCCCGCTTCTATTAATTCATAATCTTTCCAATCTATAGCGATTTGACAATTAGCCATTAGTACTCCACTCCTTTTCGTGCATTTATACCTTTATCATATGGGTGCTTTACACAAGTGATATCACTAACATAATCAGCTATGTCAATTAATTCTTTTGATGCGTTTCTACCCGTTAGTACAACTTCTAAATTTTCAGGCTTGTTTTTTAAAAAATCTATTAATTTATCCATACTTAATATTTTTTCATTTACAGTACTAATAATTTCATCAAAAACTACTAAATCAAACGATTCATTTTTTAATAATTCAATTGCTTTTGAAAAACCTTCTTTATGTTGAGTAATATATTCTTTTTTTTCTAATTCATCCATATAAAAATAAAACTTCTTTTTATCAGTACAACGTATAATTGTTACTTTAGGTAATTGGTTAATTATTGAAATCTCCCCAGATGGAATGGCTTTTTGCATTTGAACAAAAAGCACTTTATTACCATAACCTAAATTTCGTATCATTAAGCCAGTTGCAGCTGTTGTTTTCCCTTTTCCTTTACCTGTATAAATATGTATTAAACCAAGCATTTTATCTCCTTTACTTATCATAGTTTAACCCAAAGTATTCTCGTAGTATATCTTTAGCTACCGGAGCTGTGTATGAACCCCACACTCCATGTTCTATGACAACTGCTATGGCTATCTGAGGATTCTCAGTGGGTGCATAACAGATAAACACTCCATTAGAAGATTCATGAGCCTCTCTACCTGTTTCAGCTGTTCCTGTCTTACCAGCTACAGTTATTGGAAAATCTGCAAAAACCTTCCCTGCAGTTCCATCTAGTACAACACCTTCCATTGCCTCTTTAATAATTTCAAAAGTTTTCTCTTCCCATGGAATTTGTTTAAATTGAGTTTTTCCTTCATATATTACCTTACCATCTTTATCAACAGCCTTACTAATTAAAAATGGAGTAAAAAGTTTTCCTCCATTAGCTAAGGCAGCTGTATAATTGGCTAATTGTAGTGGTGTATAATTATGATATAGTTGACCAATTGATGACTGAGCAGTATCAGCTATGTACCATTTTTCAAATTCTGTTGAGTATTTATATACAGGGTTAGACCTTATCCCTGTTGCCTCACCATATAAGTCTATTCCAGTTTTAGTTCCTAATCCAAATTGTTCTGCCCAATTATTAATTGCTTCAATTCCTGTATCAACTCCTAAAATATAAAAGAACATATTACAACTAGTTGTAATAGCCTCTTTTACATCTAACCATCCATGTGTAAACCAATAACCTGACATTACATATTCTAAACAATAAAAATCCCAATCTCCAATAACCTTGTGTCCTGTATCTAAAATTTTTGTTTCCTCGTCAATTATCTTTTCTTCAAGTCCTGCAATAGCTACAATTGGTTTAAATGTTGAACCAGGAGTATAGGTTTCTTGTATAGCCCTATTTAACATGGGTTTACCAATATTATCAGTAAAAACTTCATATATTTTATCTCGGGATTCTTGATTGTTATGAATAAACCAATTTGGATCATAAGATGGATAACTTGCCATTATCAATACTTCACCTGTTTTTATATCTATTGCAACAACTGCGCCTGCATTTGCATCTGCAAAATTTCTAGTATCATCTACTTTAGCTTTATTCTTAATAATCTCAATATTTTTTTGTAGTGATTCCATGGCAATTTTTTGTAAATTCATATTTATGGTTAAGTAGATATCGTTTCCATTTACAGCTTTTTCTCCATCAACTTTTGATAAAATAGTTCCAGTTTCATCAGTTATAACATCCATATAACCATGGGTACCTTTTAACAGTTCTTCAGCAAATACTTCTATCCCTGTTTTTCCAATAATATCATCTGTCCCATAACCTAACTCAGTAACATCATCAGGTGTTACCATTCCAACATATCCTAAAACATGAGCAATATCATAAACTTGTCCATATTCTCTAGTCATTGATGGTATTATGGTCAAACCTTTAATTTTATGTCGAGATTCTGTTACCATTGCTAGAGTTTCTTTAGATATGTCTTTTGAAATTAATAATGCTTCACCTTCATACCAAAACCATCTATTTTTTAATATTTCATATCTAATTGTTATGACCTGTTTAACTTGCTTTTCAGTATATGTTTCACTTATTTCAAAAAATTCTTGTAGAAATTTGAAAAACAACTTTCCATCAGTGATTATAGTTTCTTCTTTTTGATTAAAGAAGTCTATATTCATTTGCCAATTAGCAATTTCCTCTTTTGTTCTATAACTATTAAATTGTTTATTTTCAATATCATAAAAGTATATAAGTTGGTTAGTAGAAATTTCTTGATTATCATCAAGTATGGTCATAAGGTATACAATTGCTTCATTTAGTTCTTCTGTAGATTTATAGACCTTTGATA
>JAUUZE010000011.1 GCA_030590175.1 Clostridia bacterium
AGATTATTAGCTATGATTGATATAGATGAACAAGACTCTTATGTAATTGACATTTATCAAACTATTGGTGGAAATAGCCATCGTAAATTTCAACGAAGTACTTTTATAAACTTAGAAACAGAAGAATTATCATTAACACCCACACAGTATGATGAATATGAGTTCATGCGTAATTTTAAAACTGATAATTCTCCTAATTCTCCATTCACTGTAACATTTCATGATAATGAAACATATTTTGCTTATACAGATTTATCAACTAACCGAAAAGTAAGCATCTGTGAGTCGTGGGTTGATCTATCTAGAATGAAGGACCATATTGGTGGAAACAACAGTTTATGGTTACCAACTCTCATGCTAGAAACAATTGGTGGTCAATCAACCTTTGTTTCAGTAATGGAAGTATATGAGAAACAATCTAAAATTATCTCTATTAAGAGAAGTGGTGATGATGAAAATATTACTTTAACAATTTCACTTACCAATGGGAAAACAGATACAATTAATTTTAGTAATGATAATCAATTTAGTATAAATAGAAAAATCGAGTAGGAGGTAGCTGATTAGTTCAACTACCGTCCTCTCACACCACCGTGCGTACCGTTCGGTACACGGCGGTTCAATCTTAGAACTAAATGTGAACTAATTGGTATCGGTCTAGTAACGATACCAAACCTACTTTCTTAAGTCTGTCATTGGTTATCGCTCTATGCAGAATAAAGGAACTGGCTACTCGGGCATACCCTTTACGTGTATTCGCCCATTCCCATGCTTTACCTTCGGGAATTCCAAGTTTCTTTAGATTTCTGTATCTTGTTTTGACCTTTTTCCATTGTTTCCATATGCACATTCTCAGCCGAAACCGTATATGTGCATCCAATCTCCTGCATAAATCTTTCATCCTACCGATTCTAAAGTAATTTACCCATCCGACTATTAGTTGTTTAAGTTTCATCATCCTATAGGCAGTACTAACTCCCCACTTTCTTGATGTTAACTTATTCAACTTTTCCTTAAGTTTCTCTACAGAAATAGCATGTGGTTTAGCTTTGAACTGGTAACAGACTGTATCAAAGTAGTAACCAAAACCCAAAAATTTAATTCCATTAGGTTTATCAACTTTACTTTTTGTAGTATTAACTCTCAACCCTAGCTTTTCTTGAAGATAGTTAGTCACACTTTTCATTACTCGATTCGCTGATTTTTCACTCTTCGTTAGGATTATACAATCATCTGCATATCTTACAAAATTAAGTCCTCTTGCCTCGAGCTCCTTGTCTAGTTCATTTAGCATTATGTTGCTTAGTAATGGGGAAAGGTTTCCGCCTTGAGGTGTTCCTATGATTGTCTCTTTGTATTCATCATCAATCATTACACCACTGACTAAGAATTTCCTTATGAGAGAGATAACATCTCCATCTTTTATTGTTCGTGATATCAAGTTCATTAATTTGTCATGATTTACATTATCGAAGAACTTTTCTAAATCAATATCTACCACCCATGTGTACCCATCATTCATCATTTCTAGACTTTTGATAATTGCCATTTCTGCACATCTGCCTGGTCTAAACCCATAACTGTTGTTGTTGAATTGTTGCTCATAAATTGGCACCAAAACTTGTGCAATTGCTTGTTGAATTAATCGGTCTGTTACTGTTGGAACTCCTAAGTTTCTTATTCCACCATCTGCTTTAGGTATTTCTACTCTTTTCACAGGTTGTGGTTTGTACTTTCTTTTCCTTATTTGTTCCTTGAACCGTTCGCCATTCGCTTTCATGTGTTCGCTAAGTTCATTGACTTTCATTTCATCAATCCCTGCAGCACCTTTATTACGTTTGACTTGCAGATATGCATCATTTAGATTTTCTGCACTAAGTATCTGCTCCAATAGACTCTCCGTTTTCACATTCGCTACCTCCATTTTTCTCGTGGTATCTCAGCCATCATCATATCTTTCGATAAAGTGCTAAATACACCTGATGTTGCTTGATACGCAATCATTTTTCTTGTAACTGCTAAAATTGTTCAGCCCTTCGCTCTTTCTAAGTTTCCCTAGATGTCCTCACTACTATGGCTTCTGCTGACTTCTTACAACCCACTCCATATCACTACAGGTATTTGACTTAGGTTCTAAGACCTCCCCAGTTAAGAACGAACTCTTTCCCTCCACCTATCTGCCACATCTACAACCCATGACTATTACAGTAGCTTTGGACTTTGGTTTGTTTAGCAACCTTATCCATCATGAACTGCCTAATATGTGATTTCTGTTCGTCAGACCAGAGGTTTGCCTCCCACTTCCTTCAGATTCCACCTCACGATGGACACCCTTGTGCTTGGCTATGTACTTCTTGCTACAAAAGCGCACTCGGGACTTGCACCCGTTAGAGTCCGCCCATGCTGGGCGAACTAATAAAAGGATAGTACATCACTACTATCCTTTTACGAAATAAAAATTTTTATATTATGATTAAGGCTGTTTTCCATTGCCACCAGCACCGCCTCTGCCACCAACAGCATTTGCGGATATAAGCCCAATATTACGTAAATCTTCGTTTGTTAATACACCTGCACTAATTACTTCTTGTAAAGTTACTTCTTCATTAAGCAATTGTTTAATAATAACAACTTGTTCATCTGATAAACCTTCAAGATTTAAATCATTAATATCAATGTCTGCAAAATCAGGGATAAGTGATATTTGATCTCTAGCAAATTCACCATCACTTCGCATAATTAAACTAGGTTGATTAGGTGTTAAACCTAATTCTTCTAAGTATTCTTGTGTGAATAGCCCTGATAGTATTAATTCCTTAAGACTTATTTCATCATTTTGTACACTTTCTAGTGCCTCTATCTGCTCTTCACTTAATCCTTCTGTACTTACTTCAACTGTTGTACCATCAAGTGATTCTATTTCTATGGTTTTACTGCCACAAGCTGTTAATAACAAACTTGAAATGACTAGTATTACGATTAAAACTGATATTTTTTTCATATTTTTCACCTTCTAAAATAATTTAAGCTTATTATATATATCAAACCTTAAATTTTCCTTAATAAAAAGTGAAACTTTATTTATCAGTATTTTCTATGCAATTTTCATATGTAGATATGACTTCATTGAATAGTTGTTTCGCCTCATCTTTTGAGTCTACAGGTGCACAGATAACAGTATCACCGCTTGAATACCAACTATAACCTGTACCAGTATAAAGGCTTTTTATATCAAATACAATTGAGGTGAAATCATCATTAATATATAAATCCCCTACATAATGAATTTCAGGTCGATCATTATATTCATGATAATAACGGATTTTCACTTCACCTTTGTTGCATTTATCGAAGACAATATTAATAGATTCATTAGTTATAGTCATTGATTCTCCATTTTCATCAACCTTTTTAACTTGATTTGGCAATGCAAAACCATTTTGATAAATAAGCCCTCTAAAATACTTACCAAAAAACATTGAATCCCTATATTTACCTACAAATCTAATTTCTTGTTCTTCTTGGTAATCTATTAGTTCATCATTATTAATATATAGAATTCCATTAAATGTAATATCAACTTTTCTAAAAGTAAAATCAAAAAATAATATAGTTAAAATTGCTAATAGACTTATCCCTACAATAAACCATGAAAAATGCTTCATAATAAACTCCTAACCTAGTATTAATATAACAAAGAAAAGAACTAAAAATTAAATAAATCTTACTACCTGTCTTATACCCCTATTAGCTAATACAGTTTTCTTCTTAAGGTATCAAATATACTAAGTGCTTCATCCCGTGTGTATGCAGGTGCTACAATAAATAGATCATCTGCTTTTTTAAAGCCACTAGTATTTGTATCTTCTTCATCAATTGTAATTAATACTTTAGAAAATTTAGAATTAATGGCTATATCTCCAAATTTATTAATATCATATTCTCCTGTTTTTTCATTTGGTAGCATTCTGTATATACGCACAAATAAATCACGATCAAATTTAAGTTTTAAACTAGATTGAATACCATTTTGATAAACATTTGTAATTACTTCGTTATTAATATAGATATTTCCTACAAACATATTTCCAAATATAATAGAATTACGATACTCTCCTTCAAAACGCAAAGTAACTAATTGACCTGATTCTTCACTTTCTCTCATCATATAAGCATCAAATGTCTTGTTAAATGGAAATGGTACAGCTGTTATACATAAATAAAATGTAAGAATTACTAAAATTGCTACTAAAGAATATATACCTATTTTCTTTTTCATGACTCCCCTAACTTATACTAATTTTCCCTATTACTCATTATAACACATAAAAATGGAAGAAAAAGTCAAAAAATATTAGCAAATCCCATTGTTATCGTATGCTATTATCCCTTATTATATAGGTAGGGACAATTATATCTTAAGAATATTTACATTTATTAATAAGTTGGAGGATACGAAATGAAAAAATTAATTATATTTATACTTATTCTTGTAATTCTTCTTTCTGCATGTAATTCACCTAAAGTAATACCAGAAGAATTCACAATTATAAATGAGTCTGATTTACCAGTTTCTACTGAGTATGTCTGTATTTATAAAGCCTTTGTATCTTTTGACACCTTAATTAGTACATCATCTCATATAGTTAAGTTTAAAGTAAATGAAATTATATATTTCAAGCATGAAATGTCTTACACTAATAATAATGGTCGCACAATTTCATGGAATCAACTTAGTATAGCTTATGAAATTACAGTTCAAGAAGTTTTATTTGGAAATGAGATAAAAAAGAATAAAAGTTACTTTATTTACTTACCATACATGGAAGAAAAAACTAATCCGCCTTTAAAATGGCCTGAAGTTGATAAAGAGTATTATGCTTTTCTCACTGAATTAAATGAAAACTTAGACGAAGTACTATTAAATTTTATTGACTATACATTCACAGATAATGAAATAGGAATTGTTTCAACTTCTGTAACGAATGAAAAACGATTATTAACTACTATTGAAAATTTTACTAAGTAAATAACATCATTAATAGTTTATTTTATTGGTTCCATTCTACCATTTAAGTAATTTTTCATTAAATCATTTGAAATTATTATTGCTTCTTCTCTAGTAGATGCCGGTGCACATATAATAAGACCATCACTACTACTCCAATGTGTTTTGTTTAAATCTTCTTCTACTGGTTCAGCAACTGTAATTGTTACTTGCTTAAAGTTTGAATCAATGAATATACTACCAATATTATTTTGCACTGATGAGTCAGTTGAGTAAAATACTAAATGACCTCCAAGCTCTGGATGAAATCTTATATTTACTTCTCCTTCTGCAACATCACCATTACTTTCTAATACTACATAGCCTACAAATGAGGCTTGTGTAAGAAATGCTTTTTGAAATCTTCCATCAAAATATAGTGAAACATATTCTAAAGTTTCGCTATTTTCTTTACCTGCTTTTATTTGAACGCCTAAAAATTCACGTTGAATATTTCTTGGTAAATGTATAATTAACATCAGTGTAATAACACATATAATAACTATACTACTTAAAATAGCTACTGTTTTTTTCTTCATACGATATTACTCCATTTCTTTTTGTAAAAAAGATTCCATTACTTCGTTTGAAATAGCTAGTGCTTGCTCTCTATTAGAGGCAGGAGCTGCCACCATAAATCCTGTATCTGAATCCCAATATTTTGAATCAGGGTGTTCTGATGATGATTCATTTATACATATTGCTACTTTAGAAAAATCATCATTTATATAAATCATACCTATAACAACAGTATTATAATCAAAACCAGTATCATAAAATGGACCACTATTGTACTTATTAAAAGGAATAGAAGTTTTTCCTTTTATATTTTCATTTAATTTATGACCATCTATATAGATATCACCTTCAAAATTATGTCCTAGAAATGAATTAACATATCTACCATCAAATCGTAAAGCAACCGATACTTCATGCTCAATATTATCTGTCCCTAATCTAAACTGTATACCATCAAGTTCTACATCAATTTTTGTTCCAATTGCCATAATTACACAAACTGTTAATGCAATTAATATTATTACGCCAATAACAATTATAAAATATCCTAATTTATTCATATTATCTCTTTCACTCTTAAATTGTATAGGTCTCCCTGCAAAGAATTATAACACAAAAATAAATTTATTTATATAAATTTTGGTAAAAATAAAGCAGCTATTGCTGCTTATTTTTTTATGTTCGTTGCTGTTCTAACATCATGTCTTTAACTTTCATAAGTCTTGTAGTATTCCCTCTTTCATTTTCATCAAGTTTCATTGTTATGTACTTGATAGTTTCTTGTAATTGAGGAATCATAACATACTCTAGTGCATTAACACGTCGTCTAGTTTTTTCAATTTCTCGAGCCATTAACTGAGTTTTCTTTTCTAGTTCTGCAAGTTTTAACATAATGGGTAGTACTTCAGTTAAGTTATAAATCGCACCATCTAACTCCCCTGATGTAGAATGTAATCCATATGGATAAATATTTCCATCATCAGTTGATACTTCATCTACTAAAAACTTAGGAACATTTACACTCATTATATTTTCACTTCCTAAATTAAGTTGTACACTTTTTTTAGGAATCATTAGTGCTTCTTCTAAATTTTCAAAAGGCATAATGGCTCTGGCAATAATAAAACTATCATGAGCTTTTTTAAT
This sequence comes from Clostridia bacterium, assembly GCA_030590175.1. Lineage (GTDB taxonomy): Bacteria > Bacillota > Clostridia > DUPQ01 > DUPQ01 > JAFGUQ01. The sequence goes on from JAUUZE010000011.1 coordinate 6,713, forward strand.
CATTTCTTCCATTTTCTCACGCATAATCTTATTTTCTTTAACAACCATAATAAATTTTTTCATTAATTCATCACGTTTATCTTTAAGTAACTTATGACCACGTCTCGCTACTTTGATACGTTTTTTAAGTTTATTTAATTCCATCCTTGTGGGATTGACATTTAGTCGTGCCATTTAATTATTCCTCTTTTTTAAACTTATCATAGTATTCAACTAGGTATTCGTCTCTAATACGTTTCATTTCATTTCGTGGTAATATGGTCAGTAATTCCCATCCTAATTCAATTGATTCATCAATTGTTCTATTAGTTGTAAATCCTTGGTTAATGTATAATCGTTCAAATTCATCTGCAAACTTAGCATATAACTTATCAACATCAGTCAAAGCTGCATCACCTAAGATAATAGCTAATTCTTTAGCTTCTTTACCACGTGAATAAGCTGCAAATAATTGGTTCATTACATCTTTATGATCATTTCTAGTTTTACCTTTACCAATACCTTTATCTTTTAATCTAGATAATGAAGGTAATACATCAATAGGTGGTGTAATTCCTCGCTTATATAGTTCACGAGATAAAATGATTTGACCTTCTGTAATATATCCTGTTAAATCAGGAATTGGATGAGTTTTATCATCTTCTGGCATTGTTAATATAGGAATTAGTGTAATACTTCCTTCAGAGTTTAATCGTCTCCCTGCACGTTCGTACATGGTCGCTAAGTCAGTATATAAGTATCCTGGGTATCCACGTCTTCCTGGCACTTCTTTTCTAGCAGCAGAGATCTCACGAAGAGCTTCTGCATAATAGGTAATATCAGTTAAAATAACCAACACATGCATATCTTTTTCAAAAGCTAGGTATTCAGCTGCAGTAAGAGCCATTCTAGGAGTGGCAATACGTTCAATAGGTGGATCATTTGCTAAATTAATAAACATAACAGCACGATCAACAGCACCTGTTCTCTTAAAATCTTGAATAAAGAAGTCAGCTTCTTCAAATGTAATTCCCATGGCTGCAAATACAACAGCAAAGGTAGAATCGCTTCCTAATACTTTTGCCTGTCTAGCAATTTGTGCTGCTAAATCAGCATGTGGTAAACCAGAAGCTGAAAAGATTGGTAATTTCTGTCCTCTAACTAAAGTATTAAGTGCATCAATTGTAGAAACTCCTGTTTGAATAAATTCAGATGGATAATTTCTAGCAGCTGGATTCATAGGTGTACCATTAATATCTAGTTTCATATCTGGTAAGATTTCAGGTCCATCATCTATAGGATTACCCATACCATCAAAAACTCGCCCTAGCATATCACTAGAAACAGCTAATTCAATTCCTCTTCCAAGAAAACGAACTTTTGAAGTAGCTAAGTTAATTCCAGCAGATGAGTTAAATAATTGAACAAGTGCATCAGTTCCATTTATTTCTAAAACACGACATTTTCTAACTTCACCAGATGATAATTCAATTTCACCTAATTCGTTATATTTTACGTTCTCAACATTTTTCACCAGCATTAATGGACCGGCTACTTCTGAAATGGTTCTATACTCTTTAAGCATTACTCTCACCACCTTTGGTTTTTAACCCATTTATCTGGGATGTTAATTCATTTTTTAATTGCTCATAATGTGCATCAAAGTCTTTTTCAAGTACAAATCGAGCACGACCAATTTTTTCTCTTACAGGGATATTGATTAAATCATTAATATCAACATCATATTTTAATACTTCTCTACCTTGATAGTAGTAAGCCATAATAATACTAAGCATTTTATATTGTTTATTTGGTGCACAATATGTATCGATTTCATGGAATGCGTCTTGATACAAGTAATCTTCTCTAATGGAACGTGATGCTTCTAATATTAATCGTTCATTTTTAGATAAAGCATCCATTCCAACCAATCTAACAATTTCAAGTAGTGATGCTTCTTCTTGTAATAGTCTCATTGCATCTGTTTTTAATTGCGGAAAATCTTTTGCTACATTTTTTGCTTTCCATTCAGATAATCTAGTATCATACAGTGAATAACTAGTTAACCAGTTAATAGCTGGGAAATGTCTCGCATAAGCTAAAGCTGAATCAAGTCCCCAGAACACTTTAACAATACGTTGTGTTGCTTGTGTAACTGGTTCAGATAAGTCTCCACCTGGAGGTGAAACAGCACCAATTGCTGATACTGAACCAAATATTTCGCTAGAACCAAGTACCTGTACTTTACCAGCACGTTCATAGAACTGAGCTAGTCTAGAACCTAGATAAGCTGGATATCCTTCTTCACCAGGCATTTCTTCAAGTCTAGCAGACATTTCACGTAATGCCTCAGCCCAACGTGAAGTTGAATCAGCAATAATTGCCACATCATAACCCATATCTCTATAATATTCTGCAATTGTAATACCTGTATAAATTGAAGCTTCTCTAGCAGCAACTGGCATATCAGAAGTGTTAGCAATTAATACAGTACGTTTCATTAGTGGTTCCCCTGATCTAGGGTCTTTTAATTCTGGAAACTCCATTAATACATCAGTCATTTCGTTGCCACGTTCACCACAACCAATATATACTACAATATCAGCATCTGCCCATTTAGCTAATTGATGCTGTACAACAGTTTTTCCACTTCCAAATGGTCCAGGAATTGCAGCTGTTCCACCTTTTGCTATTGGGAACATGGTGTCTACATTTCTCTGTCCTGTTATTAGTGGTTCATCTGGTGTAAATTTAGTTTTATATGGACGCTGTACACGAACAGGCCATTTTTGTAACATGGTTATATCAACTATATCTCCATTATCTTTTTTAACTTTTGCAACCACATCAGTTACTGTATAAGTACCTGCTGTAATTTTAGTTATTTCACCGCTAATACCAAAAGGAATCATAATTTTATGTTCAACTAAAACTGTTTCAAAAACAGTTCCAATAATGTCACCATTTATTACTTTATCCCCAACTTTTGCAGTAGGTTTAAATTCCCAAGTATGTTCTCTATCAATAGAATCAACTTCAATTCCTCTTTTAATAGTATTACCAGTCATTTCTCTGATTTTCACCAATGGACGCTGTATACCATCAAATATTTCACCCATTAATCCAGGTCCTAATTCAACACTTAGTGGCATTCCAGTTGTTTCAACTGGTTCACCAGGACCTAATCCAGAAGTTTCTTCATATACTTGAATAGATGCCATATCTTCTCTCATCTCAATTATTTCACCAATGAGACGCTCGCTTGATACTCTAACAACATCAAACATATTAGCATCTTTCATATTTTTTGCCACAACCAATGGACCTGAAACTTTAACAATTGTTCCTTTACTCACGTTTTTACACTTCCTTTTTAGTTATCGTTAAACAAAATGTCTGCACCTATTGCTTTTTCTGCAGCATCTTTTATATTTTTCATACCAATTCCTTTAGACCCTTTATTACTGGGAATAGGAATAATCGCAGGAATGATTTCATCATGATAATCAGCGATTGAATCACGAATCTTTTCAAACACTTCTTCTGTCACATAAATAATTGCATATTGTTTTTTTGCTAAATCATCAATTAAATCAGATAAAACTAGATGATCTGTAAAAAACACATCTAATCCAACAGCTTTAAAACCCAATACACTATCTTTTTTTCCAATGACAGCAATTTTATACATAGCTGACCCTCAATCTTTCTCTGATAATGTCACTATCTATATCATTAGTTTTTCCAACTAGAATAATTCTAGCATTTTGTAATTCTGTTTCTTTTCCAAGTAAATATCCAATAACTGGTTCAATCCCAAATGCTTTTCGTTTATTCACTCGTAAAAATGCCATTAAAAAGTCATCACATGTTTTTTCTAATGAAGTAATATTAAAGGAATCAGCAAATGACTTTTCAACAATATCACTATATATAGTTTTGGTTAGATATTCTGCAAAAACTACCATTTCATCTTGGAAGAATGTACCAAACTTTTTAAGTGGAATAGTTCCTCCATCTAATAGTACTTTTGAAAGAAGTTCTAAATCTTCCATTTTACTTTTTATTCTAATATATGACTTAATATTTGCTAAATCTATTTGCATACTAAGTAATGTTTTAATAAATGGCTGTTTACTTTCTTTACTCATATTACTCATAACTGTATAACTAGCCTTATCCAAGTAAACATCTATAATTTGAGGATTTTTGGTCTTATTATATCCTTCAATGGATAAAACCATAGCAGTTGCTAGTGGTTCAGGTAAGTCTACAAAGTTTCTATCGCGTAACATAACTTGTAAAGTTAAAACATCATATAACCCATTAGCTAGTAATAAGTGAGAACTGTCTTTACCTGATAATTCATCTTTTAGTAATACTTTTAAATTATGAGCATCATGTCTTAACATAAATAAATCAAAAATTGACTTATCAGGAACAATCTCTCTGATATAGTCATATAGAGCCACAGATTCTAATTGTAATACTCTTTCATAATCACTGCCCTCTGGATATCCTGCTTCATAGAGTATTCGAAGACAATCATCTACTGAGGATTGATCAATCATTCTCTCATATTTGCTTTTATCAAGCATATTGTTTTCTACGACACGTATGCGACCTATGGCATAAGCATATCTTAACTCACTATTACTAATAGACTTAGCTCCTCTCGAAAAGCAGTTTGACTACTTCACCTTCAAGCTTTTCACGTTCAACACGTAAAATAGCTGCATAGGTTAAGTTGGTCTGTATCTTGTCATTTCTTATTACTAAACCACCACATACATCGATGGTTTCTTCACATAACGAAACTTTCTTAGTTTTATCAGCTGATAATTCTTTGACTAATTTAGATCCAATCTCTTTTTTATCACTACTATTCAACACCAATTCATTTTCACCAACAAGTAAGCTACCTTTAGCAATATTTGCTAAAAAACCAACTTTTTCATTAGTTGATAATCCCATTAGATGCTCTAGAGTTTTATCAAATACTTCATTAATCAAATCAACCTTGGTCTGCAACAAATTCTTACGACTTTCAAGCATAGCTCCTGCTATAACTCGTTTATGCTCTTCTTGTGCTTTAACCACAGCATGTGCTAATTCGCTTTCTAGTGTTCGCTTAAATCGTTTTTTCTGTTCTTCAAAATTTTTGTCAATTTTCGAATTAACATACTTTAGCTCATTAACAGCCTGAAGGTTCGCTTGTGAGATGATTTTTTCAATAATCAAATCAATTCCTGACATGAAATTTATACCTTTCCAATCATTAAGATAGAAACTAAGATAGCGAAAATAGCAAACAACTCAACCATTAGGGTTAAGATAATTCCTTTAACCATATCTTGGCTTCTCTTGGCAACAATCCCTATAGCGGCTGCTGCCACTCTACCTTGATAGATACCAGAGAACATTCCCACAAAACCCATAGGTAGTCCAGCTGCCAACAAGAATAAACCTTGACTTAAGTCTAATCCACCTATTTTTGAGAAAATCATAAATGCGATAACGAATCCATAAATCCCCTGTGTACTAGGTAATGCTTCTAAAATCATTACAGGCACAAATTTATCTGAATCTTCTGCAACTACTCCACTTCCTGCTTCACCGGCAATGGATACACCTTTAGCAGATCCAATACCTGCAAACAAGAATGCAACAGCTGCTCCTAGAAAGGCAAATAAATCACCTAAATTATTACTAACGATATAATCTCCAAACATTGACCAAAATCCTCCTAATTTTTAATTTTTACGTATTTAGTCTGTCTCTTAAATGGGGCAAAGGGTTTGCCTCCCCCCTCATAAAACTTATTAAAAAACTCTATATATTGCAATCTAGATGAATGTACATAAGCACCTAGTGCATTTATTGCAAAGTTAAAACTGTGTCCAAAAGCAAATATTAATATAAATGCAATAGTACCAATTATTGTCCATCCACCCATGGAACCCATATCATTTATAATTGTTGCAATTACTGATGTTGCTAATCCCATGGCTAATAATCTTGAATATGATAATACATCACTCATAAATGTAACCAAATCATATAGACTTGATAATCCACCAACTATTTTCCCTGCAATACCTTTTTTACTTCTACCTTGTGTTAATAGTAATGTTATTGCACCAATTATTAATAAGGTACCACCATATGGTGAAAAAATTGCTGCTATATTAGCAGGAACTCCTGGTACCATTGGCATTACAACAAATGTTGCTCCTAAGAAAAATACATACCAAGATACAACATCAAATAGTATGGCTAAATATTTCTTTTGCTTAACAAAGTTTGCACCTCTCATGGCAAGTCCTACAAATACATGAATCACTCCAAATAGTAGCGACCACATTAATAAATACTCAGGATCTCTAATTGGATCAAACCAAATAGAAATATCTATTGTTCCATCTCCTAAAAAGATTAATGGAATAAAATTACCAAACCAACTACCAAATAAAGCACCCCAGAAAATGGTGGCTACTCCACTTAACATCATTAATTTAATAAATTTCTTTGTTATTTCTTCTAATGGAATTCTATAATATAGTATTCCACAAGCAATAGCCATAACTAGACCATAACCTGCATCAGATAACATTAATCCAAAGAACATAATGAAAAACGGAGCCATAATTGTATTTGGGTCTACTTCTCTACATTTAGGTGTAGCATACATGGCTGTAATTCCTTCTGTTGAATCACCAATAAATCCATTACTTAATAATACTGGAAACTCTTCTTCATCTAATGGATCTCGTAAGCTTATATCTACTGACCATTTTTCATGTAATTCTTCTGATAAGATTTCAGCTTTATCTGCAGGTACCCAGCCCTCTAGCATAAATACTCGTTTACTTTTCACTATTTCTTCATCTGCTAATTCCATTTGTTTTCTAATAGAATAATAGTCAAAAACCACTTCTATATTATGTAATGATATAGAAAATTGTTTTAATTCTTTTTCTTTATTATCAATTATATCTTGTAGTTTCTCATTATCTTTGTGTATGTTTTTAATATTATCTTCAATCATGTCCTTATGTTGTGAAAAATTAATAATAGAAAATCCATTTCTCTTTAAATTCTGTAAAATAGCTTTTTCATCATCTTTATACATAATAGCTGTAACGTAATATTGATCAGAGTCTTCATTAACAATATATAATTCACAAAGTAACTTTTGTTCATCTATATCACTTATTAACTCATTTAAATCTGCAATAATTGGGAATGTACCATGGTATATATTTGTTTTTGTTGTAGTAGTTGTATCAACTGGAATTTGAAGTGGTGTCCAAGGTTTTAAATTATCAATATTATTATGATTTCTATTAATGGCATTTTTTTTACTAACAATTTCATCTTGTAGTGACATAATTTTACGACATTTTGCCAATACCTCATGACGCTTAAATACTACTTCTCTATAATCATGAACAGACAATTCAGTTCGTACAGAAAATAACGGCTTTTTTCGATTATCATAAGGTGCTATTATTTTAATAGCTCGTTCACATGAAGTGATTTTTCCAACAATGTCGCTTATTTCGTTATCATTAACATCTTTATCAAATAGATAGTCAAGAGATTCCTCTATTGCTAAATCATTGATTTCCACTACACCGATTTCCATCAATCGTGAAAGTATTCTAATTTTGTCATCAGCCAATCCTAGCAGTGACATTTTCTTCATAGGTACTACTGCCACTTACTAACTCCAATCCTTTTGATGACTAGTTTAATTGCTTTTTCCATTTTATCTTGAGAATCTATAAATAACTTATCACAAACTTGTTTATTGCTTTCTAAAATAGCCACTGCTTCTTTATCTGCAATGGTTATTTCTGCTTGAATAATTTCATTTGATTGTTTTTCTAAGTCTAGTTCAAATTCTTCTTTATTAATAGCCAGTTCTTTTATTGATTTTTCTTCTAGCTTTTCGGCTTCTATTGAAGCTTTTTTTATTACTTCATCTGCTTGTTTTTCAGCCTGTTGAATTTTTTTAAGTATTTTTTTATCCATTAAATTACCACCACTTATTACATATTAGCATACGCTAATATATTCTATTATAAATCGCTCCCAATTTCAATAGAATTTTTTCTTGTTTGTTGTTAATCAGCAATATTATTATGGTATAGCTTTTCCCTTGTTTTGCAGTAACAACTTAATAACGAAGTCTCAAATCACCTATGTTATCGAAGCCACTAAAAAAGTGAAGTTATTTATCATATTTTTATGTACTTTTTTTTCTTAAAGTACATGCTCTCTTATCATCAGTATAAATGATTGAAAACCCAACTAATTTAGCAATAGTCTTCAATGTTTTTATTGTATAAAATGAAATATGAGTTTCATCTCGTCTATACCACCACTTTATAAAGGACTGTTCATTGTTATCATGAAACAGTGTCATAACTGCTAAAATTCCATCTTCATTTAAAATTTCATATAACATCTTAAAAATTTCTATTGGATTTTTCAGATGTTCAATTACTTCAGTTGTAAAAATGACATCATACTTTGTATTTTTATATGTATTATCTGGTTGATAATGCAAGTCATAGTGATCAATATCAAACTTGTAATCTCTTATAATTAACTGTGATAAGACTGGTTCAGGTCCACTGCCAAAATCTAATGCTTTCCCCTCTTTTTTAAAAGGTATTACTGAATTTTCTAAAAAGTTATGAAACATTGTAACATACCCTTCACATTCAAGTGAATTATTATGCAAATCATAAATTCTTCGTTCTTCATTAAATGATACTTGTTTTTTTTCATCCATAGTAATAAATTCACAATGACCACAGTAATAATAGGTTATATCAAATTGTTTATCATAAATAACCTGTGTTCTACTATTACATATTTTACATAGTAAGTTTAATTGTTCGCTCTGTTTCAACTTTATTCTCAACTCTTTCGTATGGGATTTCGACTTTTTTACAGTAATCTCTATTGTGTAATGCTCTGAGTGTTTTTTTGGTTAATTTACTAACATTTCTTTAAGAATTTTTTTAATTTCATTAATGCTATTAATTTCTAATTTTCCCGTTTTTTTTATTATTCTAATTTTATCAATAAAACGAATTCAATCTAAAACTATCCATCCAGATTTATTTCATTATGAGATACTATTATCAATTATTAGCTTATCATCATTGTTTTGATGCATTTTTATAAACTCTTGATTCCAATTTTTTCTAGGACTTTCAATAGGTTCAATTATTACTTTTCCTTCTTTTACATATAAACTAACAACATCATTTATATTACACTCTTTTAATATATATGATGGAATTCTAATACCTTTTGAATTGCCTATTTTTATAATATTTAAATTCATTTTCTCACCTCGCACCTACTTTGTAATTACATTGTATCTTCTCTTTCTTAATTGTCAATAATCTAAGTAAACCTTTAATATAGTCAACAAGAGGTCTCCAACTTCAATGCTTCCTTTCTCACCTTAGTGAGTGCATAGGCGGGAGAGTGTTACCTCCTTATTTTTTCAATTAGATGAAATAAAGTTGTACATGCATCCATCATGGAAGGTTTGCACCTTTTACAATCTTGATTATATTTTTTGAATCTAGCTTTTGCATATCTAATAGCTTCAGATTCATCCCCATAGCTTGTTAATTTAGAATAAATATTTTTATCATTTTTTTTATAAATTATCCCAGATTTTTTTAAAAATACATCTTTGAAATTTGAATAACATTTTGTTGATTCCATGCATGTTTTCATTTCGCTAAAATATGCACTAAACCAAATTTCTATGCAAGGATTTGACCAAGCTACATTAATACCTTCACTTTCTGCTTCATGAATTATTTTGTCAAAATCCTCAACTCTATCTTTATCAAAAACAATCCACGGAATTCTTTTTTGTGGTTCATAAGAATTTACTTTTTTACATTTTTTTATCATAGAGTTAGTATCCGTAGTTTCTACTTTAATAGCTATTTTTCTTTTGTAATCTGGTATAGAATCTCTTAAGCCTAATAAGTAATTCTTCTCTGTTTTTTTGGTATCAGTTACTATATAATAATAACCTAATCTCAATTCTCTTGGTTTTCTGTCAGCTCTCCTTTTTATATTTCCAGTTCTATTTCTCTTAGGCATTATTCATCCTCGTTAAAAAAACTTATATTATTCAACTCAGGTACTGCACCATATTTACCATACATATAGTTTTTAATATAACTTTCATCTTTTCTAATTTTACTTCCATCATTATTTTTTATATCGTCAAGTGAATAGAGTTCTGATATCCCTAAATTGTTTTTTTCAGTGAAATAAATTTCATCTCTCCTTAATAAATCATTTGATAACTGCCAAGCATCATGTGTTGTAAATACTAATTGAGCATTATTAATGTTTTTTAAAGGATCTAAAAATGTTAAAATAATGTTTCTGACAAGTAATGGGTGTAATCTTGCATTTAGTTCATCAACAAATAATATTGAACCTAAAGTTAATGCTTTTTGCAAAGTTGGATAGAATTGAAACATTTTTAAAGTTCCATGTGACTCTTGTTCCAAATGAATGCTACTTGTTTCTTCTGTGTCAATCATCTTATGAATTGTTTCAACTTGATATACCAAACCACCATTTTCATTATTTCTGTTTTCTTTAATATTAAAATCTACAATTGAATTATCAAAGGACGTAAAATATTCTAATACATTTTTTTGAACACTTTCATTTTCAACAAAGCCTATTGGTAAAGCTACTGACCTAAACAAATTTTCAGCTGGTTCACCAAAATTTATTAATGTACAATTAGCGAACCAATTTCTCACATTCCTCAAATAATCGATTTTAAGTTTTGCACCTAGTGAAACTATTAGTGTTTCATTTTCAAGTGCTAGTTCAATATTTTTACTACCTATATCATTTTTTTTAAAGAACTCAATTTTATTATTAATCCTATGAAATACTCTTTTGTACTCATTAGCTGTTTTAGCTTTAGAATTTAACCATTCTTCAATAACTATGTTATTTTTTATTGAAAATCCATAATTAAACATCTTGTATTTATTATTGATTTTATCAACATAATAGACTTCAAACTCAGATGGTAAGTCTCTGCTCCCCTTATCAAATGCAAAGGGAATTGGCTTTATCATATCTGAGGATTCATTATTAAAATCAGATCCTCCATATTGAAATGAATTTAAGACATATAACCGCATGAATTTAAAGGCATCAAAAATATTTGACTTTCCTCCTGCATTTGCTCCAAAAATTGCCACAGTTCTTAATATTTTTTTATCTCCAATTTTAACAACTCTTTCTGTATGTTCTGATATATTAGAAGCGCTAAGATCTAATATAGCTTCATCTCTAAAAGATTTATAGTTTTTAAAATTAAATTGTATAAGCATAATATCACCACCTATTGACAGTATACTGCATAATTGCACAAATTTCAATATTTATATGAGCATTATTCTCATATACGATACGTTTTATGGCAATTATTTTATTTCTCTATAAATACATTAATCTGTTTTCATTTATATATGGAGTATAAATTCATTATTCTTTTCTACTATCTATACTTTATCAAACATGAAGTAAAACAATCAATGAACTATATTTTAAATCAATTGACTTCTTTTTGCTTTTTTCTCTTTCATATACTAAAATATAGGTAGAAAGATTTGGGGATCAATTATGTTACAACCTATTAATTTTATATTTTTCTTTTTACCACTGGCTTTTATAACTGGTCTTTATTTGTTGCTTGTAAATTTAAATAAAACCAAACAACCATTTGGGTATAAAGTTGAAAAACCAATAGATAACGAGACTTTTGTTTCACTTAGAAGTATATATTACAAAAAAGTACTCTATGTGTCACTTCCCATCACTGTTTTGGTTCCTATTATCTCGATTTTTATTAAATCTTTTCCAATTGGTGCTATGTTGATAACAATTTGTATTCTTGGAATTACAATTACTAACTTCATATTTTATTTAGCAGGTTATAATGAGATAAAAAAAATGCAATAGTACCATTAGTACTTATTTTATATATGGAAACTTTTTCTTGCAATTAACTATTTGTTGTGTATAATATTACTATAATTCAAATAAAAGCAATGGCGCTTGATTAATAATTAAAGGACAATGGTGTTCACAATTTGTGGACACCTTTTTTATAAAAAAATATAAAGGGGCGAAAAATGAGTAAATTATCAAATATTTTTGGAGAAAACGTATTCAACGAAGCAACTATGAGAGAGAGACTTCCTAACGAAACCTATAAGGCATTACAGAAATCTTTAACTAATGGAACTTGTTTAGATATTTCAATTGCTGATATTGTTGCAGGTGCCATGAAAGATTGGGCTCTTGAAAAAGGTGCAACCCACTTTGCACATTGGTTCCAACCAATGACAGGTATTACAGCTGAAAAACATGATTCTTTTATTTCACCAACTGAGGATGGAAAAGTTATTCTAGAATTTTCTGGAAAAGAATTAATTAAAGGTGAACCTGATGCTTCATCATTTCCAAATGGTGGATTACGAGCTACATTTGAAGCTAGAGGTTATACAGCATGGGATTGTACATCACCAGCTTTCGTAAAAGATGAAATTTTATGTATACCAACAGCATTTTGTTCATATAACGGACATGCATTAGATAAAAAGACTCCTTTACTTCGCTCAATGGAAGCTATTTCACTGGAATCAATGAGAGTGCTAAAAGCTTTTGGAAATACTACTTCAAAAAGAGTTATTACAGAAGTTGGTCCTGAACAAGAATATTTTTTAATTGATAAAAAATTACACGATAAACGATTAGATTTAATGTTAACAGGTAGAACATTATTTGGTGCCATGCCTCCTAAAGGACAAGAATTAGATGATCACTATTTTGGATCACTTAAAGAACGTATATCATCATATATGAGAGAATTAAATGAAGAACTATGGAAATTAGGTATATCTGCTAAAACACAGCATAATGAAGTAGCTCCTGCTCAGCATGAATTAGCTCCAATATTCTCAACTACTAATATTGCAACAGATCATAACCAACTTATTATGGAAATGATGAAAAAAGTTGCACTTAGACATGACTTAGTATGTTTATTACATGAAAAACCTTTTGCCGGAGTTAACGGTTCTGGTAAACATAATAACTGGTCATTGGGAACTGATGATGGTATTAGCTTATTAAATCCTGGAAAAACTCCTCATGAAAATGCACAGTTTTTAATATTCCTAGTTGCAACTATTCAAGCAGTTGATGAATATTCAGATTTAATTAGATTAACAGCTGCTGTTCCTGGTAATGATCATCGTTTAGGTGCAAATGAAGCACCTCCTGCGATTATATCCATATTTTTAGGTTGTCAATTAACTAATATATTAACAGCTATTGAAAATGATACACCACTTGAAAGTGGTAACAAAGAACCTATGACTATTGGTGTTACCGTTTTACCACCATTACCAAAAGATTCAACAGATAGAAACAGAACATCACCATTTGCATTTACAGGAAATAAATTTGAATTTAGAATGCCACCATCATCTGGTTCAATTGCTGGTCCTAATTTTATTCTTAACACAGTTGTTGCTGATACTTTATCAAAAATTGCTGATAGATTAGAAAAAGCTGATGATTTTGATAAAGAAATTCAAACGATTATAAAAGATATTATGAAAAATCATAAAAAGATTATATTTGATGGTAATAATTACTCTGATGAGTGGGTTGATGAAGCTAAAAAAAGAGGATTATCTAATATAAAGAATATGGTTGATTCAGTTAAAACATTTTTAGATGAAAAAAATGTAGCTGTACTTGATAAATTCGCTGTATTATCACCAGAAGAAGTTCATGCTAGATACGATATCCTTTTAGAGTCATATTCTAAAACTATTAACATTGAAGGTTTAACAGCGCTAAATATGGCTAAAACAGAAATATTACCAGCAACAATTAATTTTGCTACATCATTGGCTCAATCAATAGTAACAATTAAATCAACTGGTATACCAGTTGATACTACAGCACAGGAAAAACTTTTAACAAAAGTATCTAACTTAAATGGAAACTTTAGTAAAGCAATTACTATTTTAGAAGAGAAAATATCAAACGCTCAAAATAGTGAAGAAGACTTATTAAAACAAGCTGAGTTAAATAGAGACGAAGTATTTACAGCAATGACTGAAGTAAGACGTTATGCAGATCAATTAGAAGTTCTGTGTGATTCTAAATTATGGCCTTTCCCCACTTATACTGATTTACTCTTTAGAGTTTAATAACGTATTTAGGAAATTACTAAAAAAAACAACCTAGCTTTTAAGCCAGGTTGTTTCTTTTTTGACATTTTTTTGTATAATATGTCAATATTATTGCACTGTTTAATGCAATTTATTTATGCACTTCTAACTGCATATTTGCTTAATATGTACTTTTAACTGCATATTAAAATCATATTTATAAAAAAAGTACACTTCCAAATTGGTCATGTACTTAATTTTAATATATTTATTTATAGTTTAATCTGCTAAGCCCACCTTTAAAGCTTCCATTTCAATTGGAATTAAATGATGTTTTTTCTCTGGTAATACATCATATAAGGCTTTTTCTATACTTTCAGGTTTTAACATTTTTGTTATTTTTAACAATTTACCAATAATGAATATATTTGCAAAAGCTTTATTCCCTAGTTCAAATGCTTTTGTGGTGGCATCAATGCCATATACTTTTTTACTAGTTTCTTTTGTTTTCTCAATTGAAACCATTGAAGTATCACAAAGTATAAACCCATCATCACGAACAAATGATTCAAACTTATCAAATGATGGCAAATTCATACATATAGCAATGTCTGCAAAATTTAATATAGGAGATCCAACTTCTTCATCTGAAATAATGACATGACAATTAGCTGTTCCCCCTCTCATTTCAGGACCATACGAGGGTAACCAAGATACATGTTTTCCTTCTAGCATTCCTGCATAAACTAATAATCTACCGGCTGATAGCACTCCTTGTCCACCAAATCCGGCAATAATAATTTCATATTGCATGATTACACCTTAATATCCTTCCCTTTTAAATTTCCCAATCCATAATAAGGAATCATATTATCAACAATCCATTGTTGTGAATCTACAGGTGATAATTGCCAATTAGTTGGACAAGTAGATAATACTTCTACTAGTGAAAATCCTAATCCAGCTTGTTGAATCTTAAAAGCTTTTTTAATTGCTTTTTTTGCTTGTCTTATGTGTTTTACATCATGTGTACTAACTCTCTCTACAAAAACAGTTCCTTCCTGTAAAGCCAACATTTCACTTATTCTTATTGGGTACCCATGATACGCTGTATCTCTCCCTGTAGGAGTTGTAGTGGTTATTTGTTGTGGTAAGGTAGTTGGCGCCATTTGTCCTGAAGTCATACCGTAAATTGCGTTGTTTATAAATATGGTGGTTAATTTCTCACCACGTGCTGCTACATGAATAATCTCAGCAGTACCAATAGCAGCTAAATCACCATCACCTTGATATGTAAATACAATATGATTAGGTAGTACTCTTTTTACTCCAGTAGCTACAGCTGGTGCTCTACCATGAGCTGCTTGTATAACATCAAAATCAAAATATTCATAATTATTATATGAACATCCAACAGGTGCAATTCCAATTACACTTCCTTGAATGTCTAGTTCATCAATTACTTCACCAATTATCCTATGAACAATCCCATGAGAACAGCCAGGACAATAGTGCCACACTTTATCTTTAATACTTTTTGGGTGTAGTCGTTCTTTTGCCATTTACTTGTCCTCCTTTTCTAGAATTCTAATAATTTCATCAAGTAATTCTTTCTGTGATGGTATATGACCACCCATTCTGCCATAGAAATAACAATTGCTCTTACCATTAACAGCTAATCTCACATCTTCAATCATTTGCCCTGCACTTAGTTCTACAGATAAAAATGCTTTAACTTTATCTGTATGTTTAGCTAGCGCTTCATATGGATATGGCCATAATGTAATGGGTCTAAATAGTCCTACATTAATACCAATTTTTTTAGCTTCTTTTATTACATTTTTCATAATACGAGATGTGGTTCCATATGATACCACCATGATGTCTGCATTCTCACAATTAATTTCTTCATACCTTATTTCATTTTTTTCTACTTCACGATATTTAGCTTGTAATCTAAGATTTACTTTTTCTAATTCATCAGGGTTAACATTAACACTTGTTATAAAGTTACTATGTCCTCTACAACCCATACCATTTGTAGCCCATGGTTTATCATAAACTTGAATATCTTCTTCATCTTTAAATTGAACTGCTTCCATCATTTGTCCCATGGAACCATCAGCCATAACCATACATAGCATTCTATATTTATCTGCTAAGTCAAAACTTTTTACTGTTAATTCATATAGTTCTTGTACAGAATTAGGAGCTAGGACAATATTTCTATAATCTCCATGTCCTCCACCTTTTGTTGCTTGAAAGTAATCACATTGACCAGGTAATATACCACCTAGACCAGGACCACATCTAACAACATTAATAACTACAGCTGGTAACTCAGCACCTGCAATATATGAAATACCTTCTTGTTTTAATGATATTCCAGGACTTGATGAAGATGTCATAACTCTAGCCCCTGCAGATGATGCACCATAAACCATATTAATAGCAGCTATTTCACTTTCTGCTTGTAAAAACGTTCCACCTAGTTCAGGTAATCGTTTTGATAGATAATGTGAAATTTCTGTTTGAGGTGTAATTGGATAACCAAAATAATGAAGACATCCGGCACGTATACATGCTTCCGCAATTACATCATTGCCTTTCATTAATACTTTTTCGCCCATTATTTCACCTCCTTAACTTCAATTACCAAATCAGGGCAAGCTGTGACACACATGCCACAGGCAATACACTTTTCTGGATCTGTTAAACCAGAAGGAAAATATCCTTTTTCATTTAATTTGCTTTGATTGTTTTCAATAATATGTACGGGACACGCAACAACACAAAGGCCACAACCTTTGCAGCGTTCCTCCCTAAATACAGCACGTAACATGTTTTATCCTCCGTATCCGTCTGGGAAATTACCCATGAATTTCCAGGCACTTTGTATAATACTTTCTATATCTGTAATCTTTGGTTCCCAGTCGAGTTTCGTTTTCGCTAACTGATTAGAAGCGACGAGTTTGTCAGGGTCACCAGCTCTTCTATTATCTACCTCCGCTAGTATGGGTTTTTCAGTAACTTTTCTTGCATGGTCAATTATTTCTTGTACTGAAAATCCTTTTCCGTTTCCTAAATTAAATATACCACTTTTTTGAGTTTTTTTCATCCATTTTATTGCTTTAGAATGTGCAATTGCTAAATCAGTCACATGTATGTAATCTCTAATACAAGTTCCATCTTTTGTATTATAGTCATTTCCATAAATATTTATTTGTTTTCGTTTGCCTAGTGCTACTTGTAACACTAGAGGAATTAAGTGAGTTTCATTGGCATGGTCTTCACCTATTAAACCACTTTCATGAGCGCCACATGCATTAAAATATCGTAATGCAGTATAAAAAATACCATGGGCGCCGCTAACCCATTCCATCATTTGTTCTATGGCTAATTTAGTTTCTCCATATGGACTTTCAGGATTGGTTCTTGTTTCTTCTGTTATAATTTCATCTAGTGTATTACCATATACAGCAGCTGTTGATGAAAGCACAATATATTTAACACCATATTTAACCATAAATTCTAATAAGGTGGCTGTGCCATATAGATTATTATTATAGTATTTTAATGGAT
>JAUUZE010000040.1 GCA_030590175.1 Clostridia bacterium
AATTCTGCATTATTTTTAGTTCGTAGTAATTTATCAATAAACCATTCTGTAGTTTCAACAGTTCCCATGTTATTCATTGCTTTTCTAATTGTCCAAATACTTTCTAATTCTTTTTTTGTTAAGAGTAAATCTTCTCTTCTTGTTCCTGAACGATTAATATCAATAGCAGGAAACACTCTTTTTTCAGATAATTTTCTATCAAGATGTAATTCCATATTACCAGTTCCTTTAAATTCTTCATAAATTACATCGTCCATACGACTACCAGTTTCAATTAGTGCAGTAGCAATAATAGTTAAGCTACCACCAAACTCAATATTTCTAGCTGCTCCAAAAAATCGCTTTGGATTATGAAGGGCACCTGGATCTAATCCACCTGATAAGGTTCTACCTGTAGGTGTCATAGTTATATTATATGCTCTAGCCAACCTTGTAATACTATCAAGTAATATTACAACATCTTTTCCCTGTTCAACTAATCTCTGAGCACGTTCAAGAACCATTTCAGCAATTTTAATATGATTTTCAGGCACTTTATCGAAAGTTGAATAAACAATTTCTCCATTTATTGATCGTTGCATATCAGTTACTTCTTCAGGTCGTTCATCAATTAATAATACAATTAATTCAATCTCTGGATAATTAGTTGATATGCTATTGGCAATCTTTTTCAATAAAACTGTTTTACCTGCTTTTGGTGGAGAAACAATTATTCCACGTTGTCCTCTTCCAATTGGAGCAATTAAATCAATAATTCTAGTAGATAATTCTCGCTGCTTAATTTCTAATACAAATCTATCATCTGGAAAAATTGGTGTCAGTCTAGAAAAATTAGCTCGTTTCATGGCAACACCTGGTACATCTCCATTAACTGTATTAACAAATTGTAATGCTTGGAATTTTTCACCATCTGTTTTTCTCTTAGCAATTCCCTCTATTTTATCACCTGTTCTTAAAGATAATTTCTTAATCTGTGATGGTGATACATAAATATCTTTTGGACCATATGTAAAATTCTCCGTACGTAAGAAACCATAACCATCTGGTAATGTTTCAAGAATACCTGAAACTGTTTCACCGGTAATTTCTTTTCTTTTTGATTTTTCTTTTTTCTGTTGCAAGTTTGTATCTGAAGTGATTTCGACTGGTTCAATCATATTATCTTCTGTGCTGGCAGTTTCTTTTTTAATTGGTTCAGGATTTTCGTTTTCTGCTAGCTTTCCAGCTTCTAATATTTTTTCAATTAACTGATCTTTTCTCATGACAGTAACACTTTTTATGCCCATCATTTTTGCAATATAGCGCAAATCGGCTAATTTCTTACTTTTTAATACATCCATATTTTGCATAATAATACCTCAATCTCGAATCTATCATACATATTCATATTTAAAAATAGCTGTGATTTTTAGAAATTCTACGTAGATTATAACATAGGCATATTTTACAGTTAACAATACTAAATGTCAAACATTTATTTTCAAACTATTTATTTGCAAATAATTATCCTATTTCTTCAATTTGCTAAGATGATAAATAGACTTTGAATCTGGATCAACTAATCCATAAACAAAGAAAATAATAATCTCTTCTAGAAAACCAATAATATATATTACTAAAATAGCGCTTAAGAAATATATTGTATCTACGAAATGTGATAGTACCATAAAAAAGAATACTAATAATGATGGTAGACGCATTATTGAGGTGTGCATCATAACAGGTTTTTTAAATAGAATAAGTGAAATAATAAATGAAATAGCTACTACTGACAACCCCACAATTAAAAGTGTCATGTTAGGAGCTAGATACTCTGGATATAATCTATATATAAAATATGCAGTAGATATATAAAAGAATACATCAGCCGTTGAATCCATTTGAGATCCAATTGGGCTCTTTTGGTTAAACCGTCTAGCAATTTGCCCATCAAAAAAATCAGTAGATGCAATCAAAATATATGCAATAAAAAATGCAAGACGCATGTCTTTAATTGCAAACACAAATAAAAGAGGTAAGAACACTATTCTACTTAATGAAAGGAAATTTGGAATTGTAAGATTTTCTTTTTTAAAAATGATATTCTCCTCCAAACTAATTAGTAAATTTATTACATTTTATCACTACAAAATAAGTTTATCAATATATACGCAATTTAGTGGATATAATCATATAAATATTATATACTTAATGTAGGAGTTGTTTTTATTTGACAGATAAAGATTACCATATTAACTACAAAAGAAAACTAAGTTTATCTATTGCATAAACTGTTAGTAGTTCGGCCTTTTAAAAGGTTGAAGTGCTTTTTTATTTATTGGAGGTACTTATGAAAAAAACTTTTGTTTTAGACACAAACGTCTTACTCCAGTCCCCTTATTCAATTTACACATTTGAAGACAACGATATTGTCATCCCAGCCGTTGTATTAGAAGAACTTGATAAGTTCAAAAAAGAAAACAACGATTTAGGTGCCAATGCTAGAGAAGTAGCTAGAATGCTTGATCAACTAAGAGTTGAAGGCAACCTTAATAAAGGTGTCTTACTTGATAGTGGTGGAATGATTAGGATTGAGTTAAACTGTGAGCATGTTATATTACCTGACTGTTGGGATGGTAAGAAAAATGATAATCGTGTGCTTAAGGTTTGTATTGGACTAAAAGAGCAAGGGTTAAATGTAATTCTAGTTTCTAAAGATATATTTGAACGAATTAAAGCAGAAATTGTTGATATTACTGCTCAAGATTTTTTACATGAGCAAGTTCCTATTTATGAAGAACAATATACTGGAAAAATAGATTTGTTTACTGAAGAAAGTTTATTAAATGATTTCTATAAAAATGAATTTATTCATCCAGAAGATGCCTATATAAATTATGAAAACAATATTAAAGCCAAGGATGGCTTAGTTGTTAATCAGTTTGTTATATTACGTTCATTAACAAATACTAAACATACTGCCCTTGGTCGGTATGATGGAAAATTTATAGTACCTCTTCTTTTTCATAATGAACATCCATTTGGTGTTTCTCCAAGAAATGCTAATCAAAAGTTTATTCAAGAAGCTTTAATGATGGATTCAAATTCAGCCCCTTTATGCATTTTAAAAGGACCAGCAGGGACTGCTAAAACCTTTTACTCTCTTGCAGTTGGTCTTCAAAAAGTATTAGAAGAACATTCTTATAGAAAAATTTTAGTTTGTCGACCAAATGTTAAAATGGATGAAGATATTGGATTTCTACCTGGTACTGAAGAAGAAAAAATTGCGCCATATATGCGACCTGTTATTGACAATCTTGAAGTATTATTTGATAGTGAAAATCATGATAAATATAAAAATGAATTTGAGCTTAATGATAAAATTCAAGAACTCTTTGACAGACATATTATAACTACAGAGGCCATAGCTTTCATTAGAGGTCGCTCAATTGTCAATCAGTGGGTTATTATTGATGAAGCTCAAAACCTAACACCTCGTCAGGTAAAAGGAATCATTACTAGAGCTGGGCAAGGTACCAAAATCATTTTAACCGGAGATCCCTTCCAAATAGACCATCCTTTTTTAGACACCCGAACTAACGGTTTGTGTTTTGCCGCAGAGAAAATGAAAGGTAGTTCCTTAGCATATCAACTTTCTTTAACAGAAGAAGATTGTGAGAGATCACCATTAGCTTTTGAAAGTTCAAAACGTATGTGATTAGAAAAGGCCTATAATACTACCGTCATCTAAAAGATCCATGTTATTAGCTGCTGGAACTTTTGGTAATCCTGGCATGGTCATTACACGCCCTGTTAACACAACAATGAATCCAGCACCTGATTTTAACACAACATTTCTTACAGATAGAGTAAATCCTTTAGGACGTCCAAGTAATTTTGGATTATCAGAAAAAGAGTATTGTGTTTTCGCCATACATACAGGCAAATTCCCTTTTTTTACTCTCTCAATCTTTTTAATAGATTCTAAAGCTTTATCACTAAATGCTACATCTTTAGCGCCATATATTTCTGTTGCAATTTTTGTTATTTTATTTACGATGGAATCATTTACATCATATAGATAGGAAAAAGAAGAAGGTTCATTTGCTTTTTTAACAACCAACTTGGCCAAATCAATTCCCCCTTTACCTCCATTAGCGAAAACAGTTGAGTATGCAAATGGTATATCACCTAATAAATTGCTTAATAATATTTGTTCTTCCTTAGTATCACTTTCAAAACTATTTATAGCTACAACAACTGGTATAGAAAATTTACGTAAATTTTCTACATGTTTTTCTAAATTTACAAAACCTTTTTCTAAACTTCCTTCACCGTTATATTTAAGTGCTCTAATTGTGGCAACTAACACAACACACTGTGGCGTTAATCCACCCATTCTACATTTAATATTAAAGAATTTTTCTGCCCCTAAATCCGAACCAAATCCCGCTTCAGTTACCACATAATCTGCATATTTCATTGCAGTTTTTGTTGCCACAATACTATTACACCCATGTGCAATATTAGCAAATGGTCCTCCATGGATAATGGCAGGTGTATTTTCAAGGGTTTGAACAAGATTAGGTTTTAGAGCATCTTTTAATAGCATAGTAACTGCACCTGCAACTTTTAGATCTTTTACATAAACAGGGGCACCTTTAGTTGTGTATCCTATCATAATATTTGAAATTTTTTCTTTTAAATTTTTTAAACTAGTTGCTAAGCATAAAATCGCCATTATTTCAGAAGCTGCTGTAATGGTAAATCCATCTGTTCTAGTTAAACCTCTTTTCTTCCCTTCAATATGCACAGTCACTCTTCGTAATGCTCTATCATTCATATCCATACAACGTTTCCATGTAATGGCACTAATATCAATATCTAAATCATTTCCCTGATGTATATGATTATCAATTATGGCACTAATACAATTATTAGCAGATGTAATGGCATGCATATCACCTGTGAAATGAAGATTGATATCTTCCATGGGAACAACTTGTGAATAGCCTCCGCCAGCTGCTCCACCTTTAATACCCATCACAGGTCCTAGAGATGGTTCACGTAAGGCAATCACTGTTTTATAATTAAGCTGATTCATTGCCATGCCAAGTCCAATACTTGTGGTTGTTTTTCCCTCACCTGCAGGAGTTGGATTTATAGCTGTTACTAGAATTAATTTACAGTTGCTATTTGCGCGTTCTTCTGTAAATGGAATTTTCGCTTTATAATGACCATAAGGAATTAATAATTCCTCATCAATACCCAATTTTGTAGCAATGCTAGTTATTTTTTTCATTTGGCATTTTTTTGCAATTTCAATATCACTTTTCATTTTTCTCTCCTATCTAAAAACTGATCCTCCAATAAATTCTCGTAATATGGAAGTTATACAAATATTATTATCATCTACTTCCAAAAAGTAACTTAACAACTCAAGCAAACGCTCTGCCTCTGAAAAACTTTCATCCCGATTATTTACTTTCTCTAATATGGGAATAGCTAATTTTTTTAATACTCCATGCTCATAAATTAACGAACTATTAAACACATCATCGGCATCATCTTGATATGGGAAAATATATTTATCTTCTCCTTTTCTTACTGATGACCACATGGATAAGGTTTTTTCTGCTTTTGCTCCCCTATACTGATAATCTCTAACAATCCTTCTGATTAGTCTAGTATCTGTAGAAGGTAATCTATTATGATAATCAATATTAATTGATGTTAGCGCACTAATATAAATTTTATGGATTTTTTCCATTTCTAATCCTTCATATAATTTAGGATTTAATCCGTGTATTCCTTCAAAGATAATAACGCTTTTATCATTAACTTCAATATCACGGTAATCAATTACAGATTCAGTAGAAAAATCATAAATAGGTATTCTTGTTTTTCCTTCTTTTAGTAATTGCATCACATTATTTTTTAATAAGTTTAAATCTAATCCCTCTATTGATTCATAATCTAATTTCCCCATAATATCATAAGGAATTTTACCAAATCCTTTATAATAATTATCTAAAGAAATAATACTACCTTGTAGTCCATTTGCTTTTAGTTGTAACAATAAACGTTTTGCAAATGTTGTTTTTCCTGATGAGGAAGGACCAGCAATAAATGTAAATTTTTTCTGTTGATTTGCAATATGATCTGCAATATAGGCAATCTTTTTTTCTTGTAATGCTTCAGATACTAGAATCAAATCTTTTATATTTCCTTGTTCAATAATCTCATTAACATCAGCAATTTTTTCAACACCAAGGATTTTTCCCCATTCTTTATATTCTGCAAACATTTTAGATAAATGCTGCTCATTTCTAACATCTGGTAATTTCCCTGGCGAAAATCTATCAGGAAACAATAACAAAAATCCGTTATCATATAGAATCAAATCAAATATATCCACATAACTAGCATCAGGTGCCATTACACCATAAAAATAATCAAAAACTCCACCTAAACAATACAAAGTAACTTGATTATCATTATGGGACTTTAGCATTTTCACTCGATCTTCCCGTTTACTTTGCAAAAGAATTTTTTCAGCAATATCTTTACTGTATATATTCTTCTCAATTGGCATGGCAGAATTGATAATTTTTTTCATTCTATTTTTGATTGTTTGTAACATCTCATAGGTTACATTATTACCTACTAGTTCACAGTAACCTCCCTTATTAATCGAATAATTAATTTTAATACGGGAATCCGTTAACACATCATCAACTGCTTTAATTAATACAAATTTCAATGTGTTTCTATATACTCTTATTCCTTCAATAGATGATATGTCTACTAATTCAACATGATCATCTTTTTTAGGTACGTAAAGCAAATCTACCAGTTCCTGGTTCACCTTAGCAGCCACAACTTTTGCAGCCATTTTTTTCTGGTATTTATTTGCTCTATCTATTAGGTTCATTTGCTTTTACTCCCTTTTAAAATATAATGACAACCAACCATGGAACCTAGCGAAATAACAAATCCATATAAAAATGTTAATCCTAACTTTTTCACAATTGCAATAAAAAATTGTAATGGCATCATTCTTATTAAGAAATCTGTATTTGGGTTTAGTAAGTATAAATTGTTTGTGAAGAAGACTTTATGAAAACTAGTCCAAAAAGCATCAAAATCAATAACTGCATATGCGCCAATTAGTAATAGAGCAAAAAGTGTTGCTACCATTGTTATAGATACCCCTTTAAAAAACTTATAATTAAATGCTTCTCTGTTTGTAGTAATTTCTATAATAAAAATTATAGTTAAAAGAGCGATACCAACATTTAATAACGTTTGTGCTAAAGTAATTAACTTTTTCACATCTACCATATGAGCTTTTTCTTTATCATTAAATATTTCTGTTTCAACATTAAAAACAACTCCAGTAATAGATAAGTCTTCCCTGTCCCCTTTCATATAATTGATTAATGTTTCTGTTGCTTTATCTAGTATTTCTTGTGAACTTCCCGCATAATCAGCTATGGCATATTCTAATTGTATATCTTTATATGTTTCACTCGACAACCCAACAGTTAGGATTGCAGAGGTTATTAACATAACTACTACTATGGCTCCAAAAAAAACTGAAACTATTTTTGTCCTAATAATGTTCATTAGTAAATCCTCCTAATATGACATCATTTTCTCTCATTGATAAACCTCTTATTTGGCCATTAGGAGAATCATCTACTATATAATATGCTACATAAATTTCACCATCTTGAAACTGTATCCATCCTGAATACCCTATATCAGATACAGGGCTTCTATCAAAATCAAGAGGAATAATTCGAGATGATTGTTGCTCACGTTTAGTTTCTAATATTGAAGTTTCATTCATAAAAGCTGCAAAAAGATTTTGTGTCCAGTAACCTACCCAACCTTTTCCTCCTTGCATATATCGATGAGTAATCATAAACATTCCACTTTGTAGCTGACCAGCAACTGGTCTATGACAAGCAGGTATTGGAACACGATATAAGCCATCCCAGGTCTGCCCTTGGTCTTTTGAAATTGCTTTGTAACAATCTCTTCCTACTCCTGAATTTTCCCTTAAAAAGCATACTAGCTCACCACTTGATAATTGAGTAATACTACCTTCACATAGTTCAAGGCCTTTTTGTCTAGCTA
This sequence comes from Clostridia bacterium, assembly GCA_030590175.1. Classification (GTDB taxonomy): domain Bacteria; phylum Bacillota; class Clostridia; order DUPQ01; family DUPQ01; genus JAFGUQ01. The sequence continues at coordinate 8,125 of JAUUZE010000040.1, forward strand.
CAATTATTTCATTTGACCATGATTCCCCTTGATTATCACTAATCCAAGCTTTTTGGCATAATATACCATCTTTTTGTCTAGAGTGAGTTGAAATAATCCACCGTCCACTTTCTAGTTCAATTAGCTTGTCAGGAACAATTCCATCTGCAGGAGTCATTATTGGTCCTTTCCATGTCTCACCTTGATCATCACTAATATAAAAAACATTTACACCGTTAGAAAATTCATTAAATTCAGCCTTATCAACAATAACAATCAATCGTCCGTCAGAAAGTGTAGAAATTCTAGGGCAGTTCCATGATCCTGTTTTCCCATGATTTGGTGGGGTAAGAGGTTTTTTTTCTGACCAAGTTCGCCCTCTATCTTTACTTTTTGATAACATCACTCTTGTATAACTTCTATCACTATGATGTGTACATTCTAAAAAAACCACAACCAAATGCTCATCCTTAGTTAAGGCAACATCTGGAAAGGCTTCATAAATATTGTCGTTTTTTGCAATGGTGTATTTTGTAATCATTGTTGAACTCCTTACATTCTTATTTATATTATAATAAATGACCACATAAAAGTATAGAATAAAGGAAAAAAAAGAAAACCAAAATCAAATGGTACATATAATATGGTTTTCTAAATTTCTTATTGTTTATAGATTATATTTTTTCATCATGCCTCGTATAAATGAAACACCTTCTTTAACTAGTGTATCTCCATCTTTAGCTAATTGTCTCCATACCCAAGTTGACATGTTATCTGTACAATCAACAAAACTTTCTAAAGCTGCGTATCCTTGATAATTCATTTCGCTTAATGCTTTAAAAATATCATCCCAGTTAACAAGACCAGTTCCTGGAATCCCTCTGTCATTTTCACATAAATGATAATGAATCAAATCATCTCCAACTAATTTTGTTGATTCATAAAAGGATTTTTCTTCAATATTCATATGATATGTATCTAAATGAATTTTAACATTATCCATACCAATCATTTGTTTTAATAGTAAAGCTTGCTCAGCAGTATTAATTAAAAATGTTTCATAACGATTAACAGGTTCTAACCCCAATATAACACCAAGTTCCTTGGCATATATGGCCACCTCACGTAAACTATTAGCAGAATATGTCATCTCCTTTTCACCTGGACGATGGTCAAGGGTTCTTATATGCTGTGAATAAATTACTCCAGAGAAATTTGTTTTACCAGTGTCATGAACAGCTTTAACACAGTTTTTTAAATAATCAATTCCTTTTTGTCTAATATTAGTATCGTCACTTGTTATATCAGTATCATTTAACAGCACCGTAGAAAAGACTGCATCAAACTCTAGTTGCTCTAGTCTCTCTTTAACCGCTACAGCATCATATTTTTCTAATAATATTAAAGGAATCTCAATAAAATCCATACCTAAATCTTTTGCTCTATTTATTAATCCCAACTGGGAGTTGTTCCATTCTGTACACCATGCATATGCATGAATTCCTAACTTCATTTGGTACCTCCTTATACTCTAGCTACTTTTGTTAATATGGCTGCTTCTCTAACAGCCTTTGCAACTTTTGGTCCTACTCTCTTGTCAAATGGTTCTGGAATAACATAATCTACTGTTAATTGATCATCTTCTACTAATGATGCAATCGCATATGCAGCTGCTATTTTCATTTCATCATTAATATCACTAGCACGCACATCTAAAGTTCCTCTAAAAATACCTGGAAAAGCTAAAACATTATTAATTTGGTTTGCAAAATCTGAACGACCTGTTCCAATCACTAAGGCACCAGCTTTTTTAGCTTCGTCTGGCATTATTTCAGGAGTAGGATTAGCCATGGCGAATATTATTGGATTAGGTGCCATACTTTTCACCATTTCTTGTGTTAATACTCCAGGTGCGGATACTCCAATAAATACATCAGCATCTTTAATAACTGCTTCAAGAGATCCTTTTTTCTTATCTAGATTTGAAATAGCAGCCATTCTTTCTTTTTCACAATTTAAATTATCTCTTCCCTCATAAATTGCCCCTTTTCGATCACATAATATAACTTTTTTTAATCCCATACTCATTAACAATTTAGTAACAGCAATTCCAGCTGCTCCAGCACCGTTGACAACTACACTTATTTCTTCCATTTTTTTCTTAGCAATTTTAAGTGCATTTATCATGGCCGCTAAAGTAACCACAGCAGTTCCGTGTTGATCATCATGAAAAATTGGAATTTCACATTGTTCTTTTAATCTACGTTCTATTTCAAAGCATCGTGGTGCAGATATATCTTCTAGGTTAACACCACCAAAACTACCTTCTAAGAGCTTAACAGTTTGTACTATTGTATCCACATCATGACTTTTTATACATAGTGGAAATGCATCAACATCACCAAATGTTTTAAACAAGACACATTTTCCTTCCATTACTGGCATACCAGCTTCAGGACCAATATCACCCAACCCTAATACAGCTGTACCATCTGTAATTACGGCTACAAGGTTATGGCGACTAGTATATAAATATGATAGCGAAACATCTTCTTGTATCTTAAGGCAAGGTTCAGCAACACCTGGTGTGTAGGCTAATGATAAATCGATTTTATTATTAACAGGCACTTTACTTGTTACAGCTATCTTTCCACGCCATTTCTCATGTATTTTTAGTGATTGTTCTCTAATTGACATTATATAGTCTCCATTTCTGTTATTATATTAACCAACAATTTATCTATTATAGGATTGTATTGTAAACGTCCTGCCAATTCAAGTGTTATAAAGAAATTATGTCCAAATTGTGCCACAACAGGTAATCGTTTCTTCTGTCCTTTTATAATATTCCCAAATGAAGGTTTTTGATATGAATATACAATCTCTTGTAGTTGTGGTCCTTCTACAAAATGAGTAGCCACATGGTCTATATATCCTTTATCCCTATTATATAGATATGAAAAATTATCACTCCCAAAATATTTCTGCCAATCTCTATGGCAAGCAACAAAGGATAATCCCTTAACATCACAATTTTCTCCAACTTCTTCAGGAAAAATTGGTTTAATAGTATAGGTTTTCTCATCAATAATATAAGTATTTCCCTTTTCAGGTTTTAAAAATATTTTTTTACACTTTTTCATAGATTGCTCATACTGTGCATATTTTTCATAATCAGTAATTAAAACTGTGCATCCGTTATAAAAATCATCTTGTACAATATATTGACTTTCATGGATAAGTTCTTTAGCCTTGCGACCTATTGGGTAAATCGCAACTTCTTTAGTTAACAGTGGATAAATATTTATAATCATTCTATCTTGATTAATTATGTCATCATCACATCGTAACTCAAGATCAATAAATAATTCTTTTTTAATTGTTGTTGGTGGAATAGTAACTGGAATAATACCAACTAACTTACTACTCACTTGATTAATTCTAATCGTATCAAGTACATAAGAATCAAAAACACCATCATGGTTATGAACAGTCACATACATAGTTAAATTATCATATTGATTTGGTAAATCATTTAGCAACCAAGCTTCTACTTCAATTAACTCATTTTCATATCCTTGCCATCTATCTGAACGTAAACTTCCTTTTAAAGGTATCAGTGCATCTTTAAAGGAAAAATACGCTTTCTTTGGGACTCTGTCCACATCTACAAGTGTTTTCATCCATCCTGCAGGCCATGCATCTATTAATAAATGAATAGCTGTAGAAACCAACACATCGTTTCTCCTTCTGAATGCTTCTGTCATAAGTTTTGTAGCAAAAGCTTGATGTAATTGTGATTTCTCTATCCAATCACCTATCGTCCATTGTTCTTCATACCAATCACCGTGCATGGTATTTGATTGTGCTTTAACAATTTTATCAGGAATCCAAGAATCGCTATCATTATCTGGTAACCATTCTTTTGGATAATATTTTTTCATAACCATAAGATTATCAAGACCTTCTGTCCCATATTCACCACACCCTACTTTCCATCCACTTTTTATGGCTGGTAAATATCCTTTATATAGCATTCCTACAGGAAGTGCATGATTTGTATACCACATATTATAGCAATGGAAATCAGATAACCCTTTATTAGTTGGTGGATCGTAATCGCCTTCTACTCTTTTTATAACACGGTCACTATTTTCAAATAAAACAGCTCCATCACAAGCATCAAAGAAATGTTCAAGTTCTACTCGACTTAAATGTCTATGTGATAATTCATATTTTGCAGGATTAAAAGGTTCATTAATATATGTTGCCATAACCACAGAAGGATGGTTTCTCACATGCCTTTCCATTTCACCTGCTTGTTTAATTCCTTCATAAAATTGATTTTTTCTAACATAGCCAAACAAGGGAAAATCCACCTGGTTTAACATGCCAAGCATATCACAATAATGATATATTTCTTCTTGTACAGGTCGTTGTGTAATGCGATAATAATTCATATTGCAATATTTTGCTATTAATATATCTTCAATTAATTGTTCATAATCATTTCTTGTTACACACAATTGCAAATGTCCCATTTCATTGGCTCCACGTAAAATAATGGGCTTATTATTAAAGAATAAATCTCCTTTTAGTTCACCTGATTGGTCCATATGAAATTTTCTCATACCAAATGTTGCCTCATAATGGCTATCATTTACATTACCTTGGCAATTATATAAATATGGCTGTTCCACTTCCCAAAGCTTAGAATTTTCCATGGAAATAATATAGGTATAGTAATTATGCCCATAGCCTATAAGTACTTCATCCTTAAGTTCAAATTGTTCCTTAGATTCAAAATTATATGGTGTAATCATAACGGCAATATTTCTTTTTACATTTTCATGTAAATGGCTATATAAAGTTATGGTCACAGTTGCATTCATTTTATCAATATTGGGTTTTATAAAAATGTTACTAATGTATATTTCTTCTCGCTGTTCAAGATATACTTGATCAAATATACCCCCACCTGCTGGACAGTGATGCCAACCAGTTTGTGGATCATCCCATCCAAGTCCTGTTGCTGCATATAATTTATCTCCATTCATGTGAATATCGCCATTACCAAGAGTAGGAATATCATTATCAACAACAATAGTTAATTCAACACTTTCATCTATGTATTGGCTAATATCACAATCAAACGTGGCAAAAAAGCCTTCATGAGCTGTAACAAAATTACCATTAATATATACTTTAGCATAGTAGTCAACGCCCTTACATACTAGATATGTTTTTTTACTACTATCAAGAGATTTAGTGTCTATATTAGTTTGGTAGGTGGAAGTCCATCGACCTACAGGTCCATGATAATGGGGAATTGTTATCTCTTCTAGTGATGAGGAGTTATTAAA
>JAUUZE010000020.1 GCA_030590175.1 Clostridia bacterium
AAATTACAAATATCGCCACCCATGCTAAAAACACCATCGGTGACTATTAATACACCATTGTCTTTTGGGATTTTTTTTAATAGACATTCTAAATCGTCCATATCGTTATGTTTATACTTAAGTGTTTTTGCAAATGATAATCTGCAACCATCTACAATACTAGCGTGGTTTTCTCTGTCAGATAGTATATAGTCACCTTTACTAACAATAGAAGAGATAACACCAAGATTAGTTTGAAAACCAGTACTAAAAGTAAGGGCAGCTTCTTTGTTAACAAAATCTGCTAGTTGTTTTTCTAATTGCAAATGAAGTACTAATGTACCATTTAAAAATCGAGAGCCAGAACATCCTGTTCCATATTGATCTAAAGCTTTTTTTGCTGCATCAATACAACGCTGATTAGAAGTAAGTCCTAAGTAATTATTAGAACCTAACATTATGGTTGGCTTTCCTTCCATAATAACTTCAGTATCCTGTTTACTTTCTAGTGCATGAAAATAAGGATAAACCCCTGAGGCCATAGCTTCTCTAGCTTTAGTGAAATTTTTGCACTTTGTAAAAACGTCCATCATACAGTACTCACTTTCTTTTTATCAATAAAAAAATTTTATCACAAGGTATAAGATGCAACAATGGAGTTTATGACCTGCTAATAGTTTCTTAATCAAATTTTAATGTTTAGAGCATATATGTTTGAGTATATAGTATATAATAAGTATATATTCAAAAAGAAAGGCTAAGTTATGAAAGTAAAAACAATTTTGATTACAGGTGGTTCATCAGGAATTGGAAAGAAAACAGGTCAATATTTAGCCAGTCTAGGGCATATAGTTATTGGAACAACAAGACAATTTGTTTTAAAAGATGAACAATTATTTGAAGAAGGAACTATTTCCATGGTTACTATGGATGTTTCAAATCCTATAAGTGTTAAAAAAGCAATAGCAATAATCTATCATCACTGTAAAAATATTGATGTATTAATAAATAATGCAGGATATGGTATTGCAGGAGCACTAGAAGATACTAGTGTGAGCGAAGCTAACAACATGTTCTTAGTAAACTTATTTGGTGTAATGGAAGTAAGTAACCAAGTGCTACCATATTTTAGAGCACAAGGATACGGACAAATTATTAATATTGGTTCAGTAGCAGGTTATGTATCATTACCATTTCAAGGGTTATATTCTGCTTCAAAAGCAGCTCTTTTATCTTACTCAAAAACACTGCGAAATGAATTGCGACCATATAATGTTACTGTAAGCGTAATTGAACCAGGTGATATTAAAACTAACTTTACTGCTAATAGGCAGTATACGAATAGAACAACTAATAAATCACCATATTACATTCGTGCAAAACGCTCCATCGGAGTTATGGAAAAAGATGAGATTAATGGTGATGCTCCCATTGTAATTGCTAAAGAAATCAATAAGCAAATAAATAAAAAACATCCAGCAATTGCCATAACTGTTGGATTTAAATATAAAGTATTTAAATTAATATTTTCCGTTGTTCCAACCCGACTAAGTGAATACATTGTTTACCAGATTTATGGTAAATAAATTAGTTTAGTGATATAATCAATTCAATTGACAAGGATACCTTGTTATGTTAGTATTTATAACCGGTAACCATGTGCTAAGTTTTATGGAAACTCCAACTTTATTACTTGGCCAATGGCGATTAAATTTAAGGAGAATGAATAATGGACACAATAAACAAACAAGAAGTAATTACAAAGTATAAATTGCATGAAAGTGACACAGGATCACCAGAAGTTCAGGTGGCTATCCTAACTGAGAGAATTAATCATTTAAATGAACATTTGAAAATTCATAAGAAGGATCATCACTCAAGAAGAGGATTATTAAAAATGGTTGGACAAAGAAGAGGATTGTTAAAATACTTGAACAAAAAAGATGTCGAAAGATATCGTATACTAATTAAAGAATTAGGATTAAGAAAATAAGATGAGTTACGGTGGTTTTCCCACCGTACTCTTTTTATCAATAAAATATTGAAAGCAGGCTATGGGAAGAAAATATTAGCTAAAAGAATGAAAACAAAAACTTGAACCTAATAAAGGGTTTGTGTTTTTGTTTTCTATGAAAAGTAATATTTTCCCCATAACCAGTCAATTGTGTAAAAGGAGGAAATTATGCACACAGATCACAAAATTTATAAAACTATGTTTGCTGGCAAAGAGTTAGTTGTTGAAACAGGAAAACATGCATTGTTAGCAAATGGTGCTTGTATGATTAGCTATGGAGAAACTGTTCTATTATGTACAGCTACTGCTAGTAATCGTCCAAGACCAGGTATCGACTATTTTCCATTAATGGTAGATTATGAAGAGAGAATGTATTCAGTTGGTAGAATTCCAGGAGGATACAAAAAAAGAGAAGGTCGTTCATCTGATGCAGCTGTATTAGTTTCTCGAAGTATTGACAGACCTATGAGACCACTATTTCCTAAGGATCTTAGAAATGATGTGGCTGTAGTTTGTACTGTTATGTCAGTTGAACAGGATTTTCAACCTGAAATAGTAGCTATGATTGGAGCATCAATTGCTATTACAATTTCAGATATACCATTTAATGGACCTATTGCAGGTGTTGTGATTGGTATTGTTGATGGAAAAGTTGTACTAAATCCTGATGCCGCTCAACGTGCAACATCAGATATGTATGTTACTTTAGCCGGTAATGTAGATAAAATCTGTATGATAGAAGCTGGTGCAAATGAAGTGCCTGATGATGAATTATTTGATGCGTTAATGATTGGTCAAGAAGAAATTAAACACATGTGTGAGTTTATTTCAGAAATAAAAAGCGAAATAGGTAAAGAAAAATTTGCATATGAGTCAAGTGATATACCTAAAGAAATTTATCAAGAAATTGAAGATTTTGCAATTGCTGATATGAAAATTGCTGTTTTAGAAGAAGAAAAAACTAAAAGAGACGTTAATATAAATGCCTTAACAGATAAAGTAAATGAACAGTTTGGTGAAAAATATGAAGATAATCCAGATGTTATTTCTGAATGTCTTTATAAAGTAGAAAAGAAAGTAATCAGAGACTATATCTTTAAAGAAGCTAAGAGAGTTGATGGTCGTGCATTAGGTGACCTAAGAGAATTATATTCAGAAGTTGGTGTTATTCCTAGAACTCATGGTTCAGGTTTATTCCAACGTGGACAAACACAAGTACTATCAACTGTTACTTTAAGTTCAATGAGTGATTGCCAGAGATTAGATGGATTAGATGACGCAGAAACTGAAAATCGTTACATGCATCATTATAATTTCCCAGGTTACTCAGTTGGTGATGCAAAAACATCAAGAGGACCAGGACGAAGAGAGATCGGTCATGGTATGTTAGCTGAAAAAGCTTTAGAACCAGTTATTCCTTCAAAAGAAGACTTTCCATATGCCATTAGAGTGGTATCTGATATCTTAATGTCAAATGGCTCAACATCACAGGGTAGTATCTGTGGTAGTACTTTAGCCTTAATGGATGCAGGAGTACCAATTACTGCACCAGTAGCTGGAATATCAGCTGGATTAATTGTAGATAAAGATGACGATAGTAACTTTGTAGAATTTATGGATATTCAAGGAATTGAAGATTTCTTTGGAGATATGGACTTTAAAGTAGCAGGAACTCACAAAGGGATTACAGCCATACAGGTTGATATTAAAGTTGATGGGCTAACACCTGCAATGATTAAAGAAGCTTTTGCAATTACCAAAAGAGGTAGAATCCAAATTTTAGATGAATCAATGCTAAAAGCAATTTCTAAATCCAATGAACAATTATCAGCTTATGCACCAAAAATCACTACATTAAAAATTCCTGTGGATAAAATTAAAGATGTTATTGGTTCAGGTGGAAAAGTTATTAACAAAATTATTGAACAAACTGGCGTAAAAATTGACATCGAAGAAGATGGTACTGTATATGTTTCAACAATTGATCAAACATCAGGTGATAAAGCAATCAGTATTATAAAAGGTATTACATCAGAGGTTGAAGCTGGTATGATATTTAAAAATGCTAAAGTTGTTAAGATTATGAACTTTGGAGCATTTGTTGAGTTTCTACCTGGTAAAGATGGACTTGTTCACATTTCACAATTAGAACACTTTAGAGTGAATAATGTTGAAGATGTGTGTAAAGTAGGCGATTTGTTGGATGTTAAAGTTCTTGAAGTAGATAGACAAGGAAGAATTAATCTTTCTAGAAAAGCATTACTTGAAAGACCGAAAAGAGAAAATACTGACCAACCGGAATAAGTAATTAAATATTTTATAAACCCGGTGCAAGCCGGGTTTTATTTTTAGGATTATACATGATTATTACAAAAAAATTACAAAATAAAACCACATTAATTTATGAAAAGCTACCACACGTTCGTTCTGTATGTATTGGTTGTTGGTTTAAAGCAGGTTCGATTAATGAAAATAATAGTAACAGAGGGATTGCCCATCTAATTGAACATATGCTATTTAAGGGTACAAAAAAACGAAGTGCAAAAGATATTGCAGAAGAACTTGATAATATTGGTGGTAATTTAAATGCCTTTACCTCAAAAGAATTAACATGCTTTTTTGCTAGAACATTAGAAAACCATTTAGATGTAGCTATTGACGTTTTAGGAGATATGATTATTAATTCTACCTTTGAGAAAATAATGCTAGAACGTGAAAAAAAAGTAGTGCTAGAAGAAATTGCCATGTACAATGATTCTCCAGAAGATGTTGTTCATGAAAAACTAGAAGAAAATATTTGGAAAGAGCATCCAATATCGTATCCAATATCTGGTTACAAAAAAACTGTAGAACCACTTACTAAAGAACAAATCACTGATTTTATGGCAAAATATTACCAGCCTGATAATATGGTAATCTCTGTAGCGGGAAATTTTGACGAATCACTATTGATTCAATTGCTTGAAAAAACTTTTAAAAATTTCAAAGGAACTTCAAAGTTAATTACTATAGAAGACCCTGTTTTTAAAACTTGTGATATTGTTACACCTAAGGATGTGGAACAAACTTATTTATCTATGGCTTTTAATGCATATGGGTATGATGATGATAGGCGATTTGCCCTACTAGCTGCAAGCAATATTTTTGGTGGGGGAATGTCATCAAAATTATTCCAACATGTGAGGGAAGAAAAGGGTTTAGTATATACTATTGGCTCAACTATTCAGGCATATAAGAATAATGGCATGTTAAATGTGTATGCTGGTATGAATAAGAAACATTTAGATGAAGTATTATCTTGTATTGAAGTTGATATGAGAGAAATGAGAGAAAAAAGCATTACAGAAGAAGAGCTTAACAAGGCAAAACAACAGTTAAAAAGTGGCTTAATTATGGGTTTAGAGAGCACAACAGCGCGAATGAACTCAAATGCTAGAACCATGTTATTACGAAACAAAATATTTGATCAAGATGACTTAATGGGAAAAATAGATGCCATTACTAACAACGATGTAGCAAAAGTAACAAATGATATATTTGTTTATGATAATAGAGCTATTTCAATTGTAACTTCAAAATAGTCATTCTTTTAATAAATCAGCTATAACATCACAACAAATAATAGGTGTGACTTTGTACTTGGCTAAGGTTGTAATTATTTCCTTAGCTCGCTCATATGTTGCAAATTGTTGCATACATTCATATGGTGGCTGGTTATTAATTGTAACTTTAATTCCATAACTTGTTGTTTCTTCCTCAAAAAGAACGTTATCTTCAAAAGTGACGTAGTAGTACAAGTAGTTTTTTTGTTTATTAAAGATAACGCTCTTTGTGTATAACAGCTTTTCTTTTTTCATAATCCTCCTACAGAATCGTATTATAATCGTATGAAAATATAGAGACTCTGTCAATTAAGTATAGTTTAAATATAACTTATTATTACAAATTTAAAGGATAGTTTACTAAAATCGTCGAAACTACTATTAGAGGAGAAATAATGGCAGAAGGTTACTACTATCCAGAAGAAATAATTGAAGAAGTTATTGGTAGAAACGATATTGTTGATGTGGTATCTGACTATGTAAAAATTAAACGAAAAGGAAAAGATTATTTTGGATTATGTCCTTTTCATAGTGAAAAAACGCCTTCTTTCAGTGTTGTTCCAGCTAAACAGATTTTTTATTGTTTTGGGTGCGGTAAAGGGGGCAATGCTGCTACATTTATAAAAAATATTGAAAATATAGATTACATTGATTCCATTAAATATTTAGCTGACAGAGTTGCCATGGTTCTACCTGAAAGCAATAATCCAGGAGAATTAAAAAAACAACAGAAGATGAAACGATTATTGGCTATTAATCATGAAACAGCCAAGTTTTATTACCAGCAATTAAAAACGCAAGAATCCATGGAAGCAAGACAATATTTTAAAATGCGTGGAGTTACTGTTGAAACAATAAAGCGATTTGGATTAGGATATGCTCAAAACCAATGGAATTTATTAACCATGCATTTATTAAGTAAGGGTTTTAAAGAGAGAGAGATGGTTGATGCTGGAGTTGTATTAAGAAGTAACAAAGGTGCCTATTATGATCGCTTTAGAAATAGAATTATATTTCCAATTATTGATATTAGAAATAGAGTTATCGCATTTGGAGGTAGACGATTAGGTGAAGATGGTCCAAAATATCTTAACTCTCCTGAAACGTTAATTTATAACAAGAGACGACATCTATATGGGATGAATATTGCTAAAAATACAAAGAATTCTTTCCTTATCTTAGTAGAAGGATATATGGATTGTATTTCTCTTCAACAAGCAGGTATTGATTATGCTGTAGCCACATTGGGAACCGCACTAACATCTATGCAGGCAAAATTATTAAAAAAGAATACATCAGAAGTGATTATTGCTTATGATAGTGATACAGCAGGTCAAAAGGCGACCATAAGAGGATTAGATCTTTTAGCTAAAATGAGCTGTAACGTAAAAGTACTTCAGTTACAAGAATATAAGGATCCTGATGAATATATAAAGAACAAAGGAGAAAAACAGTTTTTAAAACAAGTTGAGGATGCATTACCTTTAGTTGAATATAAAGCGTTACTTCTAGGTAAGCAATTTAATGTTGAAACAAACGATGGGCGAATTAAATTTTTAAATGGAGTAGCTAAAGCAATTGCACAAGTATCAAATGCCATGGAAAAAGAACTATATATAAAACGTGTTTCCATGAAATATGATATTTCTGAAAATTCTCTACAAATTGAAATTAAAAAACAATCTGGTGAAATGACAGTAGAAGAAGCAGAAAAAGAAAAAACTTTGAATGTTAAGTTAGTGAAAAGCAATAACATGCTAGAACAAGACTTTTTAAGTATGATAGCAATTATATGTGTTGAAAATTCATTATTCACATATATACAGCAATTTGAATCCATAGGGTTTTTATCATCAGAAAAACATAAAAAATTGTTTCAAGAGATTAGTGATAGGGTAAATAATGAGAAGAGAATTGATGAAACAATGATCTCGTCAATCCTAGAAGAAGAAGATGCAGCACTTTTCTCAGGATTAGCTGCTTCACTTGAAACAAGTAATGACTTAAGAAAAGCATTAATCGAAAAGATTAATAGATATAAAATGACCATTACTAAAAAAACATTGATGAATTAACTCATAAAATTACTAATAACAAATTAGACGAACAGACAGTTACAACATTACAGCGTGAACTATTATCAAACATGAATACATTACGTATACTGAAAAAACAATAGGTTGAAGGGAGAATTGATTACATTGGCAAAAAGTAAAAGTAGTAAAAAACAAAAAAAAGCAGAGGTAAAAGAAGAAATATCTTTGGGAACTGTTGATGATTCTATTGAGTCACAACCTACAGAAGGAACTAGCTTTGAACAAGCAATTTCACAATTATTAATTAAAGCAAAACCTAAAGGATCTATTACATTTAAAGAGATAAATGATTATCTTGAAAATGTTGATTTTGAATCAGATCAAATGGAAGTGCTTTATGAAAAATTTGAAGTTGCTGGGATTGATGTTATTGAAGATGCAAAAGATATGAAAGACATCGAAAGTGACTTGGGAAAAGGAGTTAGTGTTCCTAAAAATGTAAGTATTGATGATCCTGTTAGAATGTATCTAAAAGAAATTGGAAAAGTACCTCTTTTAACTGCTAGTGATGAAATAAGACTGGCAAAAGGTATGGAAGCTGGTGATGAAAATTGTAGAAAACAATTAGCAGAAGCTAATTTGCGATTAGTAGTATCAATTGCAAAAAGATATGTTGGTAGAGGTATGCAATTTTTAGATTTAATTCAAGAAGGTAACCTAGGATTAATAAAAGCTGTTGAAAAATTTGACTATACAAAAGGCTATAAATTTAGTACATACGCTACATGGTGGATTAGGCAAGCAATCACCAGAGCTATTGCAGACCAGGCTAGAACTATTCGTATTCCTGTTCACATGGTAGAAACTATTAATAAATTAATTAGAGTATCAAGACAACTAGTACAAGAATTAGGTCGTGACCCTTTACCTGAAGAAATTGCTGAAGAAATGAGTATTACTGTTGAAAAAGTTCGTGAGATTATGAAAATATCTCAAGAACCTGTTTCTCTTGAAACACCAATTGGTGAAGAAGAAGATAGTCATTTGGGAGATTTTATTCCTGATCAGGATGCATTAGCACCTGCTGAAGCTGCAGCATTTACTTTATTAAAAGAACAATTAGTTCATGTCCTTGATACATTAACACCAAGAGAAGAGAAGGTGCTAAAATTGCGTTTTGGCCTAGAAGATGGTAAAGCGAGAACTCTTGAAGAAGTTGGAAGAGAGTTTAGTGTTACAAGAGAACGTATTAGGCAAATTGAAGCTAAAGCACTTAGAAAACTTAGACATCCTAGTAGAAGTAAAAAACTTAAAGATTATCTTGATTAAAAAGTACTTGACCTGTGTATTATAGGTCAGTATAATATAGTCTGTGCCTGAAATTCAGGCACTAATGTTCCTCAATAGCTCAGCTGGTAGAGCATTCGGCTGTTAACCGAAGGGTCGTTGGTTCGAGTCCAACTTGAGGAGCCACTAGGGCCTTTAGCTCAGTTGGTTAGAGCAACCGGCTCATAACCGGTTGGTCCGGGGTTCAAGTCCCTGAAGGCCCACCAACAATAAACCACCTATATGGTGGTTTTTTGTATGTAAAAAGAATTAACAAAAAATCTATTTACAATTAGGTAAATATAAGATAAAATTATTTCGGATGCGAAATAATCGTATACGAAACATATTTAAGGGGAACAAGATTATTAATAATAATGAAATAAGTTATCAAATAGCTAGAACCTTTAGAAGAGTAAATAAAAGTATTATGAGCAAACTAAAAGAGGAATTTAGTGCGTTTGGAATTACAGGACCTCAAGGAATGTTAATTGGAATTCTAATGCATAACGGTGAATTAACTGTGGGAGAAATCAGTAAAAAAATGGGTTTGTCAATTAGTACTGTTTCTGGAATTATTGATCGCCTTGAAGATAATAAATTTGTAGAGCGAAAACGATCTAAAACAGATAGGCGAGTTGTTAAAGTATTACTATCTTCTAAGTGTGAAAAACTAGTAAAATCAAAGCACAATATAATTGAAAGTCATTTAGAAAAATTAATTAAATGTGAAGATGAAGAACAATTGAAAAAAATTATGATTGGTCTTGAAACACTAGAAAGTGTCATAAATAAGAATAAGGAAAAGGAGAATAGCAAATAGATGTTAAAACTTATAAAATTTTTAAAACCTTTTTTAACACTAATAATAATAGCTGTAATACTACTATTTATACAAGCCTATGCTGACTTATCATTGCCAGATTATATGGCTGATATTGTCAATGTGGGTATACAACAAAATGGGGTAGACAGTGCCATTCCTGAAGTAATGACTAAAGGCGATATGGAAAATATTTTATTAGTGTCAAATGATTCTGAACGTAGCATAATTAGTTCTAGTTATGATCTAATTGACAATAACGATGAACGCTATGAAAAAATTAGCAAATATTATACTAATATTACTAACGAAGAAATCTATGTATTGCGTGAGCAAAACAAAGAAGCAGATAATATTCTTGAACCAATAATTGCTAAAAAAGTATTAGCAATTTCAGGTTTAGAAAAAGCTTTGGCAGGAGAATTACCACCAAGTATGGACATGGATGGATTTACTTTTCCAGAAGGAGTGGATCTTCCAACCTTTTTATCTATGATAACACCTGAGCAAAGCCAAATGATGGTTAGCAAAATTAATGAACAGTTTGTTTCATTAGGAGAAAAAATGGTTATTCAGGCTGCCTCAACTTCTTTACAAAAAGATTATGAGGAACTTGGACTTGATTTAGAAGTGACGCAGAGAAACTATATTTTAATTGCTGGAGCATGGATGTTACTATTTACCTTATTAGGTGCCATTTGTACCATCGGTGTTGGTTACTTAGCTGCAAAAATTGCTGCAGGATTAGGGAAAAATCTTCGTTCTATGATTTTTGCAAAAGTTAGTAGTTTTTCAAATAGTGAAATTGATAAATTTTCAACTGCATCATTAATTACTAGAAGCACAAATGATGTAACTCAAATTCAAAACTTAATGGTCATGCTAATTAGGATGATATTTTATGCTCCAATTATTGGAATATGGGCAGTCTTTCATGCTTTAGAAAAAAGCCAATCCATGGCTTGGATTATTGCATTGTCTGTCATAATCATGTTAGGCCTCATACTTATAATGTTTGCAATCGCAATGCCTAAGTTTAAATTAGTACAAAAACTTATAGATAAAATAAACCTAGTAACAAGAGAAAATTTAACAGGTATGATGGTAATAAGAGCATTTAATACACAGAAATTTGAAGAAAAACGCTTTGACAATGCTAATAAAGATTTGACTAAAACAAGTTTATTTGTTAATAGAGTTATGGTATTTATGATGCCAGCAATGCTGTTAGTTATGAATGGTATCACACTTCTAATCGTATGGGTTGGTGCCCATCAAATTGCTGAGTCAACCATGTTAGTTGGTGACATGATGGCATTTATGCAATATGCACTACAAATTATTATGGCATTTCTAATGATGGCAATGATGTTTATTATGGTTCCTAGAGCATCTGTTTCTGCTCAACGTATTTCAGAAGTACTAGAAACAGATTTAACAATAAACGATTTTGATGAACCAAAGAAATTTAATAAAAAAGTTAATGGGATTGTTGAGTTTAAAAATGTATCATTTAAATTCCCAGGAGCTGAAGAAAACACCCTAAAAAATATATCCTTTATAGCAAATCCAGGAGAGATGACTGCAATTATCGGTGCAACTGGTTCTGGTAAATCAACATTGGTAAATCTTATTCCTAGATTCTACGATGTAACCGAAGGTGAAGTTCTTGTTGATAATATTAATATAAAAGAGGTTGAACAACATGACTTACGAGAAATTATTGGATATGTTCCTCAAAAATCATCTCTATTTAAAGGAACAATTGAAAGTAATATTAAATATGGAGATAAAGAAGCAACAGCTGATAATGTAAAACAAGCTGTATACATTGCTCAGGCAGAAGAAATCATTGAAGAAAAAGATGATAAATATCAATCGCCAATTGCACAAGGTGGTGGAAATGTATCAGGTGGTCAAAAGCAACGACTATCAATTGCGAGAGCATTGGTTAAGAAACCAAAAATACTTATATTTGATGACAGCTTCTCAGCATTGGATTTTAAAACTGATTCAAACTTAAGAAAAGCTATGAAAGAGAAAATTGTTAATAGTACATTATTGATTGTTGCACAGCGAATATCCACAATAAAGAATGCTAATCAAATTATTGTACTAGAAGATGGTGAAATTGTTGGACTTGGTAAACACAAAGAATTACTAAAGACATGTGATACATACCGTGAGATTGCATACTCTCAACTATCTAAGGAGGAACTATCATGAGTGAAAGAAATAAAATGAACAATGATAAAAGTGGTAGTTATAAAGGGCCAGGACCAGGTGGTGGTAGAGGACCAGGTGGTCATAGTATGATGATGTCAGGTGAAAAAGCTAAGAACTTTAAAGATACTATAAAAAGACTAATTAATTACTTGAAAAAATACAATTTAGCAATAATAGTAGTTTTCATTTTTGCTATTGCTTCATCAGTGTTTGCAATTTTAGGACCTAAAATTTTAGGTCAAGCAACAACTACAATCTTTGAAGGATTAACAGATAAGATCGCAGGTGGTAATGCAGGAATTGATTTTGAAAAAATCGCAGGAATCCTGATAACATTAATAATTTTGTATGGATTAAGTTCGCTGTTCTCATATATTCAAGGATACATGATGTCAGGAGTATCAATGAAAGTAACATATCAAATGAGACGCGATATTTCACTTAAAATAAATAAAATGCCACTTCGATATTTTGATGGAACTAATCATGGTGAAGTACTATCGAGAATTACCAATGATGTTGATGCAGTTAGTCAAACATTAACACAAAGTTTAACACAACTTATAACTGCTGTTACAACAATAGTTGGTGTGTTTGTTATGATGTTAACAATTAGTTGGTTAATGACAATTGTTGCTGTATTAATTGTTCCAGTTAGTATGCTCTTTGTTATTAAAATTGTAAAAAAATCTCAAAAATACTTCAAAAAACAACAAAAGTATATAGGTCATATAAATAGTCATGTGGAAGAGATGTATGGTGGACATATTATTGTTAAGGCATTTAATGGTGAAAAAGAAAGTATTAATCAATTTGAAGAGCTAAATGAACAATTGTATGGTACTGCATGGAAAGCACAATTTTTATCTAGTTTAATGATGCCAAGTATGAGAGTTGTTGGTAATATTGGATATGTTGTAGTTTGTGTATTAGGTGGAGCACTAGCAGCTAGACGAGTAATATCAGTTGGAGATATTCAAGCATTTATTCAATATGTGAGAAATTTCACCCGTCCAATTAGTCAACTTGCTAATATTTCAAATGTTTTGCAACGAACAGTTGCAGCTGCTGAGAGAGTGTTTGAATTTCTTGATGAAGATAATGAAGTTGAGGAAAGTGAAAATCCTATAGAATTGAGTGTTGTAAAAGGAGATATTGAATTTAGAAATGTACATTTTGGATATGTTAAAGATAAAATCATTATAAACGATTTTTCAGCAAAAATAACCCCAGGACAGAGAGTAGCGATTGTTGGTCCAACTGGAGCAGGAAAAACTACCATGGTTAAATTGTTAATGAGATTCTATGATGTTAGTAGCGGTAGTATTTTACTAGATGGATATAATATTGAAGATTTCAGACGAAATGATTTACGTAATAATTTTGGAATGGTTCTACAAGATACTTGGTTATATAACGATACAATAATGAACAATATAAGATATGGTAGATTAGATGCAACAGATGATGAAGTAATTGAAGCTGCTAAGAAAGCTCATGTTGATTCCTTTGTTCATATGTTACCAGACGGATATAACTTAGTTCTAAATGAAGAAGCTAATAATATTTCAGCAGGACAAAAACAGTTGATTACAATTGCTAGAGCTATTCTTGCCAATCCTAAATTACTAATTTTTGATGAAGCAACTAGTTCAGTTGATACCCGTACTGAAATGCAAGTTCAAAAAGCCATGGAAAACTTAATGAAAGACAAAACAAGTTTTATCATTGCTCATAGATTATCAACAATTAGAGATGCAGATATTATTCTTGTAATGGATGGTGGTGACATTGTTGAACAGGGAAATCATTTAGATTTATTAAGTGCAAATGGGTTTTATGCAAATCTATATAATTCCCAATTTGAACACTAATTATTATTTTTATAGGAGTATGTTAGCATACTCCTTTTTTTATGAAAATTTATGATTACAACTATATTCTTGAATAGTGGGTTTATTGAAAAAGAGTCCTAACCATAGTATACTAAAAGCAATAAATAAAGGTTAAGCATTTTTATATTTTTAGCATTTATTACATGACCTAACAAAACTAAATTGACTAGAATGTATATGATATTTCAGATTCTATCTATGAATTACTTATCATAAGAGGGTATTATGAAGTGTGATGCAATTGTGTTAGCGGCAGGTTATTCAAGTCGTACAAATAACAACAAATTATTATTAACAATAAACCAACAGTCTATTTTGCTGAAAACAATTTTAGCTTTTTATCCTATTTGTGAAAAGATAATCGTTGTTGGTGGTCATTACTATGAAGATATAAAAGAAATCATAAAAAGTTATAGCAAAGTTGTTTTAGTTAAAAATGAACAATACCATTTAGGTATGTTTAGTTCAGTAAAAAGAGGAGTAGCTGAAGTAGACTGTGATTTTTTTATTACTCCAGGAGATTATCCTTTAATTAAAACCTCGACTTGTGAATTGTTAAAAAGAGGAAGTAAAGACATATCTGTTCCTGTATATAACCAAAGAAAAGGTCATCCAATCTTTATTAAAAAGAAACTTATTCAAACTTTACTAGACGAACCGATTACTTCAAATTTAAAACTTTTTCGTGATAGACAACAGGTTGAATATATTGATGTTGATGACGAAGGTGTTTTAATAGATATAGATACAATGGACGATTATATAGCATTAAAAAAAAGAATTAAGGGAGATGAGTAAAAAGTGAAAATAAATAATTATCACAAGGTTAATACTTTAGATGAGGCATATGCACTAATAACTGGCAATAAAAGTTCAAGTATTATTGCAGGCGGTGCATGGTTGAAATTTTCTAAAAAAACAATTGAAGATGCAATTGATTTATCTAATCTTAATCTAGATAAAATTGTTGAAGCTGAAGAGACATTTGAAATTGGTTGTATGACAACACTAAGGAATGTTGAAAAAAATCAATCATTACAAAATTTTTATGATGGCATAATTGTAAAAAGTATAAGCGAGATAATGGGTATTCAAATTAGAAATATAGCTACAATTGGTGGTACGGTAGCAGGTAGATATGGATTTTCTGATTTGATACCAGTTTTATTGGTACTAGATACAAAGTTGTTATTTTACAAAAAAGGAACAATTACACTTGAAGAATTCTTGAACTTAAAAGGTTTTAATAGCGATATTTTAATAAAAATTATTATTAATAAAAAAATTGGAAAAGCTAAGTTTATTTCCATGAGAAAAACAAGTAATGATTTTTCTGTTATTAATGTTGCTGTTTTAAAAAATGATAAAGAATGTAAAATTGCCGTAGGAGCACGACCAAATGGTGCAATATTTGCAAAAAAAGCGATGGAGTATATTAATAATTTTAAAACTTATAACAAAGAAGTTATAGATGAATGTGCAAGTATTACTTCAAAAGAAATTTCATTTGGTTCAAATAGTAGGGCTTCAAAAGAATATAGAGTAGAATTGTGTAGAGTTTTGGTAAAACGCGGATTACAGGAGGTGCTTTAATGAAAATTCAATTAATAATAAATGGATATAAAAAAGAACTTGAAGTTAGACCAGATGAATATTTATTAGATACTTTACGTAATTATAATTATTTAAGTGTTAAACGTGGATGTGATTCATCCTCATGTGGAGTGTGTACAGTACTACTTGATGGATCACCAATCGCTTCTTGTAGTTATTTATCTATAAAAGCTAGTGGACATGAAATAACAACTGCAGAAGGAATACAAAAAGAGGCTGCTCAAATCTCAACATATTTTGGTAATGAAGGCGCAGACCAGTGTGGATTTTGTAATCCTGCATTAGCATTAACAGTATATGCAATGAAAAGAGAATTAAGTAATCCTACTGATGAGGAAATAAGAGACTATTTAGTTGGTAACTTATGTAGGTGTTCAGGATATGTGGGACAGCAAAGGGCAATTAGAGCATATTTGGAGGATACATTATGAAAAATGTTAACCGTGGACTTCCATCAATAGATGGGAAAGGTTTAATGATGGGTATACCTGCTTATACAGATGACTTAGCAGATGCTAATTCCCTTATAATAAAAGTGCTACGAAGTCCCCATCCTTTTGCGAAAATAAATAAGATTGACACTAACAGAGCCAGTGAAATAAATGGTGTTGAATGTGTACTTACGTATAAAGATTTTAAGAGAATTCCAATTACTAGAGCAGGTCAAGGTTATCCAGAGCCATCACCTCATGATAAATTTATTTTAGATAATTATGTTAGGTATATTGGGGATGAAGTGGCAGTTGTTGCAGCTGTTGACTTGCAAACAGCAGAAAAAGCTATAAAACTTATAGAAGTTGATTATAAAGTATTGGAACCAGTTCTAGATTTTGAAGTTGCATATGATAATAAAACAATAATACATGATGAACCAGAAATTCATGAAATGTTTCCCATAGGATTTGAACCTAAAAAAAACGTAGCTGCAGCCTATGATATGCATGTTGGAAATATTGATGAAACATTAAAAAACTGTGATGTAGTTTATGAGGCTTCATTTTACACACAAGCACAAGCACATGTAATGATGGAACCACATACAGCCAATGCACGAATCGATTGTTATGGTCGCTTAGTGATTTACTCTTCAACACAAACTCCTTATCATGTCAGACGAATTATTTCACAAGCATTACAATATCCATTAAGTAAAATAAGAGTAATAAAACCAAGAGTAGGTGGAGGTTTTGGTGGTAAACAATGTATACATGGAGAATTTTTTGTTTCTGCGGTTACATTAAAAACAGGAAAACCTTCCAAGTTGGTTTATACGCGAAAAGAAGTTTTTGAATCAAGTTTTTCACGGCATCCAATGAGATTTGATGTTAAACTTGGCGCTACAAAGAAAGGAATACTAAAAGGTATTGATGTTTCTGTGTTATCTGATACAGGTGCATATGGTGAACATGCACTAACAGTATTTATGGTAGCGGGTGCTAAAGTGCTACCACTATATAATAAAGTTGATGCTGTTAGATTTGGTGGGAAAGTTGTCTATACTAATCATACACCAGCAGGTGCTTTTAGAGGATATGGTGCCATTCAAGGAAACTATGCATTAGAGTCAGCAATAGATATGTTATGTGAAAAACTTTCTATTGATCCAATTATTTTTAGAGAAAAAAATATGATAAAAGAGGGAGAATCTTCACCAATATTTAAAATAATGGGAGAAGGCACTGAAGGCATTGAAATGAATGTTGAAAGTTGCAAACTAGATTATTGTGTTAAGCGAGGGCATGAACTTATTAATTGGAAAGATAAGTATCCATTTGTAAATGGTGAAAATAGTAAAGTGCGAGGAGTGGGTATGGCAATTGCCATGCAAGGCTCTGGTATTCCATATATTGATATGGCATCCGCAATGATTAAATTAAATGATGATGGTTTTTATAATCTAATTATTGGTGCCACAGATATTGGACAAGGAAGTGACACTATTTTAGCGCAAATTGCTGCTGAAGTACTAGAGACTGATTTAGATAAAATGATTGTATATTCTTCAGATACTGATTTAGCACCATTTGACTGTGGAGCTTATGCTTCAAGTACTACATATGTTTCAGGTAATGCTGTTGTGAAAGCTGCTAAAAATATGCGTAAAATGCTTATAAAAGAAGGAGCAAGATCATTAGATGTAAAAGAAGAGGAAATTATATTTGATGGAGTATTATTTCAAACAGAAGATGGTAAAAAGAGTATCACATTAAGTGAATTATCTAATCGTCTATTTTATAGTGAAGACCAACAACAACTTGTTGCAACTAATTCATATGTGGGAACTAAATCACCACCTCCATTTATGGCAGGATATGTTGAGGTTGAAGTTGATACTGAGACAGGAGTTGTAAAAGTAATTGATTATACTGCAGTAGTAGACTGTGGAACAACAATAAATCCCTTACTTGCATTAGGACAAGTAGAAGGCGCATTAGCTCAAGGAATTGGTATGACTTTATATGAAGAAGTTTTATATAATCAAAAAGGTGGGCTTATTACAAATAATTTAATGACTTATAGAATACCAACAAGGAAAGAAATTACAAATATGAATGTTGAGTTTGCAGATAGTTATGAAGAAACAGGTCCTTATGGGGCTAAGTCTGTTGGCGAGATTGGAATAGACACACCACCTGCTGCTATTTGTAATGCCATCTATAATGCAGTAGGAGTAAGAATACAATCGCTGCCAGTGACAGCTGAAAATGTACTAATGGGTATATTAAAAAACAAGGAGAAGAGAAATGAAAAATAATAAATTAATTATGTTAATTGCAAAAATAATTTTTTACGGAGCAATATGGGGTATTGTTGAGGCAACATTAGGATATTTATTACATTTTGCACCACCAACTATTGCAGGACTTATTATGTTTCCAATTGCTACTTTTATTCTTATAAAAGCATATAGATCAACTGGTTCTAGATCTTCGTTACTATATATTGGATTAATAGCTGCTTCAATTAAAGCTGTGGATTTTATGTTACCAGGAATGATGGTGTTTAAAACCATTAATCCTATTATATCTATCGTCTTAGAGTCTCTAGTTGTATTTGTAGCATTACCAATATTAAGTAGTAAGAAAACCATAAAAAGAGTTTTAGGAGCTATTAGTACAAGTATCACTTGGAGGACAGGATTTGTTTTGTATATGTTAATACAATACTTAGTGACAAAGAATGCAACAATATATATTACATCTCCAACTTACTCACTTAGCTTTGTAATGATTAGTGGGTTAATAGGAGGATTGCTTGTTATGGGTGTTTTATGGTTTGAGCAATCATTTAAGAAAGTTGTATTTAGTAAAATACATTTTAGACCTGTTTATGCAGTTTTGACACTTATACTCGCATTAGGTATTCAATATTTAATCTAGAAAGAAATGAAAGAAGTGAAAAAATGAAAGACTTATTTGATGAATTACTACTTTGTAAAAAAGCAGATATACCTTGTATGTTAGTAACAGTTGTAAAAAAAAGTGGAGAGTGTCCATCAACAGTTGGTAAAAAAATGTTAGTTCGTGAAGATGGTAGTTCCTTTGGAACTGTTGGTGGAGGTGCCTTAGAACATTATGCAATAGAAAAATGTAAAGTGCTAATTAGTGAACAAAAAAATCTTCTTGAAAAGTATATGTTAAATGAAGGTGAAATTATTAAAGGGGCAACTACTTTAGAAATGGCGTGTGGAGGAGTAGTGTCATTATACTATGACTATATTGGTATCAAAGCATATGTGTATATTTTTGGTGCAGGTCATGTGGGACAGGCGTTAGCACATATACTAAAAACTCTAAACTATCATCTTACAGTAATTGATAGTCGTAAAGAAATATATGAGGAATTTAAAGAAGCAGACAGAAAGGTGCACTCATCATTTAGCGATTTTATTAAAAAAGAAGGTGTTAGAAAAGGTAGTTATGTAGTTGTTTGTACCCCTTCACATAAAAACGATTTTAATGTAATTAGCCAAATAATAGATTTGAATTTATTACCTAAATATATGGGTATGTTATGCTCAAAAACAAAATTACAAACCTTTTTAGATAAGATTTCCAAAGACTTAAAAGATTTACCAAACTTTTATTCACCTATAGGATTAGACATAGGCGGGGAATCACCTGAGGAAATTGCCATATCAATTGCGTCTGAAATATTAGCTGTATACCATAATAAAAGCGGTCATAAACATATGAAAAATAGCGAGTAAAAATTATGGTGCATATAATAACAGGTAAAATTAATTGTGGAAAAACAAGTAACCTCTTGAAAATATATAATCAATTAAAAACAGGAGATGGTTTCGTTTCCATT
>JAUUZE010000156.1 GCA_030590175.1 Clostridia bacterium
CTTCAATAAATTTATCCTAATTTTACCATTTATTAGCCTCTCAAGATATATTAACAATAGTTAGTTTAACACCGTTTATCTTGAATTCTTTTTGATCCATAATAAAACCTCTCTAATCTATGATTTTTCTTATTCTACATTCTTTATAATCTACGTTCACATCCATTTGGATTAGATAGCCAATTACTGAATATTTTTAATTATATACCATACAGTTCTTAGTAAAAAAAACACTGAATAAATAAAATTAGAACTAATCACTATTCAATAAACTCTTCTCTACAAAGATCAACTATTTTTATTGATCCTACAAATCCATTATTTTCTGCTCTTAATAATGCTCTTTTAAATGCACTATCTCCTAAAAAATGCTTAATCCAGCCCATCGTTAAAGCTTGAGTAACGGTTTCATCAATCTGACTTTCAACATTAGCTTGATTATATATCCCAGAACTTTTCTCATTAAAAAAGTCCATATCCCTGACTTTAGCTATTATCATATTATTTTCCTTGATTAAACCGTGTACTACTATATGAAAGAGTTCATGTATTATTACTTCAATATCCTCTTCTAACTCATAAATATTTATGAATACATCACTATATATTTTATATCCATTCCCAATAGTGCAATATACTTCATCTTTTTTTTCTAGGCATCCACAAAGAGCAATATCTAGTGGTAGAGGTACAACAAAGATTTCTTTATTATTAAGTTCTTGAAACTTTTTCATTTGGTTGAATATACTAGTTTCTTTATCAATCATTTCAATATTTGTACGGCAGTTGGTATTTAGTATAGATAAATCATTTCCTATTAGAGCAAAAAACTCTTGCGTTTTTTGATTCTCATAAAAATTTTTTAATAAATTTGGATAATTACTTGCTATTGTCTTTTTCCATTCATCAGGTACAAATGAAGGAAATATGGGTTTAGGTCTCCAATTATTATAATTTTCATCTAAAAATACTGACCAGCTATGTATCAATGATGGTCCTGCGCCATAATTCATTAATTTTTCTATAAATGTTATAAATGGATGTTTGAATTCATCAAAAAATTCTGAAGCAATTTTCGCAATATTATGATCGCTTTTACTGCACATAGGTCCATAAAACTTAACTAAATCCACATTAGCTAAATATCCTGCAAGTGATGACATGCTTATTCTATCGTCATTTAATACTTTAATTATAGATTATACCTCTATCTTCCCAATAATGTAGTGAACGGTGTGAAACCCCTAATTTTTTTGTAATATCTCCTATTTTCATTAGCATATAATATACTTCCTTTCCAAATTTAATTTCAGTATATAACCTCACATCGCGTAAGTGTCAAGGAATAGTCCGAACATGCTATTATTTATTATACCACTTTCGCTAAATCATACAATCATACAATTTGGCGTTACCCCATCCCCACTAAAAATGTTTCCTAACACTAACCTCTTATAAAAAAAACACTGTTTTTAGTCAACTATATCAATTCTTATTTTGCTCTGAAACGCCCTATTCATAGGCTTTCTGGCACTATTTCAATTCCAGCAGAGTAACTGTCTCCACGTGTTTAGTATGCGGAAACATATCAATCGCTACAATGTTCAAAACTTTATAGTTTTCATCACATAGAATCTTTAAATCTCTTGCTAGTGTTGCTGAATCACAAGAAACATATATCATTTTTTCTATATTCATTTTTATTATAGTATCTAATAATACTCTATCACACCCTTTTCTAGGTGGATCTACAATTACTATATCTGCTATAATATTATCGTTATATAAATTAATAATTTCATCTTCAACTTTATTACAAATAAATTCACAATTATCAATGCTATTTTCCTTCATGTTAATGTTTGCATCATTAACCGCTTCAATAACTGATTCAATACCAATAACCTTTTTAGCATCTTTTGCCATTGTTAGCGAAATAGTTCCAATACCACAATATAAATCAAAGATTGTTTTGTTTTTAGTATCCCCAGCAAATTCAATGACTTTTTTATATAGTTTTTCTGTTTGAACTTTATTAACCTGATAAAAACTATTAGGTGAAATTCTATATGATATTTCTAATAACTGATCAGTTATATATCCATCACCATATAAAGTGATATTTTCCTTTCCTAAAACAACATTAGTTTCATTTGGGTGATAGTTTAAAACAATAGTTGTTATAAAAGGAAATGTAGCAATAAGCAATTCTATATCAAAGAATGGTTTTCTATTATTTGATACTACAATCAACATAAGCTTATCATCACCAATACGAAAAACTAAATGTTTAATATGACTAATCTCTTGATTTTTAAAGTATTCAATGATTTTTGTAACTCGCTCATCTTGCACAAGGCATTTATCATGTTCAATAATCGTATGGCTTTTTTTTGCATAAAATCCAATTTTTCCTTCATTAACTGGATACTGCGCTTTATTACGATAGTTATATGGTTTCTCCATCCCTATGATTTCATCAACCAACAAATCGTTGAATCCTCCAATACGCTGTAGATTACTTTCAACAATTTGCTTTTTGATAATAAGTTGCTCTTCATACTTTATATGTTGTAAGTCACATCCACCACAACGGTGGAATACATCACAAAAAGGTTCTGTTCGTTTTTTTGATTTCTGATAGAATTTTAAAGGTTTTGCAACTGCATACTTATTATTAGCTTTAATAATATGAATATCTAATAGCTCACCTGTTAAAGTATTAGACACAAAAACAGGAAATCCATCTATTTTTGCGATTCCTGTTCCCTCATGTGTCATATCTAATATTTTTACTTTGTGTTGTTGATTCTTTTTTATTTTATCCATAAATGTATTATACATCATATGGCTTTGCTCATATTACTTATTTCTACTTTTTTGACTAGTTCTTTTGCTTTCTTTCATCAATTTTATATAATTTTCAAATTGTTTTTGATCTATTGTATTATTTGCTAAAGCCTCTTGTACTTTGCAATTTGGTTCATGTGTGTGGGAACAATTAGAAAATCTACAAAGTTTTCCTAACTCTGTGATTTTAGAAAACACTTCGTCTATTCCCTCTTTAACATCCATAATACCAAGGGACCTTATACCAGGAGAATCAATAATCATAACATTATTATCTGTGATAATTAATTGTCTGTGAGTTGTTGTGTGTCGTCCTCTACTATCATCTTCTCTAATCTTTTTTACTTTCATTAATTCTTTATGCATCACCTGATTAACAAAAGATGATTTTCCTACACCTGAGGAACCTAGTAATAAAATAGTATTCCCTGATTTCATAAAAGGAGTTAATTTATCATATCCATCACCTGAGATATTACTAACTGGAATAATATTAATTTTTGGAAAACTATTTTTAATTATTTGAACTTTATTTAATGTGTCATTACATAAATCAGATTTTGATAATATTATTACTGGAATTGCTTTGCTTGTTAATGTAATTGATACATAACGACTTATCCTATTAACATTAAAATCATTGTTAAGAGAAACCATAATAAACACATAATCATAATTAGCAGCAAGTACTTGATTAAGAACACTTTTGGCATGGTCTTCCCTATGGCCTTTAAAGTCAGGGCGAATAAAAACAGTTTTTCTTTTGTATATATGATAGATTTGGGAAAAGCCATTTTCAATAAAATGATAGAGAACAAAATCACCTACAGTTGGATAATCGGTTGCTTGATTTGCATGATATAACAATGAACCTTTCATTTTAGCCATGTGCTCACCTGTTTTAGAAATTAACTGATAGGTGTCTTTATGAACTGCAGAAATTCTAGCAATATCTAATGATTGTTTGCTTATGTTAATGTCTTGATTACTAAAAAAATCAATAAATCCTATTTTTTCTAAATTATACTTTATTTCTTTCATATCAAAATTGTACTATTTGGTACCATGTTTTTCAATAAATTGGTAAGATAAAAATTAGTTATATAAAAAAACCACCCTACTTTTGTAGAATGATTTTTGGTGGGATGTACGGGACTCGAACCTGTGACTTCCACCGTTTCTAATAATGTAATAAAATGTAACAATACATTAATACATCCCATGGGCTAACGGTGCCTCCCATAGTTTCTGTCAGTTATACTGAAGTTGAGAATTGATCACATATTATCTATGGATAGATTTTCATCCACC
>JAUUZE010000030.1 GCA_030590175.1 Clostridia bacterium
CTATTGCGGGATATTACAAAAAGGTCTATATTTAGTATGGAATTGAACCGCCGTATACCGAACGGTTTGTACGGTGGTGTGAGAGGTCGGTTATTCAATTAATGAATAACCTCCTACTCGATTTGTATAATATTTAACATTTTTGACAAAAGGTCTCATATCTTAATGATTCATTTCTCACTTTAAAGTGCATAAGCGAGGATCAATTGTTTTAATTTAAAGTATAGTTCATTGATGAAACTACTTCAAAGATGATAAAATATAAGTAAGGTAGAATAACAGGGAGATTTGGTTATGAGTAATGACGATTTAGCAAATGAGTTAGGAAAATTATTAATATATCAAAATGAAAAAGGTGAAACAAAGATTGATGCATATTTTAGTGATGAAACTGTTTGGATGGCACAACGTAATATAGCTTTATTGTATCAAACTACCACACAAAATATTACCATGCACATAAATAATATTATTATAGATGGTGAGCTAGATGAAATTTCAACTTGTAAGGATTACTTACAGGTTCAAATTGAAGGTAGTCGTCAAATTAAAAGGACAGTTAAACACTATAACTTAAAGATGATTTTTGCTATAGGATACCGTGTCCGTAATAATATAGGTATGCATTTTAGAAATTGGGCATCTAGTATTCTTGAGGAGTATGCAAAAAAAGGTTTTGTCATGAATGACGAACGCTTGAGAAATCCTAAAGAATTCGGTGCTGATTATTTTGATGAACTACTAGCACGTATCAGAGATATTCGTTCATCAGAACAAATGTTATATGCGAAGGTTAGGGATATTTTTGCAACGTCAATTGACTATGATGGAAGCAGTGAACAAGCAAAACTATTCTTTCAGACTGTTCAAAATAAATTACATTTTGCATCTCATGGACATACTGCAGCAGAGTTAATTGCAGATAGAGCAGATGCTACAAAAGATAATATGGGATTAACTTCATTTAAAAGTAAAAAAGTTCGCAAACAAGATATTATTATAGCTAAAAACTATCTTAATAATGATGAAATTGATACTTTTAATAGAATAGTTACTATGTATTTAGATTATGCAGAATTTCAAGCAAAAGAACATAATTCTATGTATATGATTGATTGGGAGAACAAGCTAAATGAATTTTTGAAGTTCAATGATAGGGAAATATTAAAAAATGCAGGTAGTATTACAAGCAAGTTAGCTAAAGAAAGGGCGAAAAAGCAATATAAATTATTTGATAAACATAGAAAAGAAAGAAATATGGACGAAATAAATAGTCAAATTAAACAAATTAGAAAAGAAGATGATTAAGATTTTTAAAGCAAAGTGGATTTTTTATTAAGATAAATTTAATTGCGTATTTTATATGCAAATGTTAATATATCAGTACAATACAACAGTGCTGAAAGGACATACATGATAACATATGATCAACTCTTAAGGGATGTAGAAAAACCCGTTAGATATACAGGGGGAGAACTCAATTCAATTATTAAGAATCATGACGATGTAAAGGCTAGTTTTGCTTTTTGCTTTCCAGATGTTTATGAAATAGGTATGTCTCATTTAGGTATGAAGATTTTATACCATATACTTAATCTTCGTGATGATACAGTTTGTGAAAGAGTATTTGCTCCTTGGGTAGATTTAGAAGAAAAAATGCGTGAGCATAAATTCTTATTAACTTCACTTGAAACTAATAAATCAGTTAAAGAATTTGATGTTGTAGGATTTACATTACAATATGAAATGAGTTTTACTAACATACTAAATATGTTAGATTTATCAGAAATTCCAATTTTTTCTAGCGATCGTTTAGAAACAGATCCTTTAATTTGTGCAGGTGGACCATGTGCTATGAATCCTGAACCAATGGCTGATTTTATTGACTTTTTTATGATTGGTGAAGGTGAAGAGGTCATAAATGAAGTAATGGATGTAATAATATTAGCTAAAGAAAATAGAGATTCAAGAAAGAAGACATTACTTTCATTATCAAAGCTAGTTGGTGTTTATGTTCCTTCACTTTATAACATTACATATAATGAGGATGGAACTATTAATAAGGGAGTATCTGACACTATCTCAAAACGAATTATTAAAAACTTTGATCAGGTAATTTACCCTGATAAATTTATTGTTCCATATATGGACATTGTTCATGATCGTGTTATGGTAGAACTCTTTAGAGGCTGTAGTAGGGGTTGTCGTTTCTGTCAGGCAGGATATATATATCGTCCAGTTAGAGAAAAAACACCAAAAACCCTTATTAAGCAAAGCAAGGCTTTATTAGATTCTTCAGGGTATGAAGAATTATCTTTATCTTCTTTAAGTACTAGTGATTATTCGCAATTTGAAGAACTAACTAATGGTTTACTTGAATTAACAGCTGGCCAACAAATAAATTTAAGTTTACCTTCACTAAGAATTGATAATTTTACTATTGATTTGCTTGAAAAAGCAAATGCTGTAAGAAAATCAGGATTAACATTTGCACCTGAAGCAGGAACACAACGATTACGTGATGTGATTAATAAGAATATTACAGAAAATGATATTTTTACATCAAGCGAATTGGCAGTTAAAAATGGCTGGACCAGAATTAAACTATATTTTATGTTAGGACTTCCAACAGAAACCATGGAAGACGTTAAAGGAATTGCTGATGTGGTTTTTGAAATACTAAGAATTTATAAAGAAAGTGCTTATCAAAGTAAAAAAGGATTAACATTAACAGTTAGTACTGCCTTTTTTGTTCCAAAGGCTTTTACACCATTTCAATGGGAACCACAAGATAATATTGAACTAATGAAAGAAAAGTTTACATATCTTAATAATATTATAGGTCGCTCTAGAAAAGTAAAATATAATTGGCATGACCCTAACTTATCTTCAATAGAAGGAGTTATTGCCAGAGGTGATAGAAAGTTAAGTCAAGTTATATATGAAGCATATAAAAATGGATGTAAGTTTGATAGCTGGGGTCAATTTTTTAATTATGATAAATGGATAAAAGCATTTGAAACATGTGGAATAGATTGGGATTTCTATAATTTGCGAAAGCGAGAAGATGATGAAATACTACCATGGGATTTTATTGACATTGGTGTAAACAAAAAACATTTACTAAAAGAAAAATATAAATCATATAAAGGTGAAACTACAGAAAATTGCATGGAAGCTTGCACATATTGTGGTATACAGAAATATCAAGAGGGGATTTGTCTTGAACATAATAAGAATTAAATACCAAAAAGAAGAACAAGTTAAATTTGTGTCTCATCTTGAAACCATGAGAGTTTTCATAAGAGCACTTAGACGAACAGGCTTAAAATGTCATTACTCAATGGGTTTTAATCCTCAAATGCATTTAATATTTGGATTGCCATTACCAGTGGGAGTTACATCACTTACAGAATATGCTGATTTATATTTTGATGAAGATTATGATGTGAAAGAAGTAATTAAATTATTACAAATTGAAATACCACCTGGATTTAATGTAATTGATGGAGGGCGCTTATTTAATAAAAAAAATATAATGAGTGATATTACTGAAGCTATATACGAAATAACTGTAGAAAGTACACTTACTTGTCAACAAATTATAGAACAAGTCCATGAATTAACAGTGATTGAAATTGAAAAAACTAGGAAAAAGAAAACAAAGATTATTGATATTAAACCTATGATAAGACAATTAGTTGCCAATGAAAATGTTATGACACTTACTTGCCAAGCTGGAAGCTTTGGGAATTTACATCCACGTATATTTTTACAAGCTATATCGCAGTATATTGATGAAACAGTCAAGGAAATTTCAATTAAGCGAATTGCACTTTTCACAAATAGAGATGATAAATTAGTAACACCACTTGATAAAACAGTTTTAGGAGAGTAATCATGAGTAAAATCTGCTATGTTACCATGAAGAACAAACAAGAAATGGTAATCGAAAATAACAAATTGATTACAGAATATTTCACAAATCGTGAAAAAAGTTTTTCTGTAGATACAATTATTAAAGGAAAGATTCAATCGCTAGCACCGTCGCTTAATGCTGTTTTTGTTAACATTGGAGATGAAAAAACAGGTTATTTACCTGTGAAAGAAAAAAAATATCGTATTGGTGATGAACTGATTGTGCAGATAAAAAAGGAAAGAGTTGACGAAAAAGGGGCAACTTTATCTGATATCATATATTTAGCAGGCCAATATGCTGTGGTGGGTAAAGGAAAAGGGCCATGTGGTGTATCTAGTAAAATTACTGATGTTGACATAAGGAATGAACTTAAGCAATTAGCAGATGAATATACTAGGGATGAATATTTTATAGTAATAAGGACAAATGCTTTACATGCTTCAAAAGAAGATATTAAAAATGATATTTTGCAACTCTTTAATCAATTTGATCATATTATAGATCAGTTTCATAATGTGAGTACAGGATATACTTTGTATCAAGCAGACAATTATTTAATGAAAATGTTAAAAAAATATTTAGATCTTGGATTAGATACGCTAATTACTGACGATATTGACTTATATAATCATTATTACAAAATAATAAAAGATAAGGAAAATATAAAACTATATACAAAAGAATATAATTTATTTGACTATTACAATATTACCCCTCAACTTAATACCATATCATTTAAGAAGATATGGTTAAAATCGGGAGGATATTTACTAATTAGTTATACAGAGGCTATGACTGTTATTGATGTTAATTCAGGAAAAAATACTAATACACAAGAAGCATATGATACATTTTTACAAACTAATATTGAAGCAGCTATTGAAAGTGCTAGACAAATAAGACTTAGAAATATTGGTGGGATTATTATTATTGATTTTATTAAATCTGAAAATAAGTCAATACAAAAGGCTTGTATGAAAAATTTCAAAGCAGTTATGGATAATGATAAGGTGCAATTAACAATCGGTGGTTTTACTAAGTTAGGAATATTTGAAGTAATTAGACAAAAAAGTGGGAGAGCGCAATGATTTCACAGAATGACAAAGTAATAATGACTGATTTAGCTAAACGTGTGGCATCAATAGCCAGCCATGGAAAAATGGATGTTCGAAGAAAGCTTTGGTCAACACATAACTCGCTAAAAGGTGGTCGACCACCAATTTACATTAGAGATGGTCATTGGTCTAGAGAAACAGTTCAAAAGCAATTACGTTGTGAAGATGAATTTTTGCGAGGACATGAATTTTTTCTACGTAAAATGATAGCACAAGATATTATTGATGATGACTTTATTATAGAACCTTGGATTAATTTAATTGCTCCAAAAATTTTACCAGGCATTGGTGCTTGGGGTGTTGAATACACAGGTCATGATAGTGGTTTTGAAAAGGGTGCTAAAAAATACGATATAATTGTAGAAGATTTAAGCGATTTATCCATTTTAAAAAAACCAAAACATGAAATAGATGAAAAAAAAACCAGTGAACAATTTTCAATCTTACAAGAAGCTATGAGTTATAGTATAGATATAAATGTGGATAGAACTCCTTTGTGGTGGGGTTTTGAAGCAGATATTTCCACAAGGCTAGGATATATTAGAGGGCTAGAGCAAATTATGTGGGATATGTATGATGATCCACAAGGGTTAAAAGAATTATTAGGTTTTATGAGAGATGGTATAATTCATGCTCAAGAACAAGCTGAGAAAGCTGATCATTTGACTTTGGGAAGTCATATTAATCAATCTATGTGTTATGTAGATGATTTGAAATGGCCAAAAGCTAATAGTGAACCTGTAACAAGAGATCAACTATGGGGATTTACAGCTGCACAAGAATTTGCACAGATTTCTCCTGCTATGCATGAAGAGTTCATGTTTAACTTTCAAGTACCCATAATGGAAAAATTCGGTTATGTTTCATATGGATGTTGTGAGGACTTAACTGAAAAAATTGATATGATAAAACAATTGAAAAATGTAAGACGAATTGCAATTAGTCCTTATTCAGATGTGGAAAAATGTGCAAAACAATTATCAAATGACTATATAGCCTCATGGAGACCTGACCCTGCTACAACAGTCTGCCTTGACTTTAATGAAGAAAGGATAGAAAATATACTAAGAGATGCAGATATTGCATATAGAGAATATAACTGTCCTTATGATATATGCTTAAAAGATGTACACACAGTACAAGGGGAATTTAACCGATTAGTTGACTTTGTTAAAATATCGAAAAAAGTATTGGAGGAATATTATGGAAATGTATTGGAACCTTGATAATCTTTATAAAAGTTTTAAAAGCGATAAGCTTTTAACTGATGTAGAAGCGATTGGTAGTGAATTTACTAAGTTAATAACTTGGTGTGATGAAAACTTTAAAAACACAGATAACTCAACTGAAAAAATAAAATATTACCTGGAAAAATCTAATCAATTAAGTGATGATTTTATAACTATATTTGCATATGGACGATTAAGTTTTTCAGTTAATACTGGTAATCAAGAAGCGTTAGAATTAATAGAGAAATTAGAGAAGTATTTTCCAATAATATCCGTTTTGGAAGTAAAATTTTCTAAGTGGATAAAAGATATTAATGTAACAACAACTGATGAATATATTAATGACCATTCTTTTATTATTAGTGAAGCAAAAAAGAATGCTAAATATATGTTAGATGAAAAAATTGAAGAAATTATAGCTAACCTTCGAAATACTGGATCAGGCGCATGGTCTAAATTACAAGATATGATGGTATCCACTTTATCAACAAAAGTTGATGACAAAGATTTACCATTACCAGCTCTTAGAAATTTAGCTTATGATGCTTCACAAGAAGTACGTAAAAAAGCATTTGAAGCTGAATTGGCAACTTATCATAAAATTGAGAAATCATCAGCTGCTAGTTTAAATGCCATAAAAGGAGAAGTAATTTATACTTCAAAATTACGAGGATATAATACACCTCTTGAAATGACTTTAATAGATTCTAGAATGGATGAGAAAACTTTAGATGCAATGATTGGTGCTATGAGAGAATATTTACCACATTTTAGACGCTATCTTCGTAAAAAAGCATCTCTATTAGGCCATAAAGGTGGTTTGCCTTTTTATGATTTATTTGCACCAATGGGTGAAACACATAAAACATATACATTTGATGAGGCAAGTCAATTAATAAATGAAAATTTTTCTAAGTTTTCTTCAAAATTAGGAGCTTATTCTAAAAATGCATTTGATAATAATTGGATTGATGCCAAAATGAGAGATGGAAAAGTAGGAGGAGCTTTTTGTGCTTCTATTCATGGTATTAAAGAAAGTAGAATACTAGCTAATTTTTCTGGTAGTTTTTCTGATGTTACTACTTTAGCGCATGAGCTTGGCCATGGATACCATGGTGAATGTTTAAAGGATGTTACTTATTTAAATTCACATTATTCCATGCCAATGGCTGAAACAGCTTCAATCTTTTGTGAAAGCTATGTAGTTAATGCTGCATTAGCAGAAGCTAGCGAAGAAGAAAAATTCGCAATTATTGAACATAATTTAGTGGAAGCAACTCAGGTAATTGTCGATATATTAAGTCGTTATGAATTTGAAACAAAATTATTTGAATTAAGAAAAACATCTTCAGTTCCAGTTGAAAAACTTAAAGAACTTATGATAGAAGCACAACTTGCTACATATGGTGATGGATTAGATAGCGAAGTTCTTCATCCGTATATGTGGGCATGTAAACCTCATTATTATAGTGCTGGTACTAACTTCTATAATTTCCCATATGCATTTGGTTTATTATTTGCTAAAGGATTATATGCACAATATTTAATAGAAGGCGATTCATTTATTCCCAAATATGATAAGTTATTGGTTGAAACAGGGAAAAATGATGTAAGAGGTGTTTTAGCTAGTGTTGGAATTGATTCTTCTGATAAAACATTTTGGAGAAACTCTTTAGAGCTAATTAAAAATGATGTTGATTATTTCGTCAACGCAAAATAGGAGAAAAGATGAAACTTGTTATTTTAGCAGGTGGTATGGGACAACGACTTAGTAGAAGAACAGTCGATGTCCCAAAACCCATGATACAAATTGGGTCACAACCAATCATTTGGCATATTATGAAATATTATGCTCACTTTGGTATAAATGAATTTATTATTTGTCTTGGATATAAAGGGGATGTTATAAGAAACTATTTTGCAAATTATAAATTGCTTAACAGTGACTGCACTATTGATTACAGTAAAAATGAGTTAAAGTTTCACCATAATTTTTCTGAACAAAATTGGAAAGTCACATTAGTTGATACAGGTACTAACTCATTAAAGGGAAGTAGAATTAAACAGATTGAGAAATACCTTGATGATGATATAAACTTATTGACCTATTCAGATGGCTTAAGTGATATTAATATTAATGAATTAATCAACTATCATAAAAAAATGAATAAAATTGTTACAATATCCTCTGTTAATCCTCCAAGTAGATTTGGCGAAATAACTGAAAAAAATGGTTTAGTGCAGTCATTTAATGAAAAAAGCACTTCCATGGACAGATTAATTAATGGTGGGTTTATGGTGTTTGATAAAAAGCTACTAAACTACCTTACTACTGATGAGCAATGTGACTTTGAAAGAGATATTTTAAAAACACTTGCTACAAATAATCAAATAGCTTCATATAAGCATTTAGGTAATTGGATGTGTATGGACAATGAAGCTGATGCAATAGAATTAAATAATTTATATCAAAGTGGTAAAGCCTTCTGGAAAAAGTGGTGATAATGAATATACTAGTAACAGGCAATTTAGGATATGTTGGTGAAGTTCTAGTAAATAAACTTTGTAAAGAAGATTTTGTTAGTAAAATAATTGGATTTGATAATGGATATTATAGGGAAAAAATATTTAGTAAAACTCAAAAAAAATGTAATAAGTTTGTTCAAATCTTTGGTGATATTAGAAAATTTCCATATGAAATATTAGAAAATATTGATTGTATTATTTCCCTTGCAGCAGTTTCTAATGATCCAATTGGTGAAAAATTTAAAAAAGCAACAAACGAAATTAATTATGATTCTAATGTGAAATTAGCAGAACATGCTAAACAATATAATATAAGTAAATTTATATTTGCTTCTAGTTGTAGTGTATATGGAGATTCTAACGGGAAAACAGTAACTGAAAAAAGCAATTGTAATCCATTAACTGAATATGCTAAGTCTAAAAGGAATTTTGAAATTGAATTAGAAAAAAAAGCAGATTCTAACTTTAATGCTATTTGTTTACGATTTGCAACTGCATGTGGATATTCTGATAGATTGCGACTTGACCTTGTAGTAAATGATTTTATATATAATGCAATAAAATATAAAAAAATTAATGTGCTAAGTAATGGAAAACCAAACAGACCAATTATTAATGTTAATGATATGGTAAGTGCATTTGTTTGGGCAGCAAAAAGTAATTTAAGTGATTTTAAAATTATTAATGTTGGTAGTAATGATATGAATTATTCCATTGCTAATTTAGCAAATGAAGTTGGTAAAGAATTTAGTGACATTGATATATCAATTAATAGAGAAGCTATTGGTGATAATCGTTCATACTTAGTAGACTTTTCACTTTATAAAAGTTTAGCTAAAAAATATTTACCACAATATACAATTGCTGATACAGTAAAAGAATTTGTAGAAAAATCTAGTGAAGAGAAAATAAGAAATAGAAATTTTAATAAAGATGACTATATTAGGTTAAAAAGTCTTGAAGATCTAATTAGAAGTAAGGCTATAAATGAAAACCTAGAATGGATAAATGATGAGTAAACCTAATCTATTTATTGTTGGAGCAGGGAAGAGTGGAACTACTTCACTATATAAATATTTAAGTCAACATCCAGACATTTATTTTCCTGATAAACATAAAATTAGTAAAATTAATAAGGGTTTAAGTAAAAAAAACTGTAAGGAACCAAAATACTTTTCTTCAATTTATCATGAGTATCCTCATATGGGTCCTGAAGATGTAAAACACGTTGACACAAAAGTTATTAAAGATATAAATGAATATTTACAATTGTTTTCACTAGCAACTATTGAAAGTGTTATTGGTGAAGCTTCCGCTGATTATTTATATTACTATGATGTTGCTAGCGATATAAAAAGGTTTAATGAGAATAGCAAAATAATAATTATGCTTATGAATCCAATTAACAGAGCACATTCAGCATATATGCACCTATATAGAGAAGGTAGAGAAAAAGAGGATTTCCATAATGCTCTTTTAAAGGAGAAAGATCGAATTAATTATGAATATATATGGTACTATAAAAAAAATAGTTTATATTATGAGTCAGTAAAACATTACTTTAATATTTTTGGTAGAGAACAAATTAAAATAGTTTTATTTGAGAATTTTATAAAAAACCCACAAATGATTTTAAAAGAAATTTTACATTTTTTAAATGTAGATGAAGATTTTATATTTGATAGTGGTTCTGTATACAATAAAGGTGGCATTTATGAAAATAAACTATTAAGCTTTTTAATAGGAATAGAAAATATTATCAAAGCTATTGCTAGAAAAGTGTTAAAAGATAGTTTTATTACGAAAAAAATAAGAAACAAATTAAATGAGAAAAAAGTTAAATTACCAATAAAAAAAGAAACATACGATTATTTAGAACAGTATTTCTATAATGACATAGGAAAATTAGAGGAACTTTTATTAATTGATTTGAGCATTTGGGCTTTATAAGTTTTATCAATTATATTATAATATTTTTAATATATAACATGGGATTTTATGGTGAATATGGACGTTTTAAAAATATTAAAAGAATTATTTCCTATTAATAGAAGCATTACAGGTGATGGCTTGAGAGAGTCTTTTGCTGTAATGAAAAAATATGTTCCTCTATCTATTATTGAATATAAATCAAAAATGCAATGCTATGACTGGCAGATTCCTTTAGAATGGAATGTTACAAAAGCATATATTAAAGATTCAAATAACAAAACCATTATTGACTTTAAAGATAACAATCTTCACTTAATGGGTTACTCAACAAATTTTGAAGGATACATGGATTTAACTCAACTTAAAAAACATCTTTACACAATCAAAGAACAACCAAATGCAATACCATTTGTAACATCATATTATGAAAAAAAATGGGGATTTTGTATTGAATATAATAAATATATTGAGTTAAAAGAAGATCAATATTATGTATTAATTGATTCAACCCATAAAGAAGGCAGTTTAACATTGGCAGAGGGATACATTAAAGGACAAAGTGAGAAAGAAATTTTACTTCATTCATATGTTGGCCATCCTTCCATGGCTAATGATCAATTAAGTGGACCATTATCATTACTCCTTGTGTATGAGTATTTATTAAAACATAATGATGACTTACGATATAGCTATCGAATTTTATTAACACCAGAAACAATTGGTACTATTTCATATATATATAATAATATTGATTCATTAAAGAAGAATGTTATTGGTGGATATGTAATATGTTTTACAGGTGATCAAAGTGAAATTAAATATAAACAATCTAAAAGAATAGATTCTCTTTCTAATAAAGCAATTACTAATATTATGAAAATAGAGAATAATGAAAATATATATCCTTATTCTCCAATTGGATGTGATGAGAGACATTTTAATTGTCATGGTATTGATTTGCCAATTGGTTGTATTATGCGTTCAGGACCTGGAAATTATGATGAATATCATACATCACTAGATAACATAGAATTTGTTGATGTAGAAAAAATTAGTGAAGTATCTAAAATTGTAATTGAGGCAATTAAAAACATTGAAATAAATGATGTGATTAATCCAAAGCATACTATGTGTGAGCCAAAATTAGATAAATTAGGTCTTTATCCTAAAACAGCTGGGAAACTTGCTAATAAAGAAAAAGCCTTTGAAGTACTAAATATATGGGGCCATAGTGATGGAAAAAAAGATGTTATTGATATTGCTAATTTAATAAATAAAAAAGCATATACATTAAAAAATACAATTGAAGAAAGTAAAAAGAACAATTTAATAAGTATTGGAGACAACAATGCTTGAATATAGTGAATTTAAAAAATGTGACTATTTTAAAGATCAAAACAACTTTTTACAATATAAGCATGTTGCTTCAAAGCATATTAGTGGGAATGAAGATATAATTCCACTAATTTCAATAACCATACCTACATATAAGCGAGCTAATCTTCTTAAAGATGCTATATTAAGTTGCCTAAACCAGAAAAATTTCACAGATTTTAATATAGTAATAGCTGATAATGATCCAACTAGAGATAATGAAACAGAAATTTTAATAAATGAATTTAACAACGAAAAAATTGTATATTATAAAAATCAAGAAAATATAGGACCACTAGCAAATTTTAATAGATGCATTGAATTATCAAAGGCTGAATATGTAATAATGTTTCATACAGATGATTTGCTATATGATGATTTTTTAGAAAAAATAGAGAAAGTTATTAAAAAAAACAAAGATGTTGATGTTATAGCTCCTAGAAAAGATTTGATTTATAATAATCATCGCGTAAAAGCAAAAGGTTATTTTTCCATTTTGAGCTTTGTTAGTAAAATAAAAAATATTGATAAAATCCTTATAAAACTTAAAATGAGAGATTTTATTCTATTCTATCCAATGATAGGACCATCTGGTGTTGTGTATAAAAGAGATTCATTTATGAGTTCAGGTGGTTTTAATCATCAATATCATCCAATTGGTGACTATATTTTGCATGCTAAAATGGTAAAAGATTATAAAGTAATGCTATCAAATATTAATTCTTGTCAATATATCTTTAATGACAACATATCACTAGAAAGTGGAATGAGAACTATTTATGCTATTCAATATTATTATTTATCAAATTATATTAATAAAAACTATCTAAGCAAAAAAAAGTGGGTCAAAACATATTACAGGGGAAGTATTTACCATAAACTTAATAGACATAGTAATAAGAAATACCATATTACTCTTGATAAAGAAAATATCTTAAACGAAATGAAGACAACAGTTAACATATTTGATTATTTGTTTTTTATTCTTGTGTGGATTTATTCGTCATTTGCTTTTATATCGAGAATCAGAAAAAGGAAAAGTAAATGAGTGAATGTAAAAACTGTAAAAGTAAACGATTAAAAAGCGTAATTAACTTTGGTAAAATGCCATTAGCGAATGATTTTATTAAATCTGAAAATGTTAAAAAATATGATTTAGAAATTATGTTTTGTGAAGATTGTTATTTAGTACAAGTAAAAGAATATATTAATCATAAAATAATATTTAATGATAATTATAAATACTTTAGCTCATATTCAAAAACAATAATTGATAATGGTAAAACATATTTTGAAAAAATCACCAATAAATTACAATTAGATAAAGAAGCTTCAATTATTGAAGTCGCAAGTAATGATGGATATTTGTTATCAATATTTAAGGAAAAGGGTTACCATAATTTACTTGGAATTGAACCAACAAAAAGCACTGCTGATAGCGCAATAAAAAATGGAATTAACACAGAGATTGAATTCTTTACTTATGATTTTTCAAAAAGAATTCATAAAGCAGATTTGTTGATTGCAAATAATGTTTTAACTCATGTTCCAGATATTCATGATTTTGTTGCTGCAATTGAATACTCACTAAACGAAGAAGGTATAGCTACAATAGAATTTCAACACTTGTATCAATTAATTAAGAATAAATATTTTGAATTGTTTTATCATGAACATTTTACATATTTGTCATTTATTACTGCCAAAAGTATTATAGAGAGCCATGGTTTGATTGTATTTGACGTAGAAGAAATACAAAGTCAAGGTGGGTCATTAAGATTATACATTAAAAAAAATCACAATAAACATTATAAAATCACTGATAATGTGAGCAGATTAGTAAAAAAAGAAATAAATTTTGGGCTTGATCATTTTAAAGTTTTTAGTAATTTAAATTCTTATGCAGAGCAAACGCGAGATAACATAAAAAAATATATTAAAGATAAAAAAACTGTAGGAAAGAAAGTAGTATGTTACGGAGCGCCTGCAAAAGGAACTATTCTTTTAAATTATCTTAATTTCTCTAAAAGTGATATTGAGTACACAGTTGATAAAAATAGCAATAAACAAAATCTATTGATGCCAGGTACTAATATCCCTATATATTCAATTGATGTTATAAAGAAAGATAAACCTGATTATATTTTTATTCTACCATGGAATATAAAAGAGGAAATTATGGAAGAACATCAATATATAAAAGAATGGGGTGGGGAGTTTATTACTTATAGATAGAACAAAATATTTATAAATATAACAAAATATTTATATAATAATAAATGTTATGGGCTTATGCTCATAGGAATGGATGAAGGAGTAATTATAATATGAAAACTTTTCAAGTAGCAGATAACACAGCAATACCTTTAATGGGTGTTAATGGAATACATTTTAGCGATTCAAATCTAAAAGAGCATTTACTTAATGCTGATATTCAATTTGAAACAATTAATAAGATGGTTGATACATTTAAACCAGATGGCATGTTTGCATTTATGGATTTAACAGTAGAAGCAGAAGCGCTAGGATTGAAAATAAAATATGAAGATAATGAAAATCCATCTGTTATTGAACACTCAGTTAAAAATTTAGATGATTTAGAAAAATTAAAAAATGATTATAAAGGTACAGCCAAAAGAATGAAAGTTTTCATTGATGTTATGAAGAAAATGAATGATAACTTATCTATTATAAAAGGTGCTCATGTAATAGGCCCATTTACACTTGCAGGGGAGCTTCTAGGTGTAAGTGAGTTAACAATGAACACTATATTAGATCCAAGTATAGTTCATGCTTGTTTAGACTTTACTGTAAAAGTAATAACAGACTATATTAAAGAATTATTTGAAGCAGGCGCTGATGTTATAAGTGTATTAGAACCT
Source organism: Clostridia bacterium (assembly GCA_030590175.1). Classification (GTDB taxonomy): domain Bacteria; phylum Bacillota; class Clostridia; order DUPQ01; family DUPQ01; genus JAFGUQ01. The sequence goes on from JAUUZE010000030.1 coordinate 14,978, forward strand.
ACTGCTATGATGATATCACCTACTCAGTATGAAGAGTTTTCATTAGCACCATTTAAAAAAATACTAAATAATATTAATAACAAACCACTAATTTTACATATTTGTGGTGATACAACACATTTAATTGAAAAAATGGGAACTTCAGGTGCAGTTGCATTAAGCCTAGACTGGCAAGTTAATTTTAAAGAAGCTATTAAGAAAATACCTGATGATGTTTACCTAATAGGAAACTTAGATCCAGTAGCTGTATTTTTAGATATGGATAGCGAGCAAGTTACAAAAGCTACATTAAACTTAAAAGAAGAAATGAAAGCTCATAAGAACTTTATTATGAGTTCTGGTTGTGATTTGCCAATTAAAACTAGTGATGAAAATATTATTGCATTTATGAATGCAGCAAAAGAATAATATTTAGAATTTAATAATTTTATACATATACATGAATTATGATTAATTACACAACAAGAAAAAGCGGTAACCTACCATGAATAAAAAATATGTATTTTAAATCTAAAAATTTGAAACTTTTTAAAACAATTAGAAACTTTTTGAAACTTATCACAGTTTCATCCCTCTTATATATATAAGAACATTATATTTATTTAAAATATAACTGCTCATTAAGAGAGGTGATTATATAAATATTTATTATTATGGAGAAAAAGTTAGCTCTTTTAATTCAAGTAAAACTCTATTTAAACAGATTGAAGGTTCAATTAATGTAATATTCAGAAAACAAAAACAAATTGAAGGTTTTCTAGATAGAGCTAACATGATTATTTGCGAAGTGTTTGGGAAGAAGATTGAGGAAATAAGAAAGATATCTAAAAGAATAAAAATGGAAGTAAAGGATGATATTCCAATTGTTTTTATTGGGGGTAGTATAGATATAGCTTGTAGTACTTTGAATAACAAGTTGTGTTGTAATCATTTTATTTATCCACTTAGCGTAAAAGATGTAAAAATATTACTAGAAAGTACCTATGGACAATTTATAAAATTACATAAAAATTTAGAGACTATTTATCTAAATAAAAAAGCTATTATTTTGGTGGAAATCTGCAATAGAAAATTACTTATACAATCAAAATCAGAAAAATATGAAATATCTAATGTTTCTCTTTCTGAATTTAAAAGTCATTTAGGGATTGGTTTTATTCAATGCCATAGATGTATGTTGGTTAATATAGATTATATCACAAGGATTGACTTATATAATAGAGAGATATTCTTGGAGGTTTTTCACAAGTTCATTCGAATTGGTGGAACATATATTAATAAAATCAGAACAGTATTATAACTATATTTTAATATATTCAGACAGTCATACGTACATATTGAGACATAAACTATTGACTTCTTTTGTGAATTTAATTATTTTAGGGATGCATA
>JAUUZE010000037.1 GCA_030590175.1 Clostridia bacterium
ATTTAATTAAATCTTTTTGGGACATAATCAAATGTGGTACGTTAGGACATTATCATTTGTGACTCAGAATAATAAAAAAACATAAAAATTTATGATTGACAGATAGGTATATATATATTAAGATTAGTATCGCTGTGAAAACAGGGGCCATTAGCTCAGTTGGTAGAGCACATGACTTTTAATCATGGTGTCGAAGGTTCGATCCCTTCATGGCTCACCAGTAAAGGAACACATTTTGTGTTCTTTTTTTTATTCTTTTTTTAAAAACAAAAACATTGTATAATAAATATATTAATCCTTATTGTGGGGGATATTATTTTGGAATTAAAAAAATATTTTATGAAACAAAAGATGATGCGTAAAGTGTTATATAGCTTGCTTCCGGTTTTGTTGTTTGCCATATATGCATTTGGACTTAGAATTATTGCTTTATTAGCAGTAGTTCTTATTTGTGGGGTTCTTACAGAATACATAATAATGAGAAGTATTCAAAAAGAAAAGGCTAAAGTATCAGAAGCAGTACTAGTTAGTTGTATGCTTTTTACTTTAACACTACCACCTGCCACACCGTTCTGGGTTGCAGGTGTTGGAATTGTTTTTGGAATATTATTTGGTAAAGGTGTGTTTGGCGGTTTTGGTAAAAATATATTTAATCCAGCTTTAGTGGGTCGTTGCTTTATCTATATTTCTTTTCCATCATTTATGACAATAGACTGGGTTAAACCTTTTACTAGTTTTCCAGGTGGATTTATTAAGTACTTACCATCTGTTGATGCTATTACTTCTGTAACACCACTTATTACATTTAATAAGACGGGGGAGATTATAGGGACTATGGACTTGCTATTTGGTAGAGTTGCAGGGTCACTTGGTGAAACATTTGCATTATTAATATTTCTAAGTGCCATTTATTTAGTTGTTACAAAAACAGCTTCATGGAAATTAATGGTATCAACACTACTAAGTTTTACAATTTTAAATACCATACTATATTTTAGTAATGTAACAGCAGCCAATCCAATATTTTCACTTCTGTCAGGTGGGTTAATGTTTGGGATAGTCTTTATGGTTACTGACCCTATTTCTGCCCCAAAGGATGATACTTCGCGAATAATCTATGGTACATTGATTGGGTTAATTACTGCCTTGATACGTATTTTTGGATTATTTGCAGAAGGCATGATGTTTGCTATTTTAATTGGAAATATGTTTGTACCTTTAATTGAGAGAACAATCAAAGAGAGAAAAAGTAAGAAAAAAAACAAGCAGGTGACAGCATGAAAAAAGGATATATTTATACCATAATATTTATGTTTTTAATTGCCTTTGTTTTTAGTGCTATTTTGGCAACTACTAATGCCTTATCTAAAGATAAAATAGAAAACAATGAAGCATTATTAGAAAAAGTTGCCATACTTACTGCCATGAATATTAAGTTTACTACAGATGAAATTATTAAATTATCTGAAAATATTGTAAGAGGTAATAATAGTGATTTTATTTATTATCAATTAGAATATGGAACAGTGATTGAAAAATATGCCATATATTTTGAAGGAGCAGGCCTTTGGGGGACTATAACAGGATATATAGGTATAAGTGGTGATTTAACTACCATGTTGGGAATTGATTTTACTTATCAAAATGAAACACCTGGTCTTGGTGGACGAATCGAAGAGCAATGGTATAAAAATCAATTTACAAATTTATTAATTTCAAACTTTCCAATTGAGTATGGTGAGGGTATTGATGCTATCACAGGTGCTACATCAACCTCCAATGCTGTAATTAAAATGATTAATGAAACAATTAGTTCAAAAGTCTCTAGGGTAGGAGGTGTCCAATGATTAGTGATGTAAAAACAGTTTTAACTAGAAATTTATGGAAAGAGAATCCTGTAATAAGACAAATTTTAGGAATATGTTCTGCTTTAGCTGTAACTAATTTAGCTATTAACTCACTTGTAATGGGTATTGGATTAATGTTTGTTACAGCACTTTCATCATTTACAATTTCTCTTTTACGAAGCTATATTCCTAAACGTATCAGAATGATAGTACAAACACTGATTATAGCTTCATATGTAATTATTGTAGATATTTTCTTAAAAGCTAATTTACCTGAAATCTCCAAGGCTCTTGGTCCATATATTGGTTTAATAATTACAAACTGTATTATTATGGGTAGAGCAGAAGCATTTGCCCAGAAGAATCCACCAGTTATATCTTTCTTTGATGGCTTATTTGCAGGTGTGGGATATACAGTTATTTTATTAGGAATAGCTTTAGTAAGAGAGATATTAGGATTTGGTACGATTTTTGGAATAGCATTGCCATTTATAAAATTTACTCCATGGACAATTATGGTGATGCCACCAAGTGGATTCTTTATGATTGCCATATTCATCTGGATAAGTTCAGCTATAATGAACAGGCGATTGAATAAACAAAAAGTTAGAAAGTAGAGGTGATATAAAATGAGCGCTCCAGCTATTAATCCATTTATAATATTTTTTGCATCAATTATAACTAGTAATATGGTGTTATCTAATTTCTTAGGTATGTGCTCTTTTATTTCTGTATCAAATGAATTTAAAACAGCTTCAGGCTTAGGTAAGTCAGTTACTATGGTTATGGTAGTTACTACCATTATAAATTATGTTATTTATAAATTTGTTATACTACCACTAAATCTTGAATATCTTAGATATGTTATTTTTATAATAGTTATTGCAGCAAGTGTTCAAATTATAGAATTAGTAATGGATCGATATTTACCAGATTTACATATTAAATTGGGGATTTTTCTACCATTGATTACTGTGAACTGTGCTATTTTAGGAATCAGTTTATTTATGGTCATTAGAAATTATAATTTCTGGCAAACACTTTTATTTGGATTAGGAAGTGGTCTTGGCTGGTGGTTAGCCATAGCTACATTAGCAGCTATAAAAGAAAAAATTGGGAAAAATAAGATACCAAAAGGTTTAGAGGGACCTGGATTAACTTTTATTATAACAGGATTAATGGCCTTAGCCTTTATTGGCTTTTCAGGAATCTTTATTATTCAGTAAAGGAATGATTTATGGAAATACTCATAACAATCGTTAGCATAAGTGGTATTGCTACCTTATTAGCAATATTAATTGTTCTTGCTGATAAATTCCTTAATAACTATGGACAGTGTAATATTTCAATTAATAATGGAGACAAAACATTTGTAATACAAGGTGGTCAAAACTTATTATCATCTCTAGCAGAACAAAAAATTTATATTCCTTCTGCTTGCGGAGGAAAAGCAACATGTGGATTATGTAAAGTAAAAGTAGTAGATGGTGCTGGTCCACTATTACCTACAGAAGAACCTTTTTTAACAGAACAAGAAAAGTTAGATGGTGTTAGGTTATCCTGTCAGGTGAAAATTAAAAGAGACATTTCAATTTTAATACCAGAAGAATATTTTTCTATTAAACAATATAAAGCAACAGTTATGAAAATTAATGATATGACTCATGATATTAAAGAATTTTCATTTAGATTAGATGAGCCAACAACCATTGATTTTAAAGCTGGTCAATATATGCAAATTGAAACAAAGCCATATGGAAAAATAAAGGAAAAGGCGATAAGGGCTTATTCCATTTCTTCGTCCCCGTCAGATAAAAATCATATTGAACTTATTGTTAGGCGAGTACAAGGTGGTATTTGTACCACGTATATGCACGATTACTTAAATGTTGGAGACCAAGTTATATTAACAGGACCACAAGGAGATTTCTATAGAAGAGATGATAGTGAAAGTTATATTTTTATGGCAGGAGGTTCAGGATTAGCACCTATTAAGTCTATTATTATGGATATTGTTGAAAAGGGATTAGATAAGGAAATGTACTTTTTCTTTGGAGCAGTAACAAAAAAAGATTTATACTATATTGATTACTTTACACAATTAGAAAAAGACTATCCAAAGTTTCATTACATTCCTGCCTTATCAGGGCCGCTACCAGAAGATGATTGGAAAGGTGATGTGGGATTGGTTACAAATGTAATGTTACAACATATCAAAGATGGTTCCGAAATGCATGCATATTTGTGTGGTAGCCCTGGAATGATTAATGCTTGTATTAAAGTGTTAACAGGAGTGTCTTTTAGAGAAGATAAAATTTTCTATGATAAATTTTAGGAGGGGAATATGAGACAAAGTCCAGCATTACAACAGATACAAAACAACATGGCACCAGGTGCTTATACTGCACATGGGTTTTTAGGTGATGATCAGCGAAATTTAATAGATATTATAAAAAGTGATGAACAACTTGTAGCTAAATTGGGAGTTACTCATAAACAAATTGCTAGCAAGATGAAAGAAATGACTAAAATGGGAATTAAAACACCTGATGTACCTGTAATTGTACAAGGAAAGTATGAAGTTTTAGTTGACGATCATCGAGGGTTTATACCATGCCCTTTTGCTGATAACGTAAAAGAAATTAAACGAAATACGCAAGTAAGAAATTTAGCTAGTAATGATATTGTTTATTGGTCAGATTTAAATATTCATATGATCGAACAACATGGGTTTTATGAAGGAAATGGATCTATTTTTAGGAATGATCCCACTACCTTATTTTCAGTTCTTGGGCTATCTTCTAAAAAGAATTTATAATTACTTCTAAATCGTAGACAGTCGATTTATTAAGTGGTACAATGCAACCTATACTAAGGAAGTTAGGTATAAAAATGCCCAATATCTTAACAAAAAATCAAATCGAAAAAATGAAAGATGCAGGGAAAATCGTATCTCTTTGTCATCACTCACTTCGTGACTATATTAAACCTGGTATCACCACGAATGCCATTAACCAATTTGTTGAAAAAATTATGATAGCTAACCATTCTACACCTGAACAAAAAGGTTATATGGGTTATCCTTATGCTACCTGTACATCAGTTAATGATGAAATATGCCATGCCTTTCCAAGTGATTATGTTGTGAAAAATGGAGATTTGCTCAAGGTAGATTTTGTTGTCAACCTAAATGGATGGTTAGCAGATTCAGCTTGGTGCTATGGCATTGGTAATTTGGCACCTAAAACTAAACTTTTAATGGATACAACTAAAGAATGTCTTTGTTTAGGCATTTCACAAGCTAAAGTTGGAAATAGAATAGGTGACATTGGAGCTATTATACAAAAGCATGCTGAATCCAAAGGTTTTTCTGTGGTAAGAGAATATACAGGACATGGAATTTCTAGGGTTATTCATGATGGATTAATTGTGCCCCATGTTGGTAAAGCAGGACGAGGACAACGTATTAAAGAAGGAATGGTATTTACCATTGAACCAATGATTAATGAAGGTCATTATTTAAGCAAGTTGGCCGATGATGGGTGGACGGCTAAAACTAAAGATGGTAGTTTATCTGCTCAGTTTGAACATACTATTGCAATTACAAAACAGGGAAATGAAATAATAACTAGACAAGGTGACGAATGTACGAAATAGTATATAAAAGAGATTTAAATAATAATGTAAAAATGATGAAAGTTGCTGCTCCTTTAATTGCTAAAAAAGCTATGCCAGGACAGTTTATTATGTTGCGAATTGATGAACATGGAGAGAGAATTCCATTAACAATAGCAGGGTATGACAGAACGAAGGGACTAATCACTATTATCTTTCAAGAAGTGGGACAAACCACTATTAAACTAGGGAAACTAAAAAGCGGTGATATGATACTTGATTTTGTTGGTCCACTTGGAAAAGCTAGTCATTTAGAAGGTTATAAGAATGCTTGTGTTATTGGGGGAGGATTAGGAACAGCTATTGCGTATCCCCAAGCAAAACACTTACATGACTTAGGCGCTAATGTAGATGTTATTACTGGTTTTAGAAATAGCGATTTGATTCTTTTAGAAGATGAATTACGTGCCATATCAAATAATTTATTTATTACAACAGATGATGGATCCAATGGAACTAAAGGTTTTGTAACTGATGTTTTAAAAAGCCAATTACAACATAAAACTTATGATTTAGTTATTGCCATAGGTCCACTTATTATGATGAAATTTGTGTCTAAACTAACAAAAGAATATGGAATTAAAACTATAATTAGCATGAATCCAATTATGGTTGATGGTACTGGTATGTGTGGTGGATGTAGAGTCACTGTTGATGGTAAAACTAAATTTGCTTGTGTTGATGGTCCTGATTTTGATGGGCATCTAGTAGATTTTGATGAAGCTATGATGAGACAAAAAATGTATCATAAAGAAGAAGAACACAAATGTAAAATGGAGCAACATCATGCCTAATATGAGTCCAACTAAATATAAGATGCCTGAGCAAGACCCAATTAAGCGAAATAAAAACTTTAATGAAGTTGCTTTAGGATATACTCATGAGTTAGCTATAGAGGAAGCTATGAGATGTTTAGATTGTAAACATATGCCATGTGTTAAAGGGTGTCCTGTAAATGTAGATATTCCTGGATTCATTAAAGCATTAGTGGGTAATAATATACCAAAAGCTTATGAAATTATAACATCAACTAATTCGCTACCAGCCATCTGTGGTAGAGTGTGTCCTCAAGAAAGCCAATGTGAGTTACTGTGTGTAAGAGGAATAAAACACGAACCTGTGGCGATTGGGAGATTAGAGCGGTATGTAGCAGACACTATGTTGGAAAAGACAATTACAAAGAAAAAAAACATTACTAAAAATAAGATGAAAGTAGCTGTTGTTGGTGGAGGACCTGCAGGATTAACTTGTGCAGGTGACTTAGCTCTTCTTGGCTATGAAGTAACTATATTTGAAGCTTTCCATGAAGCTGGAGGAGTACTAGTATATGGAATTCCTGAATTTAGATTACCTAAAGAATTAGTAAAAAAAGAAATTGCTACATTGACTAAATTAGGAATAACTATTAAACCTAATATGGTTATTGGACGAATTTTAGATATAGAAGAACTACTAGTTGACTTTGGAGCTGTTTTTATTGGAACAGGTGCAGGGTTGCCACGGTTTATGAATATACCTGGTGAAAACTATAATGGAGTGTATTCTTCCAATGAATTTCTAACTAGAATTAATTTAATGAAAGCTTATAAATTTCCTGAATATGATACACCTGTTAGAATTGGGAAGAATGTTGCAGTAGTTGGTGGTGGCAATGTAGCTATGGATGCTGCTAGATCAGCAAAGCGTCTTGGAGCTAAAAATGTATATATTATTTATAGAAGAAGCGAAGATGAATTACCAGCTAGAGAAGAAGAAATACATCATGCAAAAGAAGAAGGAATTATCTTTACTCTATTGACAAATCCAACTAAAATCATAGGTGATGAAGACGGAAATGTAAAAGCGATTGAATGTATTAAAATGAAACTTGGAGAAAAAGATGACAGTGGAAGAGCTAGACCTATAAAAATTAATAATAGTGAACATATTATTGATGTTAATACGGTTATTATAGCAATTGGCCAAACACCTAATCCACTGATAAAAAATACAACATCGGCATTAAAAACCCATTCATGGGGAGGAATCATCGTTGATGACGATACAATGCAAACTAGCATTGACGGCGTTTACGCCGGGGGAGATATTGTAACAGGGGCTGCAACAGTAATATTAGCTATGGGAGCTGGAAAAAAAGCAGCAAAAGCAATTGATGTATACTTAAAAAACAAGTAACCTGCTACTACTATTATGAAAAAACTACAAAGATTTTTCAAAAAAATTACAATAATGTTAATATATCGTAATGATACTCAATTATTAACGTATCCAGGAAAAAAAGATAGAGACTTGTTTATAAAAACGACTGTTCTAGGTTCAATTTTTGGCACACTAACGGGTGGTGTCTTTTTAACAGGACTTTTTATTGAAATGAATGCACCTGATGCTATTATGGGCTACTTACCAATGATTGGGAGTATTGCAGGTATAATTGTTATTTTTGCAGGGATGATTATTGAACGACTTAAAAGCCGTCGAAAATTTATTGTAATCATGAACATTTTAGCAAAAACTTTTATAGCTTCAGTGGTATGGATACCAAAAATAGTACCCCTTAGTATTGCGCCATACCTTATGATTATTTTGGTGCTTTTTGGATTTAGTTTAAATGCTTTTTTAGGATTAACAATTAATAATTTATTTATTGACGTAGTAGATAAAAAAATCCGTGGTAGATATATGGGTGTAAAACAAATATTTGCACTTATAGTTACTGCTATTGTACCTGTTGTTGCAGGAACATTTGTTGACATATCAAGTGATAAATATTTAACATTTACTATTCTATATACCATTGCCTGGTTTGTTATGTGGCTAGAAACCCATAATTATGCAAAAATAAATGAACCTGTTTACAAACCACTTGGAAAAGACAAAATAAAATTAAAAGACATGGTGTTAATACCTATTAGAAATAAAGCATTTATGAAAATGATGGGAGTATTTGTATTCTTTTATTTTGCATGGTTTATATCAATGTCATTTGCTTCAATATACCAAATTAAATATTTAGGACTACCTTATGTTTTTCTTACTGCTTTAACTACAATGAATGCACTTTTACAAATGCTTTATTATCCTATGTGGGGTAAGTTCTTAGATAAGTATGGACCAACTTTAACACGTAATATTGGTATGACATTTTACGCAATACATGCCTTACTTTACTTTTTGTTAACAAAAGAGACTGCTTATTTTGGTATGATATTACTACACTTAAATGCTTCATTTATGGGACCAGCATGGATGCTAGGAGTTTTTAATACTAAATATTCTGTTATACCTGCAGAAGGTAGAAGCATTTATGATGGCTTTTTTACCAGTGTTATAGGGTTAACAATTTTACTTGGACCTACAATTGGAAATTTAATTAGAAATTTAATTATTAATAACAATGTGGATATTATCCAATTTAGCCAATTTAGATTAATGTTTTTATTAACATTTGTTTTATTGGTTGCATTGTTAATATATATATATTCCAAATCAAAAAGAGAAACAAACTGGGAACAAGAACGACTGGTTATTCAGTCGATTAAAAGCAAATTCAGGAGGACACGATTTTGAGAAAAAGTGACTATCTTAGCTACATTAAAGAAGCAATTAGTATAGGCCGTGAAAACTATGATGAGGGTATTAAAAAATGGCAAGATAATTTTGATGTAAATTATATGTTTGGGTATATTTCACCTGGTAATATTTCAAGTCAAATTCATATTGAGTCTATTGAATATAGATTAACAGGTGACAAAGAAATTGCGAAAGCTATTAGAAAATATTTATTACAGCCAATGGAACTATGTAGCATATTCCCAGAGGAAGTAAGAAAAAAACGTTTAGAATATAAACGTGGTGTACCACTAATGGAGCCATTGTTCCAACTTCATGCGTACATGAATGGCTATACTGATATCATGGATGCTGGAGTGCTTTCAAAAGAAGACCATAAAATAATAAAAGAAACAATTATTAGATCAATTATTCCTCTAACTCACTGTCCTGAATGGGGGGCTCATAATAGATCCATGTTGCGAGCTAGTGCGTTGGCACAAGGGTATGAAGTGGTAGGTCTTTGTGAAGATACAAAGGATTGGTTAAAATTAGCTGATTATTTAGCAGAAGAAAGCATGGGTAGGTGGTCTATTGAAGATGCATCTCATTATATTCCTCTTTGGCTCTTTGCCTGTATTAAGTATGCTAAACATAGAGGTATTGAAGATGAGTATTATGCAAAACCACAAACGAAGTATTACTTTGACTATATAACACATTATATATGTCCAGATGGACGAATACCTGGGTTTGGAGATGCATGGTTTCACTCGGATTGGCAAATATGGCATGCATGTTTAGAAATGGGTGCTACTAAGTATAAGTGTGGCAAAATGAAGCAAGCTGCACAATTAATTTTTAATTTTGGTATAAAAAAACATAATCAAGTAATATCAACTGGTATTGGTAATTACATTGCGTATGCTTATAAATGGTCAGATGATTCAGTTGTTCCTGAACCATTAAATTTTGGTTCTGAAGAAGTGTTAGATGAATTAGTTGGTAAAAAAATTGCATTTAGAAATAACAGTACATACATGTTATATAATTATCGAGATGAAGGATATTATGGATATATACCAAGGAATTATCTTAGAACATCCATTCCAGTAAAAGCTGAGAAAATGCATCATGGACATGGAGATGAAAATTCAATTATAACTTTAGTAAAAGATGGAAATATCCTTTTGCATGATGGAGGGTATCGCGATCGTTTACCCAATGGAAAATATAGAGCAGATTTATATCATAATAAGCTATCTTTTAGAGATGGTGTTATGGGCAGTGAAAAAAGCTCATATGAAAAGCTTCATGACGAAGGGTATTATAAACATGTTGATACAGAAAAACTCCATTTTGAAAGTTTTAAAGATGTGGATTATCTACGAACAAGAAACTTCTATAGACCATATAATTTAGTTTGGGATAGAGCTATAACATATTTAAAAAATGAAGAAGTCTTTATAATTGTTGACTGGGTAGATAACAAAGAAAGTAAAGAATTAACTATTGTAAATAATATTCATGTGCAAAAAGCTAATAAAATTGATAATGGAGTTTATGAGGGATTTGTTGATACTATTAATCGTAGTACAGCCGATAAGGATCCATATACCAATAAACAAGACTATTCACTATTAGTAGAATTTATTACAAATAGTCAATCAACAACTTCAGAGAATATTAGAAGAAATCACGGAGAGGCTACTATGTTATCTCAAGTGGTATCAAAACAATTTAAAAAAGGTGATAGACAATTTTTTGTAACTATGTTAACCATTAAGAAACGAAACGAACAAGCTAATAAATGCTATGGTAAATTATCAATTGAAAAAATCATTGGAAATAATGACGCAATATCTCTTATATATAACGGGAAAGAAAAAATTGTAATTACACAGAAGTTTGATTTACAACATGCACTAATTACATATGAAGAAGATAGGGCTCCAGCATATGACTGGGAAAGTGGAAAAATTAATTATGGTGCTATTACAACCGATGCTGATTTTGCATATGTTGTTGATGGAGAAAAAATAAAATATGGGATGATAAATGGGTGCAGAGTATACTATAATGAAAAAGAAATTTATAGTGCACCAAGATATACTTCACGAGATTTTCTCATGGAGACTTTTAAAGAAATAGATCATAAATGGCGAGCTTGGAGTGGGGAGCTAACAAAATGAAAAGACATTATGAAGAAATAGTAAGAACCTGTGAAACTAACACATCAAGGATTCTTGCAACTATAAATACAGATGATTTAGTAATTAACAAGGCAGATGGGATGGCTCACCCAGGAGCACAACTTGGTTCATTATTAACTTTGGCACCTGCCTATTTTAATGAAGATAGTTGTTATTATAAAAACGAACAAGTATTAGATGTGATGAAACGATTATGTGAAACCATGAAGAAATTACAAAGAGAAGATGGTACTTTTGACCATTTAATATCAAATTTTTATTCAGCACCAGATACTGGATTTATAATGCATAATACCTACCGTACCTATAAAATATTTGAAAAGTGGGCTACGAGTAAGGGCGAATTACAATTAAAAGATTATATTTATAATATTATAGAATCAGCAGCTAAAGGCTTGTGTGAAGGTGGTTTTCATACCCCTAATCACAGATGGGTAGAAGCCGCTGGTCTAGCTATGGCGTATGATGTTACGAAACAAGAATATTTATGTGATATGGCTTTAAAATATTTACAAGAAGGTCTTGATATTGATGAAAATGGCGAGTGGACAGAGCGATCACCTGGTATTTATAATGCAGTTAGTGACAATGCAGTAATGATTTTAGCTGAGCAGCTTAATTTACCTAACTTATATGATTCAGTAATGAAAAACATGGATTTGATGTTTCATTACTTAGACCCAAACGGATCTGTTTTCACACAAAATTCTGTTAGGGTAGATAAAGGAGAGGGGATGCCTGGAAAAGCTTTTTACCCTACCACCTATTATCATATATATTTAAAAATGGCATATTTATATAATAATGGACAATATGCACAGTTTGCCCATTTAATCTTTGATAGTTCGCTTCGAAATGGACAAGGAATTCCCAATGCGTTATGGCTTTATATGCTTCATGAAGAATTAAAAACTTTTGAAATAGATTTAATACCACTACCAGATACATATGAAAATTTTTATGAACCATCTAATATAGTTAGGGCTAGGAGAAAAAATATAGGAATAACCATATTAGGGAATTCTAGTAATTTTTTGTTTGTTACAAATAATCATATGAGATGTTATGTAAGGATATGTTCTTCATTTTTTGCTGTGGCTCAATTTAAGCCAAAAGAAATCACTAAAACAACTACAGGATATCAAATGACATTCAATGCACATGGTAGATACTTGTTACCTTTTAATGAAAAACCACCAACTAGTGAATTTGAAAAAATGGATCATAGTAAAAGAGATACTACCAACCATCTTGATTTAGATTATACAGTAGACATTACCTTATTAGATAATGGAGTTAAACTTGATGTAAAAACAACTGGTTGTGATAATGTTCCTATTAAACTTGAGTTTTGCCTTACTGGTAATTGTGTTGTAAAAAGTGATAATTTTATTGCAAAAGGTAAGCCAGGAAATAGCTTAATTGTGGGAAATGACTATGTGGATGCATTTGTTGGTAATGATGGGTTAACAATAGGACCTGGATTCATGGAACATTATTATACAGATGATATGAGAGGTTCAGTACCAAAAAGCAACAGCGATTTTACATTATATTATACTAGTTATACAAATATTGATAAAATAATTTATATTACGGAGACATTATGAAAAAGAAATATGAAGGCATTGAAGACATTGAAATGCACTACTTAGACGAACCGGAAAAACATTTAGGATCCCTTTCTGTTCCTATTTATCAAACATCACTATTTTCACGTAAAAATGGTGAATATGGTTATCGATATACGCGAATATCTAATCCTACAATTGAAGTGCCAGAAAAGAAAATAGCTAAAATGGAAAAAGGTGATGATGCATTATTATTTTCTTCTGGAATGGCAGCGATAACTTCTGCAATTATGCATTATGTAAAAAGCCAATCACATATTGTATATGTTAAAGATGTGTACTTATCTACTGAAATTTATATTAGCAAATACTTAAATGAAAAATTTGGTGTGGAATCATCTTTTTTCAATGGAAGCAATTATGAGGAATTTGAAAGTGTATTACAAGATAACACAGATATAATTTATCTTGAAACATGTGTATCAAATGTTTTTACTATTCCCCATATTGAAAAAATTTGTATTGAAGCTAAAAAACGTGGAGCAAAGGTAATTGTAGATAATACTTATGCTACTCCAATATTTTGTAATCCATTAGAATTAGGAGCAGATATAGTGATTCACTCATGTAGTAAATATATTGGTGGACATAGTGATATTATTGGTGGTGTGTTGATTTCTGATGTGAAAACCATTGAATCAATTAAACATAATGAACGCTCAATGCTAGGAGCATGCATAGACCCTCATCAGGCATGGTTGATTTTACGAAGTTTGAGAACGCTACATATTAGAATGGAAAAACACATGGAAAATGGATTTGTTCTAGCAAACTATCTTTCTAATCACCCACACGTTGATGAAGTGAATTACCCAGCTTTAGAAAGCCATCCACAGCATGATTATGCAGAACAAATTTTTAAAGGATACCCAGGGCTTTTCTGTTTTATCCCTTCAGGGGGTATAAAAAAAGCTAAAGAGTTTTATAACCAACTAGAATATCCTGAAAGGGGACCAAGTTGGGGAGGATTTGAAACTTTGACAAATACTCCAGGGTTTTGGGAAGGAATTGGAAATGGGAGAAATTCAGATATCAAACAAGGAAGTATCAGAATTTCGGTAGGATTAGAAGATGTTAATACCATAATTGATGATTTTAAACAAGCTTTTAATGAGACGTATAAATAAGGAGAAGAAAATGAAAATGATAAAAAAATTAACGCAGACATTTGGTGTCAGTGGTAGGGAAAAAGAAATTAACAAGGTGATTATTGAGTTAGTAAGTGATTACGCTGATGAGATTACCACAGATG
>JAUUZE010000083.1 GCA_030590175.1 Clostridia bacterium
ATTGATATACCAATGCTTCTTTTTATAGTAGTTAACTTATTTATACTTCTAGCTAACACTACTTACCTTGAAGTAGGTTTAGAAGGCTTTAGAGCTGTCACTACAAACTTATTATGGTTCTTTTTGGTATTCTCATTGATTAAAGATGATAAAGGCGCAAAGAAGGTACTACCCTTTGTTATTAGTGCCACGTTACTAATTGCCCTATTTGGTATTTATCAATATGTCACTGGTGTAGAAATGCCAGCTGGATGGGTAGATTCAGCTGAACAAGGAGTTAGAACAAGAGCTTTTTCTGTGGTGCAAAGTCCTAATGTATTAGGAACTATTATGACACTAGCTTCAATGATTTCTCTTGGCCTATTCTTTTATGAAGAAAAAATTAATAACAAGATTTTTTATGCTTTAAGTTTTTTGATTATGGTTGCATGTTTAGTATTTACATTATCAAGAGGTGCATGGATTGGTTTTGCTTTAGCAATTTTAGTTTTTGTAATCATAAAAGATAAACGATTTATATTGCCAATTGCAGCTTTAGGAATAATTGTCATCTTATTTGTTCCAGCAATTTCATCTAGAGTTTTATATATGATTTCACCTGAATATTTATTTTCCAGTTTAACTGGTGGACGTGCCATGAGATGGATTGATGGATTTGTGATTTTTCAAGAAAACTGGTTATTAGGTGTTGGCTTAGGTCACTTTGGTGGAGCTGTTGCCATGCACTATCCTTATTACTTTCCAGAAGCTTTTTATATGGACAACTACTTTTTAAAAGTTGCTGTTGAATCAGGTATTTTAGGATTTTTATCTTTTTTCACTTTAATTACTGTTACACTTAGTAGTATTTTTAAACACACTAAATTAGCAAAAGATACAAAAGAATATAATATTCTTTTGGGAATATTTTCAGGGCTATTTGGTGTTTCTATTCATTGTTTCTTTGAAAACATCTTTGAAGTCCCTGGAATGATTGTTTTTTACTGGATGATTGTTGCCATTGCCATGGCTATGATATACAAAAAAAGGGAACAACCTCTTTAGGCTATTCCATTTTGTAAAATCTCAAATACGTGAGGATCTTTCTTTTTTAGATTAATTGGTCGTAGTGATAAATCAGTCCACACATGGCCCGTTTTACCTGTTGCAATAATCTCTTCTTCCCCTTCTTTTCTAACTTCATATTTAATAATCATACGAACGGGTGTTAATTTATCAAATTTAGAAGATATTACTAGCACTTCATCATATAGCGCAGGTTTTTTATATTGGCATTCTAGTGATATAAGGGGTAACATTAATCCCCTCTTTTCACAATCTGAATATGAGATTCCTAAATCTTTAATAAATTCAGTTCTTGCAGCTTCAAACCAAACGGCATAATTTGAATGATGTGCAATTCCCATTTGATCAGTTTCAGCATATCTTACAGTAATTTTAGTGTTCATTTATTTCTCCCAATTATGATAAACGTTTTGTACGTCATCTGAATCTTCTAATAAATCAATTAATTTTTCCATGGATCCTTTATGTTTTTCTGATAATTTAATAGTATTCTGTGGAATCCTTAATATTGAAGCTTCAACAAATTCATAATTTGCTTTTTCCAAAGCTTCCCTTACAGATGAAAAGTCGGTTACTTCTGTAGTGATATCATAAATTTCTTCTTCTACAACTATATCTAGAGCACCAGCCTCTAGAGATTCCATTAACAATGTATCTTCATCAATACTATTGTTTTTTTCAATTAATAGTACTCCAAGACGATCAAACATAAATGCTACACAACCTGTTGTTCCCAGATTGCCTCCAAATTTATCAAAAGCATGACGAATATCTGCAGCTGTTCTATTTCTATTATCAGTCATTATTTCTACAATACATGCAACTCCACCAGGACCATATCCTTCATATATAAATTCTTCATAATCATCTTGGTTTCCAGCACCAGATGCTTTTGTAATACTTCGCTTAATATTATCATTTGGCATATTATTTGCTTTAGCTTTGGCAATAACATCTCTCAATTTTGAATTGTTCAAAGGGTCTGGGCCACCTTGTTTAACTGCAACAACAATTTCTCTACCTATCTTAGTAAAGATTTTTCCTCGCTTAGCATCACTACGCTCTTTTTTGTGTTTTATATTTGCCCATTTTGAATGACCGGACATAGTTATCACTCCATTTCTACGTATACTTCTTCAATTATTTTAAATTCACAATGATTACTTGTCAAATCAATTAACTCTTTTTCTATCTTATTTACTTTGTCTGCTTTAACTGTTATGAAAAAAGTAACGTTTTCTAAAAATTGTGAATTATTAATAATAATATTATTTACTCGTAAACTATTTTGTATTTTACCAACTAACTGATAACTACATGATAAAGCTACTTTTACACATCTGCTTATTTTAACAACTGTCACTTTTTCTAAAACATTAGTAGTAGCTTTTGAATAAGCTCTTGTTAATCCACCTACACCAAGCTTCGTCCCACCAAAATATCTTGTAACCACAACAAGAACATTTTCAAGTTTGTGATGTGTTAAAACAGCTAATATTGGTAGACCTGCTGTTCCTTTAGGTTCACCATCATCACTATATTTTTGATAAACACTACCATCATTGACAACATAGGCATAAGTATTATGATTTGCATCTTTGTACGTTTCTCTAATATTCTTAATTTCATCTGTTGCTTGTGAAACTGTTTTAACTTTTTTTATTGTCGCAATAAACCTAGATTTTTTAATAATAATTTCGCAAACAGATTCTTCATTTACTGTGATATATTCTCGCAACATTATACTCCAGTAGACCCAAATCCACCACCACGGTTTTGTCCTATTTTTTTCACATCATCTACTATCTCAAATTTAATTTGTGGAACTTTTCCTAATACAAATTGAGCTATTCTTTCACCTTTTTTAATTTCATAAGTTCCACTTTTATTTTTTTTTGTAGTTATTGAATAGTGGTTGTCTTGATCTTTTATGTCTGAGGTGTTAGTTAAAATTATCCCAACCTCATCACGATAGCCACTATCTATTGTTCCTGGTGAATTTGATAAGCGAAGTGGTGTATTATATGAAAGTCCACTTCTTGGACGTACTTGTATTTCATAACCTTTTGGAATAGCAACTTTAAAACCAGTGGGAACAATTATTGTTTCCTTTGGTAAAATCAATACATCTTTGGCGGCTCTAACATCCATACCTGCATCAAATATATTTGAGTATTCAGGAATTTTAATTCCTTTTCTAACGATTTCAATATATACAGTTACTTTTTCCATATGTACTCCTAAAAAAATAACGCCTTAGGCGTTATTATTTATCGTTGTGGGTTTCTCGCCTGTCCCAATTCAGTTTCACTTCTTACTAATTGCATTTTTAAGTTTGATTTTTCTTCTGTTAATTTCTCAATTTTAATTTCAAGATTGCTAATCTTTTGATTAAATTCACGTAATTGTTTTTCTAGCGCAAGAGTTTTTCCTTTTAAATTTGTCGCCCTATCTCGTTCTTTAAAATAATCATCAGAAATATTAGTAGCACCTAATACAGCTACCATTAATGTGCTTAATTTACTGTCTCCAAGTTCTTCAACTTGTCTTAATTTCTTATCCACATATAGCCCTACTTTTTGAATATACTCATCTGGCTCAGTACCCATTATTAAATATTGTTTACCTAATATTGTTACGCGAACTTTATTCATCAAATCACTCCAATTATTTTTCCTATGTCTATTATATATAAAAAAGCTTATGAATACAATAAAGGCACTAATACTTTCACATAAAAAAAAGCTCTTAAGTTTCCTTAAGAGCCTATAATCGTTATTTGTTTTTATGCGAATGAAGTAGGTGTAGCAATTGAGCCAAACTCTTTTTTAGCATCTGCTAATTTCGTAGTTAATTCTAACATCTTAGCTCCAAATTCTTTAGGAACATCAACATTTTCAAAAACTTTATTCATTCTATCCATTTTTTCAATGTACTTGTCAATTCTAATTGAGAATTGATCAATATAATCAGCTTCAGGATAATCAAACTGTAAGCTATCTTTGAATAGTACTTTTAAATCTTCATACTTAGGAATAAAACCAACTGGTGTTTCATAAGCATCATATTCTCCATTGATTCTACCTTCAGCCCATAGTAACCATATTTTCTTATCTAATTTACTATTACTAAACTGATCTTTATCATTTTTTAGGAAGTAGTTTGTACTATATACTTTTGCATTTACTTTTAAATCTTTATCAAAATCAATATGACTTTGGATATACTGTCTTAGTGGAACAGATATAAAGTCTAAGTTTGCCATTGGATTATGTTTTCTAACACCTTCTGCTCCTAATGTAGCAGCAGTTGTTTCTGATTCAATTGTAGAACCCATTACAACACCATGTACCCAGTCAAGTGCTTCTACTACTGGAACTGTTGTATCTGAATCTCTACCACCATATACAAGACCTTGAATAGTTACTCCCTCTGGAGCATCAGCCATTACATCGGCATTTTCTAATTCAGAAATTCTAACAGTATATCTAGCATTTTTATGAGCTAATGTTTCTCCACTTGCTTCTGTCCATTCTCCTGCAAAGTTAACGCCAGTAGAAGGAATTTCTTCACCCATACCTAACCAGTATGTTTTTCCATCATTTATTAAAATGTTTGAGAAAATAACTTCTCGTGGAGTGGTAATTGCATTGTAGATTACTGGGTCATCATTGGCATTAACATCTCTGATAATTCCAAATACACCTTGTTCAACATTAACAGATTTAATTTCTCCATTAACTTTTTTCAAATAAGCAATATCATCACCAACAATAGTCTGTCCTGGAATCATAGCTGTTGAAGTTTTACCACAGGCACTTGGGAAAGCACCAGCAAAGTAAGTAATTCTATCATTTTTACCATGAACACCCATTACGAACATGTGCTCAGCTAACCAGCCTTCACTCTGTGCTTTTTGAATTGCCAGTCTGAATGCTAATTTTTTAAGACCTACACTGTTTCCAGCATACTGATTATTAACGGTATATACTCTATTTTCATCTAAATCCATATAGATTCTTCTATTTTCAACACTTTTAGTAGTATTATTTTCAGCTAATTCACCAGCTGAATGTAAGAAGAAAAAGAAATCATCTGATCCGTTTAATCTTTTAAACTGTTCATAACCAGATCTATATAAAATAGTTTCTGAATGAACTACATAAGATGAGTCTGTAATTTGTAAGGCACTGATAGAAAAATCTGAATTGGTTGGTCCTAAGCAGAAAAACGCAATAATCATTTCTTTACCTACCATACTACCATCAAGGAATCCTCTTACTTCTGGTAAACCAGTATCCTTCATAACATAGTTAATGTCCATTCCCCAATCAACTTCTTTAGATAGAAGATATTTGGTGTTAGCTTTGTCTCTTGCTTGGTCATTAATTCCATCAAAGTGAATAGTGTGCCCCTCTGTGTTCAAGGTTGCTTCTTCACTATTTTTGATTGCTAAATTTCTTATGTATTTAATATCCTCATCAGAATCTGTAAGTACAGTTACTTTTGCAGGTTTACATAAGGTAATTGCCTCTTCAACATAAGCCATAACTTTTTTGTTATTAAGAGCTTCTAGCTTTTCCATGTTGGTTTTGTCAATAATGCTTAACATTTCTTCCTCCTTAAATATCGTATAGCCTTACGGCTTATGGTCTTTTTTTTATCGTAGTTATTATACTGTATTATTTAATCAAATAAAAGAACTAAATTTCTTTATTTATAGATTTCTCATAAATGGCATCTGACAATGTTGCAAACTGTTCAATACTTAACTTTTCACCCCTTATTGCAACATCAAGTCCCATCTCCTTTAGTATGACTTCAATTTCACTCTTTAATATACCCATTTCTAATGTATTAGCAACAGAATTAGATAGCTTTTTACGACGCTGTGCAAAAGCTGATTTAATTACTTTAAAGAATACTTGTCTATCAGTTACTGTGACTATTTGATTTTCATGTTTAACAAATTGTAATACTGTACTATTTACAGCAGGTTTTGGAACAAAGCAATGTGGGCTAACATTCATTACTCTCTTAGTATCACAGTAATAATTAACAATTACGCTTAATCCACCATATGTTTTACTTCCAGGACCTGCAACGATTCGATCAGCTACTTCTTTTTGCATCATTAAAACAGATATATCAGGTGGTTTATCACACTGTATAAATTTCATAATAACTGCTGTTGTAATATAGTAAGGTAAGTTTGCAATTACTTTATATGAACTAAACTCAGGATATTTTGCTAAAATATCATTAACAATATCAAGTTTTAATACATCTTCATGAATAATATCAACATTTGTATAATCTCTTAGTGTTTCATTAAGTAAGGGTAAAAGTTTTTTATCAATCTCAATACCAACAAGTTGTTTGCACTGAGGAGCTATTAGTTTTGATAAGCTACCAGCACCCATACCTACTTCAATGACTAAATCATCTTTTGTCAGGTTAGCAGCCTCTATAATTTTTAAGGCAGTATTTTTATCTCTTAAAAAATTCTGCCCTAATGATTGTACGGTTTTTATCTGATGTTTTGACATCATATAAAACATGTTGTCTTCGTTAATCTTCATATATAAAATATACCTTGACTTCTCTTATTCCCCAATCAAGAGCATCTTGCTTATCGTACATAAATAAATCTATTCTATTTCCTTTGATTCCACTACCTGTATCTCCAGCAACTGCAAATCCATAGTTTATAAAATCACCAGTCAGTGTTTCAATATATAGTTTTGTTCCAAATGGTATAACACTTGTATCAACTGCAATAATCCCAACATCAGCTATCATACCAGATGCTGTAATACCATAGGCTGGATCACCTGGTACTTTTCCACCACATTCAGCTGGATCTAAAGTATATGCTGTGGCCACGAATGTTTCAGATACAAGATATTTAAAACTTTCACCTGTTAGTGGATCAATTTTAAAAGGTATTGTTCCATATTCTATTAATTGATTAATTGGTTCTTTAGTTACTTCTTCTAAGGTTAACTCACGTGATACTTCTGTACCATCTTCATATGTAATTTCATAAACGTTTTTCTTTTCACCAAATTCACCTGGTACTAAAATATTAGTCTCGTTATATGCCATAGTATTGTTTTGTACAAGATCCACATAGTTTTGTAAAACAACAGTTTGTACGAAAACTCCTTTTGTTACTCTTATAATCTCAATTATTAGTTCATTTGATAATTTTGTTTCCATTGTAACATTTACTAATTTATCTTTTTCATATATAGGTATCTTTAGTGAATCAAGTAATTCCCCAACATTATCTAAATAAGTCATTTCTTCTCTAATCACACCATCACTTATGATTGTAACTGGGATAGCTGTCTTAATTGAAATTTCATTACTATCTTCATGTAATTCATTATCAAGCTCTACACTTATATAATCATGTTCATCATTGAATGGAATATTATTATCTTCAATAAAACCACTTATAGTAGTCTCAAGTGTTCTAGCAGCATAAACATGCCCATTAAACACTAATGTGACGTCTTTTAAATTAGTTTCAAATAGATAAAGGGTTACAAGTACTATTAATAACAGGGAGAAAATCCCTGCTACTGTATGTTTTAAAACTCTATATTTAGCTTTCCTATCATGGTGTACTACCATTAAACACGCTCCACTTCATAAATTCCCGCAAATTATACTCGTTAAACAAGTAATTGTCAAATTTATGAAATGTTATTTTATTTCATGGAAGTGATAATCCATGTTTCTAGATTGCTTTCTTCATAGTCAAAAGTAAAAGTAAAGAAGTTTTCACCCTCTACAAAATACTCATCTTCTCTGGGAATCCCATCACTATCTTTTTTAAGAGTTATTTGTAAATTAACAGAAAAATGCAATAAATCTATAAGCTGGTCATCACCTTGTTCAATTTCCACTCTTTTTACTGATATTACTTCAATATTCTCTACATTCATATATTGATTTTGAAAGTCTGAAAAAGATTCAATATTACTTGCTCCTAAAACTAGCTTACTATTTTGAAATAGATAAGCGGAATAAAAATCTTTGTTATTAATATGTGTTGCCCAATTGTCAGATAAAAATGCAGTAAAATAGTCATTGTCAACTGCTTCTTTTAGTAACTTAATTATTACACCTCTAAAATAGATTTCAGAGTGAAGTGATTGTTTGCCATCTGTTAAGTCTGAAATTTCAAGTTGATACACTGCTTCTATTTCATCAAATGTATTAACTTCAGCTTGTAACTCATCTCTAACCTCTCGCAAGTCGTTTGCTACTTTTTTTTGATCATTAATAACTGCAAGAAGTGAATCAATAGAATCTTGTTTTTCAATGGATATTTCTTCTGACCGCTGAAGGTTTTCTTTTTTTACCATGTTGTCCCATAGTAAGAAATTAAATCCAACTAATATGGTAAATAATATTATTCCAA
>JAUUZE010000039.1 GCA_030590175.1 Clostridia bacterium
TATGGTGTAGGTGAATTAATATTAGATGCCATTAATAAAGGTTATCGTAAATTAATAATTGGAATAGGTGGTAGTGCTACTAATGATGGTGGTGTTGGAATGGCTCAGGCCTTAGGTGCCATATTCTATGATAAAAATCTACATCGTATTTCACAAGGTGGTCAATTCCTTTTAGATATCAACTCAATTGATTTATCAACTATCCATCCTGCCATAAGAGAATGCGAAATAACTGTTGCGTGTGATGTTTCTAATCCCCTTTATGGGCCAAAAGGTACAGCATATATATATGCTAAACAAAAAGGTGCTAGCGATGATGAAATTGCTATTTTAGATAACGGACTTAGACACTTAGCCGATGCTCTTCTTATTGAAACAGGTTTTGATTTCTCACATATAAAAGGCGCTGGTGCTGCAGGTGGTTTAGGTTTTGGTTTAGTAGCTTTTCTTAATGCAACATTACAACCTGGTATTGATATTGTAATTAAAGCATGTAATCTAGAAGAAAAAATAAAAAACTGTGATTTACTAATAACTGGCGAAGGTAGAACTGATGAACAAACTATCTATGGAAAAGCTCCAGTGGGACTAGCAAAAATTGCTAAAAAGTATAACAAAAAAGTTATATGTATTTCAGGTAGTTTAGGTGATGGCTATGAAAAAGTATATGATTATGGAATTGATAGTGTATTTTCTATTGTTCCTGATATTATTTCATTAGAAAAGGCTATACATGATGTAAAACCTAATCTTATTAATTTTACATATTCTCTATTTAAAAGTTTTATTGATTAATCACATTTATTGGTTTCTTATTTATATAAGCTTTCACATTTTCATAACAAGTATTCATTAATCTACTTCTAGCTTCTTTAGTTGCCCAAGCAATATGAGGTGTTATAAAACAATTTTCTAGTGGAATTAGTGGATTATTACTTTTAGGTGGTTCGTTAGATAATACATCCATACCTGCATAAGCAATTTTACCAGTTTTAAGAGCATTAGCCACATCTAAATCGTTAATAACTCCCCCACGGGCTGTGTTAATTAAAATCACACCATCTTTCATTTTTAAAATAGCTTCGCTATTAATCATTTCACGGCTAATTTCTGTTAATGGACTATGAAGTGAAATTACATCACTTTGTGCATATAATTCATTTAAGCTCACATATCTTACATGATCATCACTATTTATCTTTTCTTTGCTTCTTGTATAAGTAATTACCTTCATACCAAAAGCTAATGCAATTTTAGCAGTTGTACGACCAATTGAACCATACCCTATAATTCCAAATGTTTTACCTACTAATTCAATTAATGGATAGTCCCAAAA
Organism: Clostridia bacterium; assembly: GCA_030590175.1. Lineage (GTDB taxonomy): Bacteria > Bacillota > Clostridia > DUPQ01 > DUPQ01 > JAFGUQ01. The sequence goes on from JAUUZE010000039.1 coordinate 1,337, forward strand.
AGAAAAATCTTTAGATGATTCCCACTTACCTTTTTTTACCACCTTATTATGTTCTCCCACATGGTGACATGCTTCTAATAATAGAGCAAATACCATTTGTGCCACTGAATCAGTACTATATGATGGGATATTAGTCACAATAATTCCTAATTCTCTTGCAAAAGCATAATCAACCACATCATATCCAGTTGCCAATACACCTACATATTTTACATTTGGTAGTTTCTCTAGTAACTCCTTTGGCAATTTAGTTTTATTAGTAAAAATTATTTCTGCATTACCTACTCTACTAATGACCTGCTCAAGCGTTGTTCTCTCAAATATTGTTACTTGACCAAATTCTTTTAGCTTGTCCCATGATAAATCTCCTGGGTTTAAGGCATAACCATCTAATATAACCATTTTCATTTTTTATACTTCCTTAACTTTATTATCTTTATTGTACTTCATATGATTATTAATTTGTACATGAAGTGATAATCAATTACACTTATATCGTGGAGGGAATATTATGGATAAATATAAAAATTTGTTTTCTACTTTGTTAGCATCATATAACGCTGGTACTTTTGAAAATACAGTAACTAATATTTTTAGTGATTCTCATTATAGCAACGAGAAATTAGCAGCTATTGTATCTTCACTATGTGGTGTGTCAATTTCATATAATAATCTAGATGAATATATTACTGATCTTAAATATGCAATTAAAAATTATGAAAGCGATAATCAAATAGTTAAAAAGATATTTCCTTGTTCTACTCACTGTAAAGATGACAAAGGTGAAATAACTTGTCAAATTTATTGTCCTTTTGATGCCATTATCAAAAATAGCGATGGTAATAATATGGAAATAAACCGAGAGTCTTGTACAGACTGTGGAATATGCGTTGATGCATGTCCTGAACAAAACTTTATTGATCAAATCGAATATCTTCCATTGGCAGAATTACTACGAAATAATAAAAAAGTAATTATAGCTGTTGCTCCTGCAATTGCTGGTCAATTTGGTGAAGCTATAACTTTAGAAATTTTACGAACTGCTTTTAAGAAATTAGGTTTTATAGATATGGTTGAAGTAGCCTTTTTTGCAGATATTCTCACTTTAAAAGAAGCAGTTGAATTTCATAAACACGTTAAAACAAAAGATGATTACTTGATAACATCTTGTTGCTGTCCCATGTGGATTGGTATGTTAAAGAAAATTTATAATCAGTTTATAAAAGACACTTCTCCTTCAATTTCACCTATGGTAGCTGCAGGACGAATTATAAAGAAACTAAATCCAGAGTATAAGGTAGTGTTTGTAGGTCCTTGTGTTGCTAAAAAGGCAGAAGCTAGAGATAGTGATATTGCTGATGCAATTGATTTTGTACTTACCTTTGAAGAACTACAAAACATATTTACAACTTGTGATATAAACCTTGATGCTTTAAAGGGAACTCCATCTTCTGAATATGCTTCAAAAGATGGTAGGCTTTATGCTAGAACTGGTGGAGTTTCAATCGCTGTATATGACACTGTAGAAGCACTATATCCTAATCGTAAAAATAAAGTTCGTGCCATAAAAGCAAATGGTGTTAGAGAGTGTAAAGAAATACTAACACAATTACAAAACGGTTCCATTGATGGTAACTTTATAGAAGGTATGGGTTGCGTTGGTGGTTGTGTTGGTGGACCAAAGGCACTACTTCCTGCAGAGAAAGGAAAAGAGCTAGTAGATCAAGCAGCTTTTTCTTCTCTTGTACAACTTACTGTTAATAATGAATGTATGGAATCTATCCTAGAACAAATTGGTATTCATGGAATTGATGATTTCGTTAATGAAGAAAATACAGAAATGTTTATTCGTAAATTTTAATTTGTGACACTCTCCCACCTTAATATGTGGAAGAATTTTATCACCAACAAATACATTAATAAGACATTTTTATTTAAGTAATTAATATATCAGTAAATTATCTGTCAACTAACCCATCCAAAGATTCCCAGTATAGATATTTTTTGTCCAATAGTTTTTTTAATTGATCATATTTTTCATATTCAACATACTTTACATCACTAATGAATAATTTCTCCATTTCAATTAATTGTTTTTCTAAATCAGTTATTTCTTCTTCAAGTTTTTTATAATCTACTTTTACTTCTTTTTTCTTTACTTTTGTTTTTTTATTAACTTTTTTAATAGGAATAATCACAGGTTCTTCTTTTTTGTTTTTCACTCTATCTAACTCTGCAAAATTCCCCTCATACATATTAGTTTTTAATTCATCAATCTCAATTATTTTATTAGCACACTTATTTATAAAATAGCGATCATGGGAAACCATAATAACTGTCCCCACATAATCTGTTAGTAATTTTTCCATAACTTCTTTTGAATAAATATCTAAATGATTTGTAGGTTCGTCTAAAATTAAGCAATATGGGTGTTTAAGTAATTCTTGAGCTAAAGCTAATCTCATTTTCTCTCCTCCACTTAATATTGAAATTTTCTTACTAGTATCATCCCCATAAAACTTATATTCTGCTAAAAGTGAAAGTGCTTTTTTCTTATCAAATCTCGTCTTTTCAACAATAAAGTCAAAAACTGATAATTGCTCATTTTCAAAAGAGATATCTTGTGAAAGATAACCATACTTCACCCAAGTTCCCAAAGTACAGGTACCTTCATAATTACTATCTTTACCCATGAGAATATTTAACAATGTAGTTTTACCACTACCATTTGGTCCAATAATAGCTACTTTATCACCTCCATTAATAGTAAAGTTTGTATTAGTAAATAAAACTTTTTCATCAAAGGATTTACTAAAATGTTCTCCCCATGCAATAAGTTTTGAAATATGGTTTTTCTTTGACGTTTTATTCATAAATCCTGTATCTAATTTTAAATGCATGGTTGTTGATTTACTTCTCTCTAATTCAAGCTTCTTAATAAGCTTATTTATCACTTTCTCTCTAGCATGATAAGCATTCATTTTACGATGAGATAATAGTGTTTGCGCCACCTCTCGTTCTCGCTTAATTTTCCATTTTAATCGCTTTATTTCACTAGAATGAAATTCTCTTAATATATCTTTTTGTTTTATATATTCTGAAAAACTACCTTTACTTTCTGTAATAGTTCCTCCTTCAAGTTCCACTATTTTAGTTGCTGTTCTATCTAGAAAATATCTATCATGTGAGACAAATAATATACCACCACTAAATTTTTTAAGATATTCTTCTAGCCATTGAATAGCTACCATATCTAAGTGATTTGTAGGCTCATCTAGAATAAGTAAATCAGGTTGTTCAATGAGCATCCTACCAAGTAGCACTCTCATCTTTTCTCCACCACTTAATAAAGAAACTGGAGCATTAATTGTTCGCTCATCTAAGTTCAATCCTTTTAGTATTTTTTTGAGTTCCACTTCTTTTGTATAACCATTCATAGCTTCAAATGCATTTGTTAAATAACTGTATCTTTTTAGTAATTCATCTAATTTCTCTTTATTTGCATGTTTCATTTGCTCCTCAACATCACGCATTTTTAATTCTAAATCTGTAATTTGTTTAATTGATAGAGCAGTCTCTTCCATATTGGCGCTTTCAAATTGTTCCATAGTCTGTGAAATGTATCCAATTTTACTTCCCCTAGCAGTAATAACGCTCCCTTGGTCCATTGATAAATGATTCATGGCAATTTTTAAAAGCGTGGTCTTCCCTGTTCCATTACTTCCAACAAGTGCTACTCTCTCCTTTTCAGATACAGAAAAAGTAACACCATTTAGTACTGTCTTTTCTGGGAATTGCTTATGAATGTTTGTAAATGTTAATAGGCTCATTTGTTCGTCTTCCTTTCTGTGTGACGAAACAGAGTTACCTTTGATTCTCTTTAATAATAAATAAAAAACTATGGACCTCTGCATTCGCCCATAGCTATTGATTTTACATTGTTTATTTTTAAAATGCCTAAAAACCCTTGATATATCCTCATATCAATTTTTAAGCATCAGTTACTATATGTATTATTTGCTCCGGACAAAGCTCACTGATATAAATTTGCTTTTCTATGTACGAAGCGATCTCCTAGAGGTATCAAGTTTTTGTCCTTCATGGTCCTTTTCCTTTATATTTCTATATAAATTATATCATATACAATATAAATGAGTAAGTTTATTTTGTTTGTAGAATTGCAGTAATTAATTCTTTATTATTATCAAGTGTGAATACTATGTCATTTATCTTAATAGTTTTATTATCAATAATTATTATTTCTAAATCCTTGTTAGATTGTAGTTGTAGGTCATATTGTGGTAAAAAATATTGACCAGAAAAGAAAATGGTTTCTTTCTCACTAATATTAATATTAACTACTTGAGATATGGCTATTCTAACACCGCTTCCATAAATCAACATGTCAACTTTTGGTTGATTATCTTGTAAATAGAAATATAGCCCACATCCTGCAAACGTTTCAAAATTACTAAAAAGCTTATTATTGATTGTTTCAAAGTTATATTCACTAGTCTCTTTTTGACAGCTACTAGTTGAAATGATTAATAAAATAATTAGAAATATTACCAAAACTTTCTTAATCAAGCTAATTCCTTTCCACAATTAGGACAGAATTTATCATCATTATCTAATTTATGTTTACAATATGGACAATATGAGTAGTCATGTGTTTTTGTTTTCTTTAAAGGTTTGTCATCGCCCATTACAGCTTCATTAGAAATCCACCTATCAGTTGAATCACCTTCTTCTTTTGAATCCACAATATCAACTATGGAAAAACGATTTTTATCTTTTAAATTATGAAAATAATATACAGCTTGTACAATTCCAACAGTAATAAATATAATACCAAAGAAAGGAAAAGTAAAGCCAATTATTATATAAATCATCCCAAAAATTATTGCAATAACTGCACTTAAAAATCCTAATCCAGATGGTCCTCTCTCTGGTTTAATACTTTTCATAAAATTCTCCCTAATTCTTACTTTGTATTTATAAAAAGTGTTTTACTACTAATACTAAGGAATAATAACAACAACACACTTAAGCCCACCGCAATTATATCAATAAGTCCCATTTGTCCACCCATTGATAAAAAAGCATTTAATCCTATAAGTATTGTACCAATAAAGTAAATAACTTTATATTTTTTTACAATTGCTAAATACACAAAGAAATGTAATATTGATTCAAAAAATAATATTATAGCTACATAATAATTAATTGATGTTCCCTTTAAAATGGTTATTGCATAATCAATAAAAACATACGTCCAAAAAGTAATGGCCACAACTAATAGCACTTTACATATAATAATTGTATCTTTACTTTTTAACTTTTCCATAAATTACTTTTATACTCATTTCTTTTTTAGTATACCAGTTACCTTATTAAATAGTGTTTTTTTCACATTAGTTGGTTTTTGTATATTCTTTAACTGATAAGCTTTTTGTGGTCTATAATTCTTATTAGCTCGTGGCTTATATTCTACATTTTTGGGGGTTTCTTTATTAACCTTTGGTTTGTACTGTTTATTAGCAACTGCTACATTAGTAGTTTTTCTAGGTTTTTCTGTATGGTGTGTTTTACTAGACTTAGATTGGTGACTTATTTTTGGTGTGTGTTTTGTATGATATTGTTTAGTTTTATGGCTACCAGTTGTGCTTCTTTTTGAAACATGTTCAGAATATATTGGTGCTTTTTTATTAGCCCATTTCCCTGTAGCTTGCTCTACACTTTTATTCACTTGTTCATCTGTTGGTAGTTCGCCTTCATGCATTAGTGCTCCTACATGTTCTTCAATCTCATATAGAGACATAATATCTTCTGAAGTAACCAAAGTAATAGCTATACCACTTTTACCGGCTCTTCCTGTACGTCCTATACGATGAACATATGCATCCTTTTCATTTGGTACATCATAATTAATGACATGACTTAAATCTTCAATGTGCAATCCTCTAGCAGCCACGTCTGTTGCCACTACTATTTGGAGTTCCCCTTTTTTTATTCTATCTAATGTTTTTATTCTACTGCTTTGACTATTAGCGCCATGAATTGAACCAACAAAATATCTCTTTTTTGCTAAATAAGCTTTTACTTTATCTACTTCAAATCGTGTGTTACAAAAAATTAGGCATCCATCTGGTTGTTCATATTTTAATAATCTATCAAGTTGTGTTCTCTTTTCATTAGCAGCTACTCTATAATACTCTTGTTCTGTTGTATCAACTGTTTTTGTGTCAGATTCTAATTCAATAACTACTGGTTGTTTCATATATGATTTACTAAGTACTTTAATTTCTCGTGGCATGGTTGCTGAAAACATCATAGTAACTCGCTGTCTTGGAATTGTTTTTACAATTTTAAAAACTTGATCAATAAATCCCATATCTAACATTCTATCTGCTTCATCAAGAATAAGAAATTTAATATTTTTTGTGTTTAATGTTCGTCTTTGAATATGATCAAACACACGTCCAGGTGTTCCAGTTACAATAGCTGCTCCTTTTTTTAGGGCAGTTATTTCTGTTTGTATATTATGTTGACCATAAACTGCTGTAGTAGTAAGTTTCTTATATTTTGACATATTTTTAATATCACTATCCACTTGAACTGCCAACTCACGAGTTGGTGTTAATATTAAAGCCTGTGGTCCTGGTTTCTCACAATCTATATTTTGTAATACTGGTATTCCAAAAGCTCCAGTCTTTCCGCTTCCTGTTTTTGACATTACTATTACATCTTCATTTGCTAAGATGTGTGGTATTACTCTACTTTGTACAATTGTAGGTGTATTAAATCCCATTTCGCTGATTGCTTTAACTATTTCTTCTATTACACCTAATTGGCTAAATTCGTTTTCCATTGTGCCTTCTTTCATTGTTAATTTTATCATATCTGATAAAAAGCAGCTCACCTTATAACGTTATCTTTACTGTATTAATACATATGTGGTGAAAAACTTTCATAAGTATATTTTAAATTCCATTGCATATAATACTACATTTTAAGCAAAATGTATGTAGTAATAGAAAACGAAACCATAACTACTCATGTAAAATAACATACATACTTCTATTGTCTCACGGATATAATTAATATAAAATAGTAAAACAATATGTATTAAGGAGTAGCAATGCCACAAGTATTTTATAAAAAGCATTATTCGTTATCTGAATGTTATACCACCGTATTAAAAGGTATACGAACTAGTAAATATCTAATAAAAAGCAAAAAAGCAAAAGAAATAGATTCAATATTTATTGAGAGAATTATGTTAGCAGTAACTGAAGTTAATGGCTGTGAAATGTGTGCCACAGGACATACTAAAGTAGCACTAGCACAAGGAATTAGTGCTAGTGAAATTAACCTTATATTATTAGGTAATACTGAAACTGTTTCCAAAGAAGAATCAGTTGCAATTTTATTTGGTAAACAGTATGCAAATAATAAAGGACAAGTACCTAGAAAATTATGGCAATCAGTTATTGACTCCTATGGGCAAACAAAAGCATTAGGTATTTTAGGTGCAATTAGAATGATTATGATTGGTAACATTTATGGAATGGCCCTAGGTGCTTTACAAAATCGTATAAAAGGTAAACCAGTTAAGAATAGTAAATTTATACACGAAATATCCATCACATTAAGTTTAGTAGTGTATTTACCAATTGCACTTATACATGGACTATTTTTAAACTTATTTAAAGTTCCTATTATCTCTTTTAATAAGTAAATGAATTATCATATTTTAGTAATGTGGAATATGGTATACTCATACAAACTACTAGAAGGTGTACTTAGTTTTTTCCCAGGGGATATATTGTATATTTTGCCCCTGTAACATATAAGGAGAGTTTATTTATGAACTTACCAACATTACAAATCGGTAATAAAAAAGTAAGATTCCCTATTATACAAGGTGGTATGGGAGTTGGTGTATCATTAAGCAAATTAGCCGCAGCTGTAGCTAATGCAGGAGGGATTGGTGTAATCTCAGGAGCACAAATTGGTTTTAGAGAAAATGATTTTAAAACAGATAATGATCATGCTAATATCACAGGATTAATTAAAGAAATAAGAAAAGCAAGGGAATTAAGTCCTAATGGAATACTTGGAGTTAACTTTTTAGTTGCTACTAATAACTATAAAGAAATGGTAATAACAGCTGTTAAAGAAAAAGTTGATTTAATTATTGCAGGTGCAGGTTTACCACTTACACTTCCAAGTTTTGTAAAAGGAAGTAATACAAAGATTGCTCCAATAGTTTCTTCAGGAAAAGCTGCAGCATTAATTACAAAAATATGGGATCGTAAATTCAACTATTTACCTGATGCAATTATTGTTGAAGGACCTTTAGCAGGTGGACATTTAGGATTTTCCAAAGACCAATTAAGTAATATTACCCTACCTAAATTACAAGATATTATAAGAGATGTAATTGAAGCTACTAAAAACTTTGCAGATAAGTATAAACAAAAAATTCCAATTATTGCAGCCGGTGGTATCTTTAGTGGTAAAGACATAGCCAGTTTTCTAAAAGCAGGTGCAAATGGAGTTCAAATGGCCACTAGATTTGTAGCTACAGAAGAATGTGATGCACATGATAATTTTAAGCAAGTATATATTGATGCAACTGCAGAAGATATTAAAATTATTTCAAGTCCAGTTGGCATGCCAGGTAGAGCAATTAGTAATGACTTTGTCAAAAAAGTAACCCTAGAAAATCAAAAAGTTTCAAATTGTTATCGTTGTTTAAGAGGATGTAATCCTGCCACAACACCATATTGTATTACTGATGCTTTAGTAGCCTCTGTAAATGGAGATGTTAATAATGGATTAGTGTTTGTAGGTAGTAATGCTTCTAAAATAACTGGCATTATGAAAGTAAAAGATTTAATGGCTGAATTAGTTAGTGAAGCTGAAAAGTTTTTCAACTTTAAAAAGTAATCAAACATTTAATATAATTAAGGTATTAAGAAGTCCTACTCTGCTATTGTGAGAGTAGGACATTTTTATATATGATAAATTAATAAATTTTTACTTATTATTCTTAATAAAAGTCATAATATTTTCAGATATTTTATAGTTTTTATTTTCAATAACTGGTTTTGGATTATACACAGCTTTTAATATTCCTTCAATAATCATCCCTTTTGGAGGAACATCATATAAATAACCTTGGTATGTATAAGTTCTACAAGTGGTTTCGTTGCCACAAATATCACTACAAGAGTGGCATACATTTTCCGTTATTTCTCCTAGTATATCTTGAAAGTTAACTAAAATTGTTGGAGAACCAACAAATTCAAACTCCCTTGCTAATTCTTCTGTAGATATTTTGAATCCTTGAACATCAAAGGTATATCCCGCAGCTTCTAATGGTACTTTTACATCATCTATTGCTGCAAATAAAATATTTTTTGTTTCAATGCAACGTTTACAACTATCTAAATCTAGGAATAAAAACTCTATTAGAATATTTTTTTCATCATATTCACTTTCACAGCCACAATCATCTCCATGTTCATGTTCATGTTCATGTTCATGATGATCATGTTCTTCATCGTTACATCCGCAGCTTTTATTATCTTTTGCATTCCATTCTATAATCATTAATATTTTCCTACTTTCCTAACATTCTTATACTATATACTAATTGATTATATGTTGCATAAATAATTATATATTCTATAGCTTTATAACTTCAAAGTAAATAATTCCATTAACTGTTCATTATTCATTTCTGATATCCAAGATTCTTTATTCTCAGAGATAACATCATTTAATAATTTAGTTTTATCTTCAATCATTAAATCAATTTTTTCTTCAATGGTTCCTTCTGTTATAAATTTATGTACTATCACGTTTTTCTTTTGTCCTATTCTAAAAGCACGGTCAGTTGCTTGATTTTCAACTGCAGGATTCCACCATCTATCGAAATGTATTACATGATTGGCAGCTGTTAAGTTTAATCCTACTCCCCCAGCTTTTATTGAAATAACCATAAATGGTACATACTCATGTCCTTGAAATTTTGAAATAATATCTTTTCTTTTTGAAACCCTTGTCCCACCATGTAATACAAGACCTTCATGTTCAAAGACTCCATCAAGAAATAATTTTAGTGGTTCTGTCATTTCTTTAAATTGTGTGAAAACAAGTACTCTCTCACGTTTTGCGTATATTATTTCACATATTTCTCGTAACCTCTTAAACTTACCACTTTCTTTTTCACTATAATATTCTTGCCCTAAGTATTGTGAAGGGTGATTACAGATTTGTTTAAATTTCATAATTGAAGCAAGCACTAACCCTCTTCGTCCTATACCCTCTTCTTTCATCTCAAGTTTAATTTTAATACTTTTAACAAGCTCACTATAAAGAATTGCTTGTCTTTTACTAAGGGTTGGATAAGTTTTCATTTCAATTTTTTCTGGTAAATCAGATATTACATTTTTATCAGTTTTTAATCGTCTAAGTATAAATGGATTTACAGTGTTTTTTAATCTAGCATATCCATCTTTACTTTCTTTTAATCGTTTTGTGAAATCACTAAATTCTCTAGAAGTCCCTAGTAATCCTTTGTTTAAAAAGTCAAAAAGTGACCATAAGTCAGTTAAACGATTTTCAATTGGTGTTCCAGTTAATGCAATTTTATAAAGTGCATCAATTTGTTTAATTGATCTAGATTGCTTTGTTCGTGGATTTTTAATTGCTTGAGCTTCATCAATAATTAATGTATCCCATGTCATTGCTTTTAACCATTCAATTTTTGTAGCCATTGTATATGTTGTAATAAATAATTCATGGTTATTAATTATTTTTTTATCTTCATTATTAATATTTTCATTCTCAGATGGGTGAAGTACATAGTATTTAATAAAAGGTGCAAATCGCTTTAGTTCATTTGTCCAGTTTCCAATTAGTGAAGCTGGAATAATAAGTAGTGCTTTTTCTTTTTTACTTAACTTTATATAATTTAATAAAGCTATAACTTGTATTGTTTTGCCTAAACCCATGTCATCAGCAAGGCATGCCCCAAGACCCATCTTTTTCATATAGTAAAGCCAATTTAATCCATTTTCTTGATATTTACGTAATACTCCATTAAAGTTATTTCCAGGTGAAATATCGCTAATGGAATTAGGGTTTGTTAATTTAGACATTATTGATGTTAACCATTCCCCATTTGTAACTTCTATTTCATCATATTCTTCTGGTAGCTCCAATATATGTTTTGCACTCATCTTAAATTTTAATGCTTCAATTATGTTCATATTTGTTTGTCTAGATAATATTTGTGCTTGTTCATAGGCTTTAAGGGTCTCTTTTAGTTTCTCATGATTTACTTCAACCCACTTACCTTTTATATAGATAAGCCCTTCAACTTCACTAATTAATTTTCTTAGCTCTTCATCTGTAATAGTTTCACCACTTAGTGATAGTGATATATCAAAATTTACTATTGTATTAAAGTCTAGATGTGAAGGTATGTCATTTCCAACCCGAATAGATAGCTTAGAAGAGGATGCTTTATTCTTCCACCAATTTGGAATACGACATAATATACCAGACTCTTCATATATAGGGACTTCTTTTAAAAATGTATATGCTTGCTCTGCTGAAAAAGTAACATTATGAAAGATTTCCCCTGATTCTACAAGGTTTTCTATAAGTTCACTACTTTTAGTAGCTATAATAACAGTAGATAGAAGTCTAAATAGTTTTTCACTGTTTTCGCCATATTCAATTAACGCATTTTTTAGTGGTAAATGTTTAGATTGTCCATTTGAAGATATATCTGTTGAATAGGTTGCTAAAAAAGTAAAAGGATAATCTATATTTTCACTTTCTACCATGTGAAAAAAAACACGTCCTACAACATGTAATTGTGGATTAAAAGTTATAAAGTATTCATCTACACTCCCTTTGAAGTGTTTTATCTTATTAGCAAATACAGTATGTAGTTTATCAAAAACATTTTTCATCCACTTGATATTTAAATACTCAACACCATTAAGATAAGGACACTTTAGTATAAGACGTTCTATTTCTTTTAAATCTATATCAATAAAAACTTGTTCTCTTAGTACTTCTATATCAGGGTTTTTAGATAAGCTTTTAATAAAGGATGATGAAATTGCATACAAAAAACGTAGTGATTCTGACATATGCATTGTTTTTTCCATAAAGCCTAACACCCAAAGTGCTTCATGTTTATTTACTTTGGAAAGATTATATGTATCTTCTTGTAGATGCATTTGATTTTGTTCTATCTTAATTTTTGTATTACGCCAATCTAATTCAAAATCTCCATTAGGATATAATATTACTATAAGTTCTTTATATGTTTTTTTATTATCTTTTCTTTTTTTCTTGTAAGCCAAATTCATATTCCTTTCAAA
>JAUUZE010000066.1 GCA_030590175.1 Clostridia bacterium
AATCTATCTAAAAACTGATAAATCACACTGTTGCTAATATAGCATGTTGTTTCAGCACTATCAAAGATATCAGAAAAGTGAGGATAAATATTTCACTTTTATCTTTAACCCAATGGGTGAATATTGAAATTAGCAGAATCCCTTATGTTTTAGTTTTAGGTATGTTTTTCAATTCATTAACGTAAAATCTAGGTATAATAATTTATCTATTTGAGGAATTACCTTTTTTCTTTTTAGTTGTTAGTGATCTTACTGGGCAAAATCCACACCACAATCTAGGTTTAAATATTATCCCTAAAATGCTACCAATCACAATTGATGTGAACATTACAGAATAAACCCGAAATCCTAAATGATAAAGAAATACAGGTAAATCAAGAACTAATAGTTGTGGAATAGTAATTGGAATTTTAAATGCTATAAAGAATCTAAGATAAATCATGGGAGCTAATTTTCCAAGATAAACCATTACAGTTGAAAAAATTATAAATAATATATTAACAATAAAATAGTTTATTGTAATTTGTTTCATCGTTTCTCCTGTAAAAAATTTAGGTGGTTTAATATTTAATGAAATTTTTCCAATAACCTTTTGGAAAAAACCAGCTCGTGGACAAATGTATTTACACCAAATTCTCTCCTTATATTTTGCATATAAAACAAAAGGAAAAACCATACAAAAAATACCTAAAATAGAAAAAGTCATGTTTATCATCCCCATGATAAAAAAGGCTAGTACAATATACAATAATTGATTTTTTCTATCTTTCATAAATAAATTCTTTCAAAAGAAAAGCCCCATAAAGGGGCTTATACTTTATAGTTTTCCTTCTTTTTTTAATTCTTTTCGTTTTGTAAACCACATGGTTAATAATAAGAATATAAAATACAAAACAAACCCAATCATAGTATATAAATAATAAATAGTATTACCAGTGGTATAACCAACAATTGGTACACTAAGTAGAACTAATAATGGAAATCCAAATAATAGACCTACTCCACTACCTAGTACTAGATGCTTAGCAACTGGTGTTTTAAAATTAGGGTCAACTTCTCGTAATAGCGCTAATCCAGTTGAAATTGTTCCAGTTAACATACCATATAGTGCAACTGTACTTTCAATAACATGATTTGAGTAAATTCTTTTACTTAACTGATATACATAAATCATAGTAAATACCATACCAATAGTTGTAATAGTAATTGTTGGTATCCAATACCTTCCTAATACTGCAATAGATATGGCAGTGATTCCTGCTGTTATCATATAATCAAATGAAGCTCCAGCTATTCGTTGTAATAAGAAGTTATTTGGATATGTTCTATTCATAATCTTTCTCTTCTTCATATTATCAAATATCATCCTTACCACAATTGCAATGACTGCTCCAAATATAAAGTGAAATCCCCATAGTAAGTTACCAACAGTAGCCCCCATAGACCCTAAATCTTTTAATAAGAAATTAAGACCAGATATTACACCCCAAGTGATTAGATATACAATTCCTATTAAAAATAACTGTACTGTTAATCTGTCAATTGATTCACTTAGTGGAATATCGTCAGGTCTGTCTCTCTCTTCAATCATATGAGATTCAGCATCTTTTGGATCAAATTGATCAGGTTTAAATCCTTTCTTTTTAACAAAATAGTTAATTAAGAAAACACCACCAAAACACGCCCATAAGAAACCAATCGCAGCAATTGTTAACCCTATATTTGCTCCATCAACAATTCCTGGAATTCCATCTGGGCTCATAACTAATGCCCACTGTCCACCAATAGAACTAGCTTGACCAGGTCCTTGCCCAAAGGCAAGAGGTAATAATAATCCAAATGAAGGAAATAAATCCTTCATAAATGTAAATGCCATAAATAGGGTAATTGAAAATCCTAATATTCCTTGCATTAAATATGTACTAACAATACCTACACCTGTATTAGTAATTTCAGTTCCCTTTTCTCTAGTTCTCTCTTTTAATGCTAATGAGATAAAACCAACAGCCATTGCATGATAAACAATTTGTTCAAGATTAGGTCCTAACAATGCTCCTTTAGGTACAAAATTTAATAATTGTGGTCCTATTATCATACCAATAAATCCTGCAATAATTGCATTTGGTATTAGGAATTTCTTAAAAATTGGTACTTTTCTTTTTAGCAGTGTTCCCAATCCTAAAAATGCTGATAATAAACAAATATCAATAACTAAAATCCAATTACTTCCCATTATTTTCCCCTCCAATTTCCTTCATTATATCCACAACTTCATTCCACTTAAAAGCAGAAATTCTGTTTTTAGGATAGAAATAAAAACGTCTAAATTCCCCGTTATAATAAAATTCAAAAATCCAGTTTAGCTGAATTGTATTACCAAATATTGTTTTATGATAAAAAGTCATATTTCCTGTTTCACTTTCAAAATATACTTTTTCATAATCTAACGTCAATGTTCCTCTTACACCTTTGTCTAACTTATTATTTTCATCATCAGTTTTCATGATAACATCTAAATCTTTAAAAATAATTTTATTTTCTTTTATATATTCTCTTATAAACTCATTTTGCCAATCTCCCCACTGGCTCACATTATCAAATGGTGGTTTCTCACCTTCAAAAATACCATAATCATTTAATGTAACTGTCAAATCACACTTATCACAGAAAACCTCATGTTTTTTACTATGAAGTGAAGAAATAGAATGACATGATGGGCAAACATAAAGATATTGCTCTAAAAACTCAGCATTAGCTTTACCAACAAATGGAATCATATTTTCTAATTGCCAGTCATTTTCGTTATATGAAATAGCCTGATTAATAGTTTGGTATACTTCATCAACACTACCCTTTAATTGTTCTTTATTTAATAATTCATAATAATTTAATTGGACTTTACCTTTTCTTCCTCTAACTGACCATCTAGGTCTTGATAAATATCCCCCTCGTTGTTCACACATTACAACTGGTACCTTTAATAATTTTACAAATTTTGCAGTAGAATACAAAGCATCCATAGTTTTACCATTCCATGTACGATTTCCTTCTGGAAACACTCCAACGATACCGCTTTTTTTTATAATTCTTATTGAGCTTTTAACACTAGACATATCAGCTACTGCTTTTTTCTTTGAAAATGCACCAACTAATTTAGTTAATATATAAGCTAAAAATTTACTTCTAAAAAGATTATCACTGGCCATCCAGTACACTTGTTCCTTTAAATTAAGAGGTAACATGAAAGGATCCCAATTAAGACAATGATTTGAAATTAGAATATATGGAGGTTTAAGATGACTAATTTTTTCTAAATCAGCAACAATATTATAAGACAATCGGAGCCATACTCCTAAAGTTGCTTTAAAAAAAATGTTAAAAAATCTAAGTCTGAACTTCTCCACAATATTCTCCGCTTCTCATATATTATAACAAATTATGACTAGGTAATAAAGCGTTTTTATAATTAGCATTAAAATTGTATTGACTTGCCTTTTTTAGTAACATATAATCAATCTACAATTACATATAGTTGATAAGTGTTTCATAGTAATTTATGGATTAAAAGGGAATCAGGTGATAATCCTGAACGGTCCCGCCGCTGTGTAAGATTGATTAGTAATAAATACCACTGTTTAATAAATGGGAAGGTGTTACCAATCTATAATCTTGAGTCAGAAGACCTGCCTTATCAAAAACCAATAAAAACTCTACGAGGTATAGAGAAGGTAACCTACATAGCATTTGATGCATTAGGCCATATTCCTTTTCCAACCTGGTTAAGGATTTTTTATTCGTAAAAAAAACTAGCTAGAGAGGTAAGAAATGAAGAAAGTATTATTAGTAAGTATAGCAGTATTATTACTGCTAAGCGTGGTAGCCACTGGCTGCCAAGGAACAGGTGAAGTAATAAGTTCGCCTACCCCATCACCCACGGCAACAGTAACACCAACGCCTGAACCAGTTTTTTCTGGAATCATAATAAGTGATTCACTTGATAGGGTTAGAGAATTTGAACAAATTCCTGAAAAAGTAATAAGTTTATCCCCCACTTTAACTGAGATTATTTATGCCCTTGATATGGGTGAAAAATTAGTGGGACGAACAGATTGGTGTAATTATCCTGAACAAGTATTTGATGTTACTTCAGTTGGTAATATGGATGTTCCAAGTGTTGAAACCATTATTTCTTTATCACCTGATGTTGTAGTAGTTTCACTTATAACTACAGAAGAAACAGTTAACATCCTAGAACAAGCAGGTATCAAATGTGTCGTTATTGATGCAGAAAACACCTTTGAAGGAGCTTACACAAACATTAATATGGTTGGATTACTTTTAGGAGCTGTCGATGAAGCAACCATAATAGTTGATCAAATGAAAGAAGAAGTAAGTGAAATTACTACTAAACTTTTAAATGTGACACCAAAAACAGTCTACTATATAATGGGATATGGTGAATATGGAGACTTTACAGCAGGTGCAGATACTTTTATTAGTGAGATGATATTCCTTGCAGGTGGAATTAATGTGGCTGATGATACTACTGACTGGTCATACAGTGTAGAAAAATTAGTAGAACATAATCCAGAGGTGCTAATTTGTTCTATGTGGGCCCCTGCTGAAGGTTTAAAAGAAGCTACTGGATATAGCGATTTAGCAGCTGTTATAAATAATAGAGTTGTAACCATTGAAGATGATTTGATGCAACGAATTGGACCAAGAATAACTATAGGTCTATTAGAAGTTGCTAAAGCACTTCATCCAACACTATTTGAATAGGAGATATCATGGTTAGTGAAGGGAAAAGAAAATACTTTATAAAATATATACTTCTTTTGATTACATTAATTGCTGTGGCTACCATTGCAGCTTGCCTTGGTGCAGTCAAAATTTCCCTTCACGAGACCCTTACTATCTTTTTATCAAAAATCCCATTAATTAAACAATTAATTTCAACTGAAAATATATCAAGCACAACTGAAACAATTATCATGTCCCTTCGTCTACCAAGAATTTTTATGGCCATGTTAGTTGGTGCTGGTCTATCAATGGCTGGTGTTGTTTTTCAAGGAATATTTAAAAATCCATTAGCTGATCCATATATACTTGGTATTTCGTCTGGTGCATCACTAGGCGCTGCACTGGCCATAGCTTTTGGTTCACAAGCTATATTCTTTGGTTTTGGTTTAATATCACTGTCAGCTTTTTTAGGAGCATTCATTGTAATGTTTTTAGTGTACTTTATTGCTAAAGCTGGTGGTAAGTTGGTCACAAACACATTGATTCTATCAGGCGTAGCAATTAGCTTTATGAGTAGTTCATTTATTTCTATGTTAATTATTGCATCTAGAGAAAACACAACTAGAATTGTATTTTGGACAATGGGTAGTTTGACTAGTGCTAATGGAACAAAGATATTAGTTATGTTACCAATTATTGCTTTTGGATTTATATTTTTATTAGCTTTTTCAAAAGATATTAACATTTTATCTTCAGGTGATGAAACAGCTGTTTCTATGGGTATTAATGTAAATAAAGTAAAATTTATTTTACTGGGAATCACCTCTTTAATAACAGCCATCTCTGTAGCTTTTTGTGGGGTTATTGGTTTTGTTGGATTAATAATCCCCCATGCAATCAGATTGTTATCTGGTCCAGACCATAAACATTTAATTCCATTATCAGCTCTATCAGGTGCAATTTTCCTTGTTATTTGTGATACATTAGCTAGAGTTGTAATGGCTCCCACAGAAATTCCAATCGGAGCAATTACCGCACTATTTGGAGCACCCTTTTTCATCTATCTTTTAATTAAAAATAAAAAGAAGGTATTTATATGAGTTTAATCATTGAAAATCTTCATTTTTCATATGGGAATCTTTCAGTATTAAATGGAATATCTTCATATTTTGAAGATAGCACTTTTTATGCCATTATTGGTCCTAATGGTTGTGGAAAATCCACCTTATTAAAATGTTTGTATGGCTATTTAGATCCATCTAGTGGTAGTATTTTAATTGATGATAAAAACATTAAAAAAATGACTCATAAAAAACGAGCTACCAAAGTATCCTACGTTGCACAAAGTAATGATACAGGATTTGATTTTTCAGTAAAAGATATTATATCAATGGGGAGAAACCCATATATAAAACGATTTGCATCTATGAGTGAAGATGATATTCATCATATCTATACAGCCATGGATAAGACATCTACTTTAGCTTTTAAAGATAAAAGTATAAATGAATTGTCAGGTGGAGAAAAGCAACGTGCATTTATTGCTAGGGCTTTAGCTCAAGATACCAAGTTTATTTTATTAGATGAACCTGTTTCAAATCTAGATATTAATCATCAAACAGAAATTATGAACACAGTAAAATCTCTATCAAAAAATCATAAACGAACCATTATATGTGTATTACACGATTTAAACCTAGCATATCTATATGCTGACTTTGTACTATTAATGGATAATGGAAAAGTTCACTCCATTGGCAAACCTAAAAATGTTCTCACAAAAGAAAATATTAAAAGTGTTTATAAAACAGATGTAACCATTTTAGAAGATCGTAATGGTGATTTTAAATTCATTGTACCAAAAATTTAATATATTCAATTGTCAAACACCGCTCATTTTGTTAGAATATTGTTAGCAAATATAAGGATGTGACAATGATAAAATTATTAGCCGTTGATATTGACGGTACATTACTTAATTCAAAACATATTATTACAGATAAAACTATTGAAGCCCTTGAATATGCCACTAATAAAGGCGTACACGTTGTGTTGTCAACAGGTCGTCCTGTTCAAGGTATATATGATATTTATGATCAACTAGGCCTTAATACACCTGCCATCACATATAATGGTGCCATTGTATTAGAGCATAAAGAAGGACCAATTATTTATGAGTGCTCTTTATTACCAGAAGATACAAAAGCCATTATAGACCAAGGAAACCTTTTAGATACCACTATAGCAATATGGTACAAATCAAAATTATATACTAATAAATTAAATGATTTAGCTTATGAGTATTCTAACATTTCAAATGTTCCTCCAAAATTATATGAAAATCTTAATGAGATATGTGAAAATGGTGCAACAAAAGTACTTTATTATGATACCACTTTAACAATTACAAACTTATTACAATCACTAAAAGGTGTTTTTTCAAATGATGTAACATTTCAAACTTCACGCCCATATTTTTTAGAATTTGTAAATAAGCGTGTATCAAAGGCAACTGCTCTTACTAAACTTGAAAAACACTATGGTATTTCTAGTAATCAAATCATGTCAATTGGAGATGGTTTTAATGATTTGGCAATGCTTAATTATTCTGGCATTGGTGTTGCCATGGGAAATGCCCCAAAAGAGATAAAAGATCAAGCAGACTTTGTCACAGCCGACTGTAATCATGATGGCGTTGCAGAAGCAATATATAAATATATTTAACGGGAGATATCATGAAAAATCATCGAGAAAATTTATTATCATTATATAAAAAAGAAGGATACGATTTTGTACCTATTGATTTAGAATTATGTCCTTCACAGGAACAAACTTTTAAAAAGTATTTTAACACAGATAAATCATATAGAGAGTTTTTTGATTTTAGTGAAATTTACGTTAGTGATTTAACTCTTAAAAATACAGAAACTACCCGTTTTGAAAAATATTTTAACGAACCAGTTGATAATATTAATCATTGGGGTATTGGCTATCAACATGGTTCTAAAGCTGCTAAACATATGCATCATATGGTTGCTCCAATGAAAAATTTTACAACCATTGAGGAATTTAAAAATTACCCTTATCCTGACTATTTTTCAGCTACTTCAGAGCAAACGATAAACGATGTTAATAGAATTAAAGAAAAAGGATATGTTGCTAAAGCCAGTATGTCTTGTACTATTTGGGAAATTTCTTGGTATTTACGTTCAATGGAACAATTAATGAGCGATATGATTTTACAGCCAGATTTAGCTACCTATCATTTTGATAGAATCACAGATATTTCAATAAAAAGGGCTACAGAATTTGCCAAAGCAGGTGTAGATATAATTATAACTGGTGATGATGTTGGGATGCAAAGTACAATTATGATGAGTGAAGATATGTATGTTGAGTGGATTAAACCTCGTTTTAAAAAAATTATCGCTGCTGCTAAAGAAATTAATCCTAATATCTTAATTGAATACCATTCTTGTGGATATGTTGAACCATTTATTCCTCATTTTATTGAGTGTGGCATTGATATATTAAACCCTATACAACCTGAATCAATGGATTTTTGCAAATTATATGATCAATATAGTCATTTAATTTCATTTAAAGGAACCATTGGAACACAAACAACTATGCCTTTTGGTAGTGTTGACGATGTAAAAAATGTTATCAAAAAAAACCTTGACCATGTTGGTAGTCAAGGTGGTTTGTTTATTTTCCCCACTCATATGATTGAGCCAGAAGTTCCTTTTGAAAATATCTTAGCCTATATTGAAGCTTGTAAAAACTATAAGTAATTATTTCATAGCAATCAATCCTGCACCAATTAGTGCAGCCTGATTTAATAATATAGTTTTTTCAATAACAATGCTTTTGTTTGCTTCCATAAATACATCTTCTTCGAATTGTTGTAATAGTGACTCATTAAACAAATCAAAATCCATTGACACTCCTCCACCTAAAACAATCTTTTGAATATTTAATAGATTAGCTACATAAGATAGAGCTTTTCCTAAATATCTTCCTGTTTGCTGGTATAATTCATAACTAAATGAATCTCCCATTGTTGCTTTCCTAGCAATTTCCTTAGCAGAAAGATGCTCTTTTTTTTCTTGATGATATATTCGCTCTATTGATGCTCCAGATGCATATTTCTCTAAACAGCCACGTCCACCGCAACCACAGCTCACACCATCTTTAACAACTGTTAAGTGGCCAATTTCTCCTGCATGTTCAAAAGCTCCTTTATATAACTGGTTATTCATGAAAAAGGCACCACCAATACCATTACTAACTGTCATCCAAAAAAAGTTACTAATATCTTGGCAACTCCCCACTTGCTTTTCAGCAATGGCACTTGCATTCACATCATTTTCAATATACGTTTTTAATTTTAATCGCTTTTCGATTATACTAGCAATAGGAAAATTCTTAATGCCTGAAAAAGGTGAAAAGACCCATTCTCCAGAATTAGCATCTGTTAATCCTGGAATTGCAATTCCGCAAGTTGAAATGTTTAACTGACAATGTAAAAGTAATTTGTTGCTATTATCTACAATAATTTCTACTAGTTTTTCTGCTTTCTTAACCTTAGATATATCTACTATATTGCTACAAATTACATCTCCTCTTGATGAAATAGTTCCTATCCTTAGTTTTGATCCACCAATATCAATTCCTAATGAAAATTCCATACAATTGTTCCCTTTCTTTTTCTAAAAACAAGTATTATTAAATATCATTATTAAATACAATTAACTGTCCTATAAATCCTTCTTCATTCACATTTAAAATTTTCCTATAATTATCATTAGTGTACTCTTTAATAATTTTCTCCCAGAAAATTTTAGATACACGATTATCTGTTAATTGACCAATTTCCCAACTTCCCTTTAATAAGTCAAAAACCATAAATGCTACTTTTTTCCCGATTCCTAATCTTCTATATTTTTTCATTACAAAAAACTCTGCCATCATTCGTTTATTACTAAGTTGCTTAATATATGAATAATCACAAACTAGAATAAATCCTGCTAGTTGATTATTAACTTTTATAAAATACGGAAATCTTTTTTTCTCTTTCCAATAACTATCAAAATAAGTATAGCCATATTGTCCTTCTGAATCAACATCATCTTGAGTATACTCAGACAATTCATGTTCATACATCTCAATTAATCTTGCAAGGACTTCTTTTCTTTCATATGGTACTTCACTAATAGTAACATTCATTTTAAGCTACCATAATATTTTTACTTCTGATTCTTGTAATAAAGAATAAAGCTATAGCAAATGAAATTACTACAATAAAGAATAGTTTACTAAAACCAAATAAATCAACAATAAATCCAAAAATTAGTGGTCCTGTTATTGCTGCAATGGATGAGCTAAAGTAATACAACCCTGTAAATGTTC
>JAUUZE010000100.1 GCA_030590175.1 Clostridia bacterium
AAAGGATTTATAACTATCAAACAATTATACTTCCCACATATGCATGTATGAGTGAAGAAGAAGCAATAAATATAAAAGAGTATGTAAAACAAGGGGGAAACTTAATTGCTACCTTTGATACAGGTATGTATGATGAGTGGGGAATAAAAAGAGATGTTGGAATTTTAGATGATGTATTTGGCATAAGACGAAAAGAGCTTATAACTTATTCTGATAATGGTGTAGCTTATGGTGAGTTTACTAACAATATTGAAGAATACATATTCCCTCATAGTGGAAGTTCATGGGAATTTGATTTAAAAAAAGGCACAAAAGTGTTGGGAAAAGTATCATATGAAATGCCAGGTAGATATGTAGCATATCCTGATAAATTTTATCCATGTATGGTGGAAAGCAAATTTGGTAAAGGTACTGTAGTATATATTTCATCTACAATTTCAGAAGTTTATTATACATGGTGTAATTCGAATTTACGAGTTTGGTTGCAAAGCCAAATTGATATATTAACTAAAAAAAGAATTACTACAAATGCTCCACAAAGTGTTGAAATTAGTTTACGAAAACAAACACATACTGGTAATACAATTATTCATATAGTTAACATGACTAGAGGACCAGGACGTCCTTTAGAAGAAACGATTGATGTACATGATATTGATTTATTAATAAGTGATGTTAAAGCAAAAAGTGTTACTGGAATATATACATCTAAAAAGTATAAATTTGAAAACACTAACAATGGATTAAAAGTGAAAATAGATAAATTAACTGACTATGAAGTTTTAGTAATAACTTAGAGGAGGGTTTATATGATTAACGTAGGTATTATAGGGTGTGGATCTATAACCGTACGAAGGCATGCACCAGAAATAATGCAAAATGAAAACACAAAACTATATGGTGTATATGATCCAAATAATAAACACGCTAAAGCAATGGCAGATAAATATGGATGTAAAATTTATGATAGTGTTGATGAACTATTAACTGATGATAATCTTCAAATAGTAGTTGTTGCACCACCTAATAAATATCATGGAGAATATGCCATAAAAGCATTAGAAAATAATAAGCATGTTTTATGTGAAAAACCCATGGCAGCTACTTTAGAATTAGCACAAGAAATGATTGAT
Source organism: Clostridia bacterium (assembly GCA_030590175.1). Lineage (GTDB taxonomy): Bacteria > Bacillota > Clostridia > DUPQ01 > DUPQ01 > JAFGUQ01. The sequence continues at coordinate 1,134 of JAUUZE010000100.1, forward strand.
ACAGCTAAAAAATACAATTTAAAATTAATGATTGGCCAGAACCAACGACTTGTTCCTGCCCATATAAAAGCAAAAGAAATACTAGATAGTGGCGAACTTGGTCGTATTTTAACATTCCAAACTGTATTTGGTCATAAGGGAGCTGAAAAGTGGTCTATTGCTAATTCTCCTTCCACGTGGTTTTTTGACAAAGAGCAAGCTATTTTTGGAGCAATGGGTGATATAGGTGTCCATAAAGCTGATTTAGTTAGATGGTTAATAGGTGAAGAATTTAAATCTGTAAGTTCTTTTGTTTCAACTAGACATAAAAGATACGATAATAATGAATTAATAAATGTTGATGATAATGCAGTTTGTATTTTACAAAGTGAAAGTGGAATTGTGGGAACGTTAGCTGTAAGTTGGACATATTATGGTGGAGAAAGTAATGCTACTATTTTTAACTGTGAAAAAGGAGCACTATGGATATTTAGAGATGAAGATGCTCCAATTAAAATTAAATATGCAGATGGTTCAGAGACGCTAATTAAAATAGGTACTATTTCCACCAATGAAAAGCAAGTTAGTTCAGGTGTGATTGATATGCTTACAGATGCTATTATTAAAGATACAAAGGTAGAAATTGATGGATATGAAGGATATAAGGCATTAGAGATTATTGTTAATTGCGTTAAATCAGCTAATAGTGGACAAACTATACATTTCTAGAAGATAAACAGTGAAACTAAAAAAACACGGCAAATATAATCTTTGCCGTGTTTTTATTAATTAAAGCCAAGTTCTTGCTTACTAAATTGCAAATGTGAGCACAAATTGTGTTTACCAGAAGGAAAGAGTAACGAGGATTCGAATCCCTCTTTCTTAGCCACATACAGATGGCACTCAATATATCGTTTTTCTTTTTCTCTGATATTTTCAATAATACGACTTGTGTCATGCTAGTTTAATTTTCTGCTTCATTTTTAGGAACGTATTTCTTTAGTACTTGAAAATGATTGCTTGTTAACTGTCCTACAAAGTTGAAATAAATATCAACCGTTTCTAATAATGTAATAAAATATAACAATACATTAATACTCCTATGGGCTAACTGCGCTTTTCATAGCTTCTGTCAGTCATATTGAAATTGAGAAATGGTCACATTTATCTATGGATAGATTTATATACACTTCAACTACGTTAAAACGTCAGTATTGAATCATTGGTTTTTTTATAGTGATATATATTATGAGATATTAGTATAATTAATGATATTTATTTAAACTACTAAGAACTCTTCTTAGAATAATAACTACTCTGAAATTTCTACCATGAATTGTTCAATCAATTTATACACATTCGAGTATGGATTCATCTTCATGATTGACACAAAAATGTTTTTCCCATCCTCGATATATTTTATATCTAATTCCTTGGCATACTGAATTGCGTTATCAATATTCCCATTTGAAATAATCTGTCTAATTATTCCTTTGTTATTTTTCTTTTTGCTATACTGTGTTTTTTCGAGAGATAAATGTTCCTCCAGATTACGATATGTATTTCTTTTACTTAAAGCTTCACTAATATTCTCAAAATGCATCAATAACCATGTTTCAAAAAGATAATTTGAAACAAGCAACTCATATTCATTATTACTTCCATTTGCAACAGTAATAACAGATTGAATATCCTTAGGTGCATCACAGTCAAAAACTAAATATTTTTTATAAAGAGCAAACTTGCTATTGTTTTTATCATCCTTAAGAAAGTTTTCTGCATAATTTAATACTCTTTGCGCATTGCCACCAGCTAATTCAAGTTCTACAATAATATTTGTGTACTTACTTCTTTCGTTAATAATATCAGCAAAATATTGTATATAGTTTCTTTCTGTGTAACCTTCACAGAAAACTATAATTCGTCCAATATACAATTTCTTGGTTTCTGTTAATCGCTGTGGTGATAATTTAGTTTTAGGCATATTAATCACCCTCGGTTATTTCATTATATTTGAAAATCGGTATCGCTCCATATTTGCCTTGAAGATAGTCTTTACTAAAGGTAGCATCTTCACGTACTTTTAAATCAGATAATGCATATAATGAAGATTCCCCCCTCTCATTTTTATCAATAAACGTTACTTCATCTCGACGGAATTGATTATTATTCAATAGTGAAATATCGTGTGTGGTAAATATTAATTGAGCCTTCTCATTACTGCTTTCTTGAAACATATCAACTATAAACTTTGTTAACAAAGGATGTAATCGTGCAGCCATTTCATCAATAATAAAAACACCACCCTGCTCTATCATCTCTAAAATGCCTTGAATATAAGATAAAAAACGAAGAGTACCTGATGATTCTTGTCTCAAGTTAAAGAATTTCTTATCAACAATCTTACCTGTATTATTGTAGACATTATGAATAGTCTTAATGATTTTTATCTTTTTCTCTTTACCAGTTTGTTTGTTTGTTGTTACTTCTGTTTGCACATCTAAACCAGCAATACCTACATCAATAGATCTTAAATAACTCTCAATCCTTTTACGGTATGTTTCGTCATCAACAAGTCTTTTTGAAATCATATATGAACCAGCAACTTGTTTAATAGATGATTCAAAATGAATTTCTAAATACACATTAAATTCGTCTGTAAAAAAACCTATAAAATCATTAAGAATTGACTTCTTATCAGTTTCATCTAAAAAATAATCTAAAACAGATATATAAAGTCGTTCTTGGGGGAATTTTTTATAATTAGCTAATACTTTCTTATACTTACTCCCGTATTCAACTGATGATCCAGTACGCTCATATACTTTTTTATTATCAATATAATACCATTCGCTTAGAACTTTTTCTTTTGTACACTCAAATCCGTATTGTATTTCCTTTCCGTTTCTAATAAATACAATATCAAACTCTGATGCTTCCTTAGTTTCGTTAGATAGAAGAAATGTTTCTAAAGTGAATTTTAATTCTTCAATATCGTCTATATTCTTGTTCTCTTTTTTGCTTATAAATTGAGAAAATATATAATCTTCAAAGAAAAACATAGCAGAAATAAAATTTGATTTACCAGAAGCATTTGCTCCGTACAATACATTAGTTTTTAGTAAATTTATCTTTTTATTTGCTTTTATAACATGAGAAGGGTGCTGAACGTATGTAGTAGCTCTTAAATCCAAAATTGTTTCTTCTTTAAATGATGTATAATTTTTCACTTTAAACATTAATAGCATAGTATCATCTCCAAATATTATTTCGATACTATTGTACCCCTTTTAGGGGAAGAACACAAGCGTAATTACGATAAAATCGTAAATACGCTTGTGTTTGCTCACTTTTAGCCATGTTAAAGGTTGGATGCATAGAGAATATCAAAAATAATGATTTTCAATATAACGTTCTCACATGTTTAGTAAATCGTTTATTAAGAAATCGGCAAATGTATCATATAAAAATCTTTGAGTAACAAAGCTCATAACATAGCGTTCTACTCCAAATATATTGATTTTATGACCGTTGAATATAAAAAAACACGGCAAAATGATATTTGCCGTGTTTTTGTTAATTAAAGCCAAGTTCTTGCTTACTAAATTGCAAATGTGAACACAAATTGTGTTTACCAGAATGAAACCGTAACGAGGGTTCGAATCTCTTTTTCCGATGATTCAGTATAAAATTATCTGTATTATAACAAGCTGTATTTAGGATTTCCAAAGTACAGTTATTTCACTTAAGAATATTAACATCTAATTTATGGTTTCCTCGTTAATTTTTGTCCTGCTTATTGCATTGTTTATAATTAAATCTATTACTTCAAAGTATTTAAGTTTACTATCTATTTCAAGTGATTTAGGAAAGTAGCTTGAACCTTTTGTCATGCCGGGAACAAGATTTGCTTCGATGAAATTACATAAACCTTTGTCATCCATTTTAATATCAATCCGCCCAAAATCTCTTGCCCCAAGTGCTTTAAAACAACTAACAGCAATATTTTTTAGTTTTTTTCTTATTAAATCATCAGTAACCGATTTTAGTTCTTCTGTATTTTCATTTTTTACTTTTTCACCCAAAATTCTAACCTTGTCCTTATTTTCAGGAGGTATTATCTCTATAGGTGCTACAATAAACTCATTTTCTGCAAAATTATGAATCACAGCTACAGTAAATTCACGTCCTGCTAGATATTTTTCGGCAATCACTGTGTTGCCATATTTGGAAAACAGTTTTTTTGCTTTCTTTATAAAATTTTCATGATTAAATACTAACGACTCATCATCAACGCCATTTCCGTTGGCTGCATCCAATGGCTTTAAAAATAACGGATATGATATCGTAATATCTTTCTCTAATAAATAGTTTTCCGGTTTTACCATTATATAGTCAGCTGTTTTTATACCCTTCTTCATCAGTAGTTCTTTAGCTTTTATTTTGTTGGAGTCATATTCCAAAACTTCTCTTTTTGATCCTGTAAAAACTATATCCACATCTTCAAAATATTTAGATAGCCATATTTTCCTGCCATCTTTTAGCTGGATATATTTAACGGCCAAAAAAGCTATATCCGGGCACAGTTCCGTAATTTCTTCAAGATCTCTCTCTGTAGTACAACAGCTTATGCTGACATCTTGAAATCTCCTTTTCAGCGCTGTCTCTACAGCAAGGCAGGATTTCATTTTACCAAAACCGGTCTCTTTCATATCCTTATTTTCTGTTGTTACAATAATAATCTTCATTTTATTCCTCTTCCTCTTTATAGTATTTACGATATTTCATTTGTTTTTTTGTATATTAACCAAGGGGTCTTAATCAATCTTAAAAAGATTGTAAAAACTCAATGATAAAGCATACTGAATTTTTATTCATTACATAATACTGAAATTTTACGTCAGTTTAAAAACATCTTCATTTATAGTGAAATTCTTCTATATAATACCATTTTAAGCACCGTTTGTCCAAAAAAACACCGACTGATTCCTCTCTAATTTTCATTAGGAAAGGTTTAATTGATTATCAACGAAGTGTTGAGAAAGAAATACTGTTTATATTACCCGCAATAAGTAAGTTGTATATATGAATATTCTTCTACCATTATGTAGTAGTAATTTTTTGTGAGTGTGATAAAATAAAAAGAAAGTATAAGTTGGAGGATTATTTGAAAAAAGTAGTTATATTATTTACCATTATCAGTCTAATATTAACCATGTCTGCTTGTCAGACACAAACTAGTACAACCAATGATAAATTGACGGTTGTTGTTAGTGTAGTTCCACAAGCAACATTTGTATATAAAATTGCTGGTGATTTAGTTGAGGTTGTCACAATTATACCTCCTGGTAATTCACCAGCTAATTACCAACCATCTGCAAGGGAGATGGGACAATTATCTATCGCTAGTATATATTTTACTTTGGAAATGCCAACTGAAAAAGCTAATATATTACCTAAAGTAACAGACTTTAATAAAGATATTACTATAATTAATTTACATACACTGGTAGAAAAAACTTATCCCATGTTAACTAGTGGACATGACCATCATGAAGGTGAAGATGTAGATCCTCATATTTGGTTATCTCCTAAGCGAGCTATTTTAATGGTACAAGAGATTGCTAAGCAATTGGGAATAATAGATCCTACTAATAAATCAATTTATGAAGAGAACGCTATTAGATATATAGAAGAAATAAATAATGTAGACAAAGAAATAAGCGAGATAACTAGTCAATTGCAACAAAAAACTTTTTTAATCTATCATGGATCATACACATATTTTGCTAATGACTATAATCTTGAAATGATTGCAATTGAAATAGAAGGTAAACAAGCAACTGCAAGTGACTTACAGCAGGTTATTGATATAGCTAGAGAAAAAAATATAAAAACAATTTTTTATCAAGATGAATTTGATGATCAACAAGCTAACACAATAGCAAGTGAAATTGGTGGGAGTGTAATAAAAGCAATGCCTTTATCACCTGATTATTTAGAAAGTTTATTAGCCTTTGCCAATGCACTAACAAAGTGAGGAGAGAGATGATAGAAAAAATATCATATAAAGATGTCAGATATTGTTATGGAGATGTTTGTGCAGTTCATGAAGCTACATTTGATTTTCCTAAAAATGCTATTACTGCCTTAATTGGACCAAATGGTGGAGGAAAAAGCACATTAGTTAAATTACTAGTGGGTCTATTAAAACCAGGCCATGGACATATAGAGAAGTTTGAAGGAGCAACCATTGGTTATGTACCACAGGTAACTACTTTTGATAGTTCTTTTCCAGCTAC
>JAUUZE010000165.1 GCA_030590175.1 Clostridia bacterium
CAAGAAATTAGAAACAAATAGGAGAACAGTATATGATTATTACAGGAATTAGTGATGAAGCGGGAAAAGATATTTTAACGCAGATAAAAGCGCATAAGCAATTAGGATGGACAGCTCTTGAATTACGCTTACATAATGGAATGAATGCATCAACAACAGATTTTTCAGATAAAGAGTTTGATTTGGTTAGAAAAGCTTTAGAAGAAAACAATATGAGTGTTACAGGTTTTGGTTCAGCAATTGGTAACTGGTCACGCCCAATTAGAGGTGACTTTCAACTTGATATTGATGATTTAAAAATTGCATCTAAACGAATGAATATGTTAGGAACTAAATATATTAGAACTATGACATGGGTCCCTGATGAAGATGATATGCTTTATTCAAAGAACGAAGCAATTAGAAGATATAAGGAACTAGCAAAAATTGCAGAAGATGCTGGTATTTATTTAGCACATGAAAATTGTACTGGATGGGGAGGATTAACTCCTGAAAATATGATTGAATTAAAAGAAACAGTTAATTCACCTAACTTAGTACTTCTATATGACACAGGTAATGTAGCAGCTCACGGAGATGATCCATGGACATTTTTTAAGGGAATAAGACATAATTTTGATTATATTCACATTAAAGATTCAACTATTAGAAAAGGTGATGATCAAGAATTTAGGTATGTTGGACAAGGACAGGCTATGGTTCCAGAAATTTTAAAAATTGTTTTAAAAGAAGATGGATATGATGGAGTTATTTCAATAGAACCTCATGTTTCACAGATTGTTCATGAATCAGGGTCACAACCATCAGCAGAAGAGATGTTTGAGTCATATATTAAATATGGAACAATGCTAGAAGAAATCGTAAAAGGACTATAAGAAAACAATAAAACATTGAAAATTAGAGTAGTTTGGTTACTACTCTAATTTTATGTAATCATTTACCAAAAGTGTAAAATTTGTTATGATATAGGTGTTAAAAGGTTAGGAGGGATATTATGAAAGGTTTAAAAGGTTTTCTAGTAAGATTTTTTGGCAATCTAAAAAGCAGTTTTTCCTATTATCCAATAACAATTTCATTATGCATTATATTTGCTCTGTTATTTGTCTATCGAACTGAGTATATGGATTATGCAGGGGATGCTTTAATAGAAAGAATAGGTACTATATTTGTAGGACTTGGAATTGCCATATTTATGTCTATGGTTATACAATTGCTAACGAATTATCATGAAAAAGCAAAGAAATTTTCACTCATTGTATGGCTTTCAGGTTTAGCATTAAGTGTTCTATATTACTTTATAGCAATAAAAGATTTAGAAATGGTAACAATGGTTAGAGCATTTGTATTAATGGCGGTTATGTTTTGTGTCTACATTGTATTATCGTGGCTATTTAAAAAAGATGAAGTGGAAAATTTTTCAGTAAAATTTATGATTGAAAGTGTCATATCTGGTTTCTATGCAAGTGTACTATTTGGTGGATTAATGTTAATTGACTTTGCATTTGAAACACTAATGGATGTTGACCCTGAACATGAATTTGTTATTTTTGCTTTAGCATTTTCGTTTTTTATTGTTTTTCCAATGTTGGTATTCTCACGAATTCAAGAAGACTACAAACAATCGAAAATATTAAAAATACTAGTAATTAATATTGTTATGCCTCTATTAGTAGCATACACAGCTGTACTATACATGTACTTTATTAGAATGCTTGTTATATGGGAAATTCCTAGTAACATGATTACTAATTTAGTATTTTGGTATGTCTTAATTGGAATATTTACTTTATTCATTGCTAATTTATATGAAAATGGTAAGAAGTGGCTAAAACTATTTATAAATGTTTTCCCATTACTAACAATTTTACCATTAGGATTAATGTTTATGGCTATACTTATAAGAATTGTTAACTATGGGTTTACAGAATCTAGGTATACACTACTAATCATTGGTACATGGGAATTATTGGTTATTGGCTATTTGATATTATACAAAAAAGAAAAGAGAATAATTGCTGTTCTTCCAGTATCACTGGCAGTAATTTCACTTTTATTAGTGGCTAGCCCATTTAGTATGTTTAATATATCAAAAATTAGCCAAAATAAACGGTTTGATGAACTCTATGAAAATATAGAGACCTTATCTACAGAAGATAGAGGTAAGTTATTAAGTATTACCTATTATTTTGATGATTATCATGACATTGAAGATTTGACTAGTTTTCCAGATGATATGACTTTAAGTGAATTTGCACAAGATTATGATTTGCGCCTTATTAAAACACCAAGAAATTATTATGGAACTAATGTGTTTTTCGAGAACAGCTCACGATTCTTAGAAGTAACAAATTATGATTACATATTATACAATTTCTGGGATGAAGTAGAGATTATTGATGATTACAATTTTAATGCTTATTACATAGGAAGTGATCTTTTAGTTAAGATAGATAATGTCTTAATTGCAAGAATAGATGTCTTTAGTGAAATGGAGAAGATTGTTGAATTAAATCAGGATAAAGAAACAGATGATGGTATGATTATATTAGAAGAAGACTACCCAATTATATATGAAACAGATGACTGGAAAATAAAAATTGTATTTGGAGAATTTTATATTAATGTAATAGAACCAAATGAACAAAATAGACCTGGCAATTTAGCAATTTTAATTAAGAAAAAATAATAGGAGTAAATAGAATATGACAACAAAAGGTAAATTGAATTACAAAAAAACCTTTATTCTAGGTTTTGGTTTTTTTGCTATTAGTTTAGTGTGGCCATTGTATAACAACTATGTGCCACTTTTCTTGGAGAAATTTGTTTCAAGTAGTACACTTATTGGTGGAATAATGACCATTGATAATATATTAGCAATTTTTCTCATACCGTATATATCAAATTTAAGTGATAATACACATACCCGTTTTGGTAGGCGTATGCCATTTATTTTAATTGGGTTACCATTATCTGCTATATTATTTATCATATTACCATCAACTACACATAGCTTTTTACTTATGATGACAGTACTTACAATCTTAAATGTGGTCATGGCAATATATAGAGGACCTACTGTGGCATTGATGCCTGATTTAATACCACCTGAATTACGAAGTGAAGCTAATGGAATCATTAATTTTATGGGTGGTTTAGCAGCTGTTGTTGTACTAATTGGTGGATCATTTATGTATAAGGTAAATCCTGGGTTACCTTTCTGGGTGACAGGGGTTATAATGTTTTTCTCATTATTCATGTTATGGAAGTTTATTAAAGAACCAGTACGAGGTGAGAAATCAGCAGAAGAAAAAGTCAAAGTAATTCAATCTGTTAAAGATATTATTAATAGTGAAGATAATAAAACTATCAATGTGTTAGTTGCTATTTTATTTTGGTTCTTAGGTTATCAAGGAATGGAAGCTATGTTTTCTAGATATGCAGTTAATTACTTAGGTGTAGGAGATGGTGGCGATTCAGCTTTAATTATTGGTGTGTTTGCTCTATCTTTTCTAATATTTGCTATCCCAGCTGGATTCGTGGGAACAAAAATTGGGAAGAAAAAAGCAATTATTATTGGTCTAAGTGTTGATGTGCTTGTTTTCTTTATACTTGCATTTATGGGACCTGAAGGACTAATTCCATTTAGTAAAGCCGCTATGATGGCTTTATTTGTAGTAGCAGGAATGTTTTGGGCTCTTGTTAATATTAATTCTTATCCTTATGTTGTACAAGGTGTCAGTGAGAATAAGGTTGGAACATTTACAGGGTTGTATTACTTTAGCTCATCCATTGCAGCAATAACAGGACCACTAATTTTTGGATTTATTGTTGATTTATTTGGTTTTAGTAAACTATTCTTTATTGTAGTAATTTCATTTGC
>JAUUZE010000185.1 GCA_030590175.1 Clostridia bacterium
AATTTTAATACCTAATGAAAAGGCAGATAAGTACTCATCTTGAAGAACTCTGACAATGGTAAATCCTGTTACCCCTCCACTTATAGCTAAAATTATCTTAAGACTTTTTATTAACACTGATACGATCTCCTAAATTAAAGAACACGTTCATTGATTAACTGTTCTGCTTCTTCCGCAGTAACTTTTTTGATTAGCATGATTTCGCTACATAAAATTTGTTTAGCTGTAGATAGCATTTTTCGCTCACCTGTCGACAAACCCTTTTCTCTATCTCTAATGATTAATGCTTTAATAACACTTGCCACATCTTCAGAGCAACCTGTTTTTAATCGTTCCATATTTTCACGATATCGTTTGTTCCAGTTGGCATTTTCAATATTTTCCATTGTAGTAATTGATTCAAGCAATTTGTTTAATTTCTTACTTGAAATAATATCTCTTATACCTATAATATCTACTTTATCAACAGGTAACATTACTTTCATATTACCTATTGGCATTCTAAAAACATAATAATCTCTAGTTGTTCCTGAAATGTCTTGTTTAACAACATCAACTATTTCACCTGCACCATGCATAGGATATACCACTTTTGCACCAATTTTATACATTTTTCCTCCGAACTGCTACCTTAAATTATACACTAGTCAACTGCTAGTGTCAAAAAACCATTTTACTATCATGGGCTATCTACAAAATCATTTTAAGTGCTTTTTTTATATTATCAACAGGAATTATAGTCATTTTACTACTAGCAGCTTTAGCATCTAACTCATTGGCTAAAGGAACTATAGCTTTCGTGAAACCAAGCCGCTCAGCCTCATTAATCCTTTGATTGATATATGAAACAGCTCGTACTTCACCTGTTAGTCCAGTTTCACCAATAATTACCACTTTATGATTTATTGGTTGATTAGTAAAACTAGAAGCTATAGCTGCTAAAATAGCTAGATCACAAGCAGTCTCAGTGATTTTTATACCCCCAGCTATATTTATATACGCATCACAATTATATATTTTATAACCTAAAACTTTTTCTAAAATTGCTAGCAACATAGTTACACGCTTATTATCAACACCTGTTGCCATTCGCCGCGGCATACCAAAGGCTGTGGCACAAACTAACGCTTGTATTTCAATCATAATTGGTCTTGTTCCTTCAAGGGTTGGCATAACACAAGAACCAATACTATCATTATTTCTTCCTGATAATAGTCGTAATGAAGGATTTGACACTTCAATTAACCCATGATCAGCCATTTCAAATACACCTATTTCATTTGTAGAACCAAAACGATTCTTAACTGCACGTAATATTCTAAAACTAGAACTTTTATCACCTTCAAAATATAAAACTGTATCTACCATATGCTCTAAAATTTTAGGTCCTGCAATACTTCCCTCTTTCGTAACATGTCCAATTAAAAAGATAGCTGTACCTATTTTTTTTGCTACCTGCATTAATCGTAATGTAGCATGTCTAAGTTGATTAGCACTACCAGGAACAGAAGTTAATTCTTCTGAATACATGGTTTGTATGGAGTCAACAATGGCAATTGATGGTTTATTTATTTCTATATGTAAGCAAACTCTTTCAAGATTAGTTTCATTAGCTAGCAAAAGAGAAGTACTTTCAATTTTTAATCGCTTTGCCCTTATTCCTATTTGTGCTAGACTCTCTTCTCCAGAAACATAAAAGACTGACAATTGTTGATCAATTGTTTGGCATACTTGTAGTAGTAATGTGGATTTTCCAATACCTGGATCTCCACCAACTAGTACCATTGAACCTTTGACAAGTCCTCCTCCTAAAACTCTATCAAGTTCAGCAAGATTCATAATCATTCGCTTTTTACTATTTTCTTCAATATTTTGAAGTGATGTGGGAACAATTTTTAAAACTGGGCTACTTTTTTTTGCAACAATCAGCAACTCTTCATCAAAACTATCAAACGTTAAACAAGATGGACATTTACCCATCCACTTAACTGTTTCATAACCACATTCTCTACATACAAGCTTACTCTTACTTTTCGCCACTTGACTCCTTACACAACTCGTCTTAGCATCATATTTTTTAAAATATCTACACGGACTTGATTTCGTTTTATTATATCTACACTTTTTAAAGCATTATTACTAACTGCAGCTTTAATCATTACACTATCTTCTTTACTTATTATATTATAATCTACAAAATTGTTTATATAAATTTCAGCTGACTGCTGAGATAGGGTTTCGCCCATTGATAAAATTACATGCATCATATATTCATAAGGTTTGGATATTGAAACTTGCTTGATACTTATGTATCCTCCCCCACCCCTTTTACTTTCCACATAGTAACCTTTTTCAGTAGTAAAACGAGTACCAATAACATAATTAATCTGTGATGGAACACATTTAAAATATGTAGCTAACTCATTTCGCTGTATTTCAATACCATTTTCTTTTTCTTTAAGCATATCTTTAATAAAGTCTTCAATTATATCGCTTAGTCGTGCCATGGCGTCCCTTTCTTTGACTATCTCTGACCTTATTATATAAAATATGTTCTTAAAAAACAAGCCCCCATGAATAATGAGGGCTTGCTATTGATTACTTATCGTTTTTCTTTTTCTTTTTATTTACTAGTTTAACAACTAATATAACTCCTGCTGTAATAAGCAATAATGCTGGAATTGCTCCTGCTAAGAATATAATAGCATCACCTAAGAATGATACTCCATCGACTAGGTTTTCCCATATTGATCCAAAGAATCCTTTTGGTTCTGCAATAATTGATTCATCATCAGGTCCAATTTCATTAATTGTTAATCGTATTGTTGCATAAGCTACTTGGTTATCCCAACGTATAATATTACCTTTTAGTTGTTCAATTTCATATAATACATCTGTAATTCTACTTTGAATTTCAAAATAAATAGTAGCATCATCTACTTCTGTC
>JAUUZE010000028.1 GCA_030590175.1 Clostridia bacterium
ATTGATTTAGTAGAGTATCTAGTAGATAATAACATCAGTGACATAAAAGAATTAACAGGAAGTTTAATATTACATGAATAAAAGCACAAAAATCTATCTCATCAGGCATGGTGAATCACTAGGTAACATCAGTGGTAAATTCAATGGAATTACCGATCTAGCTTTATCAGATAAAGGACAAAAGCAAGCAACTTGCTTACAAGAAATGTTTATACATATTCATTATGATGTCATTTATTCAAGCCATTTATTACGAGCCTTTCAAACTGCAAAAATTGCCATAAATGACGAAAGCAAATCAATTAAAATAGACAAACGTTTACAAGAAATTGACGGTGGTTTATGGGAACAAGAAAAATGGGAAAACATTCCAGTGAAATGGCCACAAGATTTTATTAATTGGACCACTAAACCTGAAAAACTCCAAATGCCAGAAGGTGAAAGCATGGTGGACTTTAATAAGCGATGCATTAAAGTATTTACTGAAATAATTAATAATCATATTAATGAAACTATTGTTGTATTTAGCCATGGAACTGTAATTAAAGCTATGCAGGTTTATTTTAAAAATTGGCCACTTCCTAAAATGAAAGAAATTTTATGGCATGATAATACAGGAGTCTTTTGTGTAGAAATTAAAAATAATGACTATGATATTCTTCTTGAAAATGATACTAGTCACTTACCTAAAGAACTAAAAACAATACGAAGTGCCACGTGGTATAAAGAGATGGAAGACAGGCTTAAAACATTGGCAAAACCATAGGTTTTCTTTACATTTTTTAGGTTGTAGTATATATTTATATAGAGTTAAATTTACGGAGGAAAAGACGTATGAAACGAATTAGAGTAGCAATTATAGGACAAGGAAGAAGTGGATGGAAAATCCATGGTAAAAATTTCTTGGTTCAAGACAATATGTTTCAGGTAATGGCCATAGTAGACCCTCTACAAGAGCGTCTAGATATGGTTAATGAGCGTTATGGAGAAAATGTTGATACTTATCTTGACTATACAAAATTATTTGGTCGTACAGACATTGATTTAGTCATCAACTCTTCACCAAGTCATTTACATGTTCCAATTAGTGTTGATTTAATGGAACATGGCTTTAATGTTCTCTGTGAAAAACCAGTAGCTAGAAAAGTGTCAGAAGTTGATTTGCTAATTGAAACTTCTAAAAAGAACAATGTTAAGTTTTTTGTTTTCCAGCAATCACGATGTGCCACTTTTTATTCAGAGATGAAAAAATTATGGCAAGTGGTGTTCTAGGAGATATAGTACAAATTAGTATATCTTATAGTGGCTATGCTAGACGTTGGGATTGGCAAACCGTTCAAGATTATAACGGTGGAAATTTATTAAATACTGGCCCACATCCTATGGATCATGCTGTTGATCTATTTGGAGAAGGAATGCCAGAAGTTAAGTGTTTTATGGATCGTATTAATACATTTGGAGATGCAGAAGATTACTGTAAAGTAATTTTGTGGGGAAAAAACAAACCTATAATCGATATAGAAATCTCTTCTTGTCAGGCGTATAATCCTTTTAACTATAATATTCAAGGAACCAGAGGGGGTTTAGTTTCTGATACTAATACAATAAATTACAAGTATTTTATTGAAGATGAGTGTGAGAAACAACAGTTAATTAAAGAGCCACTTACAGATAGCTTAAATGAACCAGCTTATTGTAGTGAAAATCTGATTTGGCACGAGAAAAAATGGGAATTTATTGGTGAAGAATTTGGTACTTTTGAAGACAGAACATCCAATTATTACATAATGCTATATAAGCATCTTGTAGAAGGTGAGGAAATGATTGTTAAATTATCTGAAGTAAGAAAACAGATTGCAATCATTGAAGAATGTCATAGACAGACTAAGCTTGAAAAATTTATAAAAGTATAGGAGTATTAAGTTCAATGAATGATGAAAAAACCAATTTAAATGAAGAAGTAAACGTGGAAAAGACAGAAACAACTGAAGATAGTAGACTTAAAAGATTCATTAAGAAAAATGGATTTTATTTGGGTATCTTCCTTATTTTTGTCATAGTAATTGCAGTTATGTCAACTGATAAAGATAAAACCTATAATGGAGATATTGCATATGATAGTCAAATCTATTATGCCAATGCTAATCAGTTGTATGTACAGTCAGATGGAAAAGATCCAGTATTATTAACTGCTAATTTATTAGAAGAATATAGTATGACAACAGTAAACAGAGTATTACTGATGTGTAAAACTACTGAAGATGAAAAAAAGTTATTCTTTTTTGAAAATGTAAAATTAGTCGGAGAAACTTTTTATGGTGATTTACGAGTTTGGGAAGATAATGAAATAAAAACAATTGAAAAAGATGTTTTAATGAGTTATGCATTGTCAAGTGATTATGAAACCATAGTTTATGGGAAGGTAGTTGATGTTTCTAAAGACAATCTATTAACTATTGACTTATACTCTGAAAAAAATGATAAAGCAACATTAATTGATAGTGATGTTGATGGTAGTTGCTTTACAGTAAGTGGAGATGGTAAAACAATCTATTATCATAAAGGATTCTATTATGATACACAGACAACATCGTTATATATGGCGCGTGATGGAATAAATTCTGTTATTTCTAACCAATCTGTTTACTATTATAAGCTAAATGCAAATGGTACATATCAATCTAATTGGCCAATGACTAATACTAATGGTTCAAAAGTTATATATGCAACTTATTCAGGAGAAAATGCCATGCCAGCTCTTAATATGTATCAACTTGATGGCCAAGCTAAAACCCTACTAGCTGATAGTTTTGTACAGATTTATGCTGATAAAGAGTTAAATAAAGCTCGTATCACCGGCGATATAAGAGGAAGCTCTTTTATGGGAAGCCTAATAGAAATCGATTTAAACAGCTTAGCTCAAGAGGTTATAGCAAAAGACATTTGGGCTATGTTATCGTTGCAAGTTATGGAATATGTAGATGAGGAATTTTTAGCATTACCATTTTACTTTAAAAACTTTAACGATTTAGCTGGAACAGTTGATTTGTTTTTTAAAGGTGAAAATAGCGATGAAGAAAAAGTGTTACCAGGAGTTTTAATAACAGATGTAAAAATTAGTAGTGATTATAAAGAGATTTATGGTTTAGCTTATTATTATGTATCAGAAGGTGGGGAGTTAACGAGAATTAGCAATATAACTAATACTTCCTATGAAACTACTCTAATTGATGAACGAGTTATGGAATATCACTTTGATGATGCAAATGAAGTACTTGGATACAGAAAAGATGTTAAATTATATTTAATTGATGAAAATGGTGAACGAAAAATGATTGATAATCATGAGGTCACTGCTTTTGATATAACAGCAAATGGTAAATTAATATTCTTTTATAAAGAAAGCACCGAAATAGGTAAAGGTGACTTATATGTCATGGAAACTGATATTAGTAAAGACTATAAGTTGGTTGATAAAGATGTAACTTTTGTGTATGACTTTGCAGGTAAGTATATTGCATACATCAATGCTTATGTTTTTAGTGAAGAAGCTGGCACATTAATTGTTACAGATGGTCATGATAATTTTGAAATATTAGCACCAAAAGCCTCTACCTTATTACAGAAAAATATCATAAAATAAGGAGAAAATTTGAATAAAAATAAAAAAAGTACTGGCAAAACACTTAGAGTTATCCCTCTAGGTGGTTTGCATGAAATTGGGAAAAATATTACCCTTTTTGAATATAAGAATGAAATTATTATTGTTGATTGTGGGATAACATTTCCTGAACAAGAAATGTTAGGGGTAGACATTGTTATTCCAGATTTTTCCTATATAATACAAAATCAACATAAAATAAAAACACTATTTTTAACACATGGCCACGAGGACCATATTGGAGCTGTTCCATATTTACTAAAACAAATAACAGGTAAATTAGATATTTATGGGACTGCATTAACATTAGGATTGTTAGAATATAAATTAATTGACCATCGATTGTTTGATAGAGTTAATCTACATGTTGTAAAAGCAGATGATTATATAAAGACACATAATTTTTCTGTACAGTTTATTAATTCAAATCACAGTATTGCTGATACTGTAATGTTAGCCATTACAACAGATTTAGGTGTTATATTACATACTGCAGATTTTAAAGTTGATTATACACCAATTGCAGGATTACCAATTGATTTAGGAACTATTTCTCAATTAGGTAAAAAGGGTATCCTTCTTTTATTAGCTGATAGTACAAATGTAGAACGAGCAGGATTTTCCATGAGTGAAAGTAAAGTTGGAGAAGCATATTCTGATTTATTTGCTAAAGCAAAAGGACGAATCATTGTAGCTACTTTTGCATCTAATGTTCATAGACTTCAACAAATCGTAAATGCAGCCAAAAAGTATAATAGAAAAATTGCTATATTTGGACGAAGTATGCAAAATGTTACTAAAAAATCTATTGAGCTTGGATATTTAAAGATTAAAGATAAAGATATAATTGATAGTAGAAAAATTAGCGATGTTAATGATAATCAATTAGTATTAATGACTACAGGTTCACAAGGAGAGCCAATGTCAGCCCTTACTAGGATGGCTTTTAATAATCATCGTGAGGTTACAATTAAAGAAGGCGATCTTGTTTTGATTTCAGCTTCAGTAATACCAGGTAATGAAAAAGCCCTATTTAAAGTAATAAATGAATTATTTAAATTAGGAGCTAATGTTATTTATGAATCGTTAGCAGATATACATGTATCAGGTCATGCTTGTAAAGAAGAATTAAAATTAATTCATTCACTGACTAAGCCTAAATACTTTATTCCAGTCCATGGTGAATATAGACACCTAAAACAGCATGCAGAATTGGCTATGGAAGTGGGAATTCCTAAGAAAAATGTATTTATTTTGGGTAATGGAAATGTTTTAGAAATTACCAAAGAGGGAGCTAAAGTTGGTAAAAATGTAATGAGTGGTATTACCTTGGTTGACGGTTTAGGTGTTGGCGATGTAGGTAATGCAGTATTACGTGATCGTATGCAATTATCAAAAGATGGAATTATCACAATTATAATGACATTAAATAAAGATAATAAGTTATTATTGATGGAACCTGACATAATAACAAGAGGATTTGTATATGCTAGAGAATCAGAAGAGTTATTAGATACTATTAAAGATTTAGTAACTAATATTATTAAAAATAACAAAAAACTATCGTATAGAGAGTTAAAATTTAAAGTTAGAGAAGCCTTAAAACAGCACTTATATCAAACTATGAAGCGAAATCCCATGGTTATTCCAATCATTATTGCAATATAAAAAGATTGACGATAAAAATGGCATATGTTATCATCTTATTTAGAAATCGATGATTGAGATAAGTAAGTAATTCTTCATAATAAAGAGAGCTGTCTGGTATGGTGTGAAGGCAGATGAGAAGAGTATACCCAAATACACTCAGGAGAGTTTCACTGAAATTATGTAAGTGAAAACGATTTACCAGCGTTAATGGTCTTAAGGTATGTAGTAAATACATATGAAGTAAGGTGGTACCACGGTCCAATATCCGTCCTTATGCGGATAGTGGACTTTTTTATTGTAAGGAGGAAAAATATATGAAAGTATATGATGTGTTATTAGAAAGAGGGTTTATCGCACAGACAACCCATGAAGAGAAAATTAAAGACTTATTGAATAATGGGCGTATTACATTTTATACTGGCTATGATCCTACTGCTGATTCACTACATGTGGGTCATTTACTCCAATTAATTGTTATGTCACATATGCAAAAAGCAGGACACAAACCAATCTGTATAATTGGTGGAGGAACTACTATGGTAGGTGATCCAACTGGTAAAACAGATATGAGAAAAATGCTTACAAAAGAGCAAATTGAACATAATGGTGAATGTTTTAAAGAACAAATGGTTAATTTAATTGATTTTTCAGATGAAAAAGCTTTAATGATTAACAACTATGATTGGTTAAGTAAACTTAATTACATTGAATTTTTACGAGAAATTGGAGTTCATTTTAGTGTTAATAGAATGTTATCAGCTGAATGCTTTAAATCACGATTAGAAAAAGGATTGTCTTTTATTGAATTTAATTACATGTTAATGCAAAGTTATGACTTTTTAAAATTATTCCAAGATTATGAATGTGTCTTACAATTAGGTGGAGATGATCAATGGTCTAATATTATTAATGGAGCTGATTTAATTAGAAGAGTAGAAGGTAGCGAAGCATATGGTATGACATTTAATCTTTTAACAAATTCTGAAGGAATGAAAATGGGTAAAACTGAAAAAGGTGCAGTTTGGCTTGACGAGAAAAAAACATCACCTTTTGAATTTTTCCAGTACTGGAGAAATATTCCAGATGCTGATGTAGTTAATTGTTTGAAATTAATGACTTTTATTGAAATGGATGAGATTAATGAATTAGCAAAACTAAAAGATAAGGAAATTAATATTGCTAAAGAGATATTAGCATACGAAATAACGAAAATTGTTCATGGACAAGA
The DNA here is from genome assembly GCA_030590175.1 of Clostridia bacterium. Taxonomy (GTDB): domain Bacteria; phylum Bacillota; class Clostridia; order DUPQ01; family DUPQ01; genus JAFGUQ01. Next base: position 6,540 of record JAUUZE010000028.1, read on the forward strand.
AAAAGCGACTAACGCCAAAGAAGCAGCAAAAGCGCTATTTGTCAGTGGACAAAGTTCAACAAATATGCCAACTGTTGTTATAAGCGAAAGTGATCTAACGGAACAGTTTGATATTTTAGCAGCTTTAGTTATTTCTAAGATTTCAAGTTCTCGTTCAGAAGCAAGAAGAAGTGTCTTAGAAGGAGCTGTTTCTGTGAATGGTGAAAAAATTAGTGAACTTAAAACATTGATAACAAAAGAGCATTTTTCTAATAATGAACTTATTATTAAACGTGGTAAAAAGAAATATTGTAAGTTGGTAATAAAATAGCAGATTATTACCATAAATAGCAAAATATTTCAATACCTTTAGATGACAAATAACTATTATAGTTATATAATGCACATTGAAAAACAAATAGGTAAAGGGGTTTAACATTGATTTCACAATCCATCATTGATTTAGCTAAAGCTTATGCGTTATCTGTTGAAGTAACTGTACGTGTTATAGACCTGCAAGGGGAAGACATAGTACTATTTAGTGAAAACGATAATTTGTGTAATATCTGTCATTATGCACTATCTAAAGATCATAAGAAGTGCACAGATACACACTTGTATGGCTGTTATCAGGCTAAGAAATTTGGTGGAAAGTATGTATTTTTCTGTCACATGGGGTTAACATTATGGGTTAGTCCAATTATGATAAATCAACAATTAACAGGTGCCATAGTTTCAGGTCCTGTGCTAATGAGGGAACCTGAAGATTTTATATTAGAAGATTATCTTAGTGGCCATGATATGCCAGGTGATTACCTTAGTTATGTAAAGTCGGTTCCAGTATTATCTACTGATAGAGTAGATTCATTATCTAACTTGTTATTTCATTCAATTAAAAATGATGACTTATTAGATAATAGTGACAGGCAGTATCAACAAGATAAAATATCTGAACACATTCATGACCTTAAAATGGTAACTAGTGTAGAAAACCAATATCCTTTTGAAAAGGAACAAAAATTAGTAACTTTAATAAAACTAGGAGATAAACATGGCTCTCAAAAAATCTTAAATGAAATTTTTGGACATATTTTTTTCCATAGTGGAAAGAATTATGATGTTATTAAAGCACGAGTATTAGAACTTATTGTGGTATTATCACGAGCTGCTATTGAAGGTGGAGCAGATAGTGACTTAATATTTGGTATGAACTTTACATATATTAATGAAATTAATAATATAGACACCGTTGAAAAATTAACATACTGGTTATCAAAAGTTATGGCTAAGTTCACAGAACAGGTTTTTGACTTACAAGATGTTAAACATGTTGATGCGATTTATAGGTCAATTGAATATATTAAAAGAAATTACATGAAAAAAGTCACATTAGATGAAGTAGCTTTAAATTCTTCACTAAGTACCACTTATTTCAGTAGAATCTTTAAAAAAGAGATGAATTGTTCTTTTAATAATTATTTAAATCGTGTTAGAATAGAAATGAGCAAAAAGTTACTTTTGGATGAAACGATTTCCCTAGTTGATGTATCTATTATAGTAGGGTTTGAGGATCAAAGTTATTATTCAAAAGTTTTTAAAAAATTAACAGGTATTTCTCCAGGAAAATTTAGGGAGAAACGTGGAATGTATACAACCTGAGAAATCAGGTAAATTATAGGAGGCAAAAATTAATATGGTAGATTTAAATGAAGTTTCGGCTGCTTTACAAAAAGGGCGAGCAAAAGTAGTAAAAGAAATGGTACAACAGGCAATTGATGAGGGCATGTCAGCTAAAACAATTCTAGATGATGGTCTATTATCTGGTATGAATATTGTTGGCGCAAAATTTAAGGTTAATGAACTATATGTACCTGACGTATTAGTTGCTGCTAGAGCAATGAATGTTGGAACAGCATTATTAAAACCTTTATTAGTAGCTGACGGCGTTGAAGCTATTGGAAAAGTTGTCATTGGAACATGCAAAGGTGATTTACATGATATCGGTAAAAACCTTGTGAAAATGATGATGGAAGGTAAAGGATTTGAAGTAATTGATTTAGGCGTTGATGTTAGTGCAGAACAATTTGTAACTGGCGCTATTGATAATGATGCTCAAATTATTGCATGTTCAGCATTATTAACAACTACCATGGGCGAAATGGCTAATGTTGTTAAAGTGGCTACAGAAAAAGGTGTGAGAGATAAATTTACCATTATGATTGGTGGAGCACCTGTTAATGAAAGTTATAGAGATAGTGTTGGAGCAGATATATATACTCCAGATGCTGCCTCAGCAGCTGACGAAGCGGCTAAAGTCGTTTCTTAATCTACATTTTAAAAAGACCCATATGTTAAATAGCTTATGGGTCTTTTATATTGTTTCAAATTTGTGGGTGTATTCAATATTAAGGGTTCCACCTTTAATACTTTCATAGATATTAGACGCTTTTAATTCAAGGTCTAATAATTTTTTTATTCCTGATGGAGCAATTTTATAGAATTGATTAAATGATGTAAACACTGGAATTACAGTGTTTTTATGTAATATGGAAAATAATTTTTCACCTTCCTTACTAACATACAATAATCTAGCATAGGAAATATCTTGTAATAGTAAATCACTAGTAAAACCTAAAAGGATATGTATCAATATTCGTTGAATTCTGGTCTTTGGATATCGCTTAGATGCCACAAAATCAACTAGTTCAGTAAAAGATAAATGTTTTGAAGCACCTTCTTTTAAACGATTTTCTAAGCCTTCTGTCACGTTTAAGAAGGCTTTTAATTCGCTTTTAGTATGTGATGAAAGCTGATAATTTATAAGTGAAGAAAGTTGATTAGGAAAAACGAAAGTATTACTTTCTAACATTTTATAAGTACTATTTGGGACTTGTTCGCTAATGGATAATAATCCATTAGTTTGAATACTTTTTCTTATAGCTGTTGCTGATGAAAAGCTTTTAGATAATGTTTCATCAAGATAAAAAGCTCCCTGTCTTTTTATTGTTGCATATTTAATGGGTGATTGTAATTGTTTAATAGCAATAATGTATTCAATAGCTAAGATATTATTTGAGCTTTTTACTAACTCATCAATTAATGGATCATCTAAATAGGTTGATAAAGCATTAGCTCTAGCTTTTGGAAAGGATAATCCAAGTTGTAAATTATCTTTTAAAATAACTTTATATGATTTTGGCTCTTTTATTAGAACATCAGCAATTATTGAAAGCATTTTGGTATCACCTGATTCACTACCAAATAACAATGTATCACAAATGCCTAATTTATGTAGTAGATTAACAGCATGGTATGCATATTCCTTAGCATTACGACAAGAAAAAATTGATGGTATCTCAATAACTAAATCAGCACCACCAAGAATTGCCATTTTTGCTCTATCAAATTTGTTTATTAGCGAGGGAACACCACGTTGTAAGAAATTACTACTAAGTACACACACAATAAACTGGCCATCTCCATGTTTTCTTGCTTGTTCAATTAGGTATTGATGACCATAATGAAATGGATTGTATTCACAGATAATTCCAATTGTTCTCATATAATTATACGTTGAATCTAAATAGTACAACGTCTCCATCTACAAACACGTAGTCTCGACCTTCACTTTTAACTAATCCTTTTTCCTTGGCAGCTACCATGGAGCCACTAGCTTTTAAGTTTTCAAAGGAAATGACTTCAGCACGGATAAATCCTTTTTCAAAATCTGTATGTATTTTACCAGCAGCTTGTGGAGCTTTTGTTCCTTTTTCAATAGTCCAAGCACGAACTTCTTTTTTTCCTGCTGTTAAATAACTAATTAAATGTAATAGGGAATAACTACTACTTATTAAACTGGTTAAACCTGATTGTGTTATACCAAGTTCTGTTAAAAATTCTTCTTTTTCATCTTCTTCTAGTGACATGATTTCTTCTTCAAGTTTTGCACATATTTTAATTACTTCATAATCATGTACTTTAGCATAATCATATAAAGCTAGTAATAGTTCATTATCTTCTGATATTAATGTTTCATCAATATTGGCCACAAATAATACAGGTTTGATTGTTAATAAAAATAATTCATCCATAAAATATGATTCACTATCACTTATTTTAAATGTATTAGCCATTAAACCTTCTAATAAATGATCTTTTAATCGTTGTAAGAAGTCACATCGTTTTTTATAAATTGCATCTCCTGTTTTAATTAATTTAGCAGATTTTTCATAAGCTTTTTCTACCATTTCTAAGTCTGCAAATATTAATTCTAAATGTATTGTTTCAACATCTCTTAGTGGATTAACATCACCTTCAACATGAATAATATTATCATCATCAAAACATCGAACAACATGACATATAGCGTCAACTTCTCTTATATGTGATAAAAACTTATTACCTAAGCCTTCACCTTTACTAGCGCCTTTAACTAATCCTGCAATATCAACAAATTCAATTGTTGCATATGTTACTTTATCAGGATCATACATGGTTGCTAAATAATCAATTCTCTCATCTGGTACATGAACAACACCAATATTAGGATCTATGGTGCAAAAAGGGTAGTTAGCGCTTTCTACGCTAGCTTTAGTTAATGTGTTAAATAGAGTACTTTTTCCTACATTGGGTAATCCCACAATGCCAAGTTTCATAGGGAAACCATCCTTTCAAAATGCTTACTTGATTATATAGGAAACTTGACCATGTTTCAATTAACCTTGTGAGAAAATGTGTTCTTTGATAAAATAAGATAACAAATCTTGGTAAATGAGGGACGAATCAATGGTAAGTAAAATATTAGTTGTAGATGATGACAAAAATATATGTGAATTAGTAAAATTATATCTTGAAAAAGAAGGCTATCAAGTCTTTTTAGCATATGATGGTATTGAAGGATATGATAAATTTCGCGAATTATCTCCTGATTTAATGATTCTTGATATTATGTTACCAGGTGCAGACGGTTGGGAAGTTTGTAGAAAGATAAAAAAAGATAGTGATGTTTCAATAGTTATGTTATCAGCAAAAGGTGAAACTTTTGATAAAGTATTAGGATTAGAATTAGGGGCTGATGATTATATTGTTAAACCTTTTGAGCCAAAAGAGCTTGTAGCTAGAGTAAAAGCAGTTTTACGACGAGCAAGTAATCGTGAGAAAAAAGAAGATGTTATAAAATTTGAAAACATATCAGTTGATCGTAATAATTATGTTGTTATTTTAAATGGAGAAAGCATTGAAATGCCTCCAAAAGAGTTTGAATTACTTTATTACTTAGTATCTCATCCAAATCAAGTACTAACTAGAAATAGTATTTTAGAAAGCATATGGAGTTATGACTTTTTTGGTGATTCACGAACTATTGATGTTCATGTTAAGAGAATAAGAGAAAAAATTGAAAAGAATAATAACAATTGGGAAATTAAGACCGTCTGGGGTGTGGGCTATAAATTTGAGGTAAAATAGTGAAGAATCTATTCTGGAAATTTTTTATAAGCTTTATTTCAATAGTACTAATCTCTTTTTTACTACTTATCTTTTTTTCATATTATAGAATAGATGAAATTTCAAAGAAACAAAAAAGTGAACAGTTTCTTTTTCAAAGTAATGAAATTATAACATTTATACATAGCCATAACGAAGAACTCTTTGTAAACAATAATGAGGCTACTTATGAATTGTTAGATGATTTTGTAAAGAGAATGGCTATTAATTCAAATAGCTATATTTGGGTGGTTAAAAGTAACGGTGAATTATTAAGTTCATCAAGAGATTCATATGATGCACGGTTTTTTACATATGATGAAGATACAGATGAAACGTTTTTTATAAATGATAGTTACTATAGATCATTTATAGATAATGATACAATATCTTTAGAAACAAAAATATTTGCAGATAAAATTAATAATAAAGATGAAATAAGTACATCATTTGTTAATAAGTACAATGAGTTAGTATTTAATAGTTACCCACCTGTAGAAATTGATATATTAATATATATTAATACATCTATTGGTGATTTAAATGATTTAAAACGAGATATAATAATGTCATTTATTCTACCTTTTATTGCAGCATTAGGTATTGTAACAATTATTGTTGGTTTCTTTGCCAATAGTTTATCTAAACCTTTAGGTAAATTAAATAAAGTTGCTATTAGTGTCAGAAGTGGGGACTATCAAAAAAGAGTTGAAGGAGTAAATAGAAGTGATGAAATTGGTCAATTAGCAAATAACTTTAATAAAATGATTGATGAGATTGAAACACTAGATAAATCACGTTTGTCATTTATTTCAGACATGTCACATGAATTACGAACACCAATGACAACTATAAATGGATTTATAACAGGAATTATTGATGGAACTATTGAATATAAAAGACAAGCATATTATCTTAATTTAGTAAAAGATGAGATTAATAGATTAAATAGATTGATTAATAACTTATTGTTATTATCTAAAATTGAATCAGAAGAAGTAGAACTTTTAAAAACTGATTTTGATATTAATACTACTATTTCAAAAACACTAGCTAATATGGAAAATATTATAAGAGATAAGCATATTAAAGTAGAAATCAATTTTGATGAAAAAGTAACTTTTGTCAATGCAAATGAAGATGATATTGAACGAGTACTCTTTAATTTAATACATAATGCAATTAAGTTTAGTGAACAAAAAGGTAAGATTAGGATTAGAACGGAAATCAAGAAAAAAGCTATGATTTATGTTGAAGATCGTGGAATAGGAATTGATGAGGATGAATTAATAAGTATATGGAATCGATTCTATAAAACAGATAAATCACGGAGTGCAGATAAAACAGGTACAGGGCTTGGTTTATCTATTGTTAAAAAAATTATTAGTAATCATGATGAAGTTATTTTTGTAGATTCAAAAATAAGAAAAGGTACCACATTCTATTTTACATTAACTTTATCAAACAGCGATTGAGTTTGTTAACATTTTGTTAACAAAAAATAAAAATATGGAGAGTATAATTAAATATAACAATGAAAGGAAACAAACACATGAATGACTTTGAAAAAAACAAAAATGATATCAACCATTTTTATAACAGTTATACAAATAATAATTTAAAAGATAAGAATGACAAAGAATCAATGAACAGCAAAAAGAAAAGTGGAAGTAAAGCTATTAAGATGATTTTAGTTGTTGTTCTTTGTTTAACAATAGGTGCCTCAGGTTCCATAGCAGGAATAGGCTATTTTTTAAGTGTAAATGATGTAAACATTAAAGAAATGCTTTCACCTTCTACACAAGTAGTTGAAACAGCACCAACACCTCAACCAACAGAAGAAAGCAAGATTATTACAAATGAAGTAATAAAGACAATAGAAATTACAGAACAAGCTAATAGCCCTATTTCAGCTGTTGCAATAAAAGTGATTCCATCAGTTGTTGGAATTAGAACAACATTTCCAGTTAATACTTCAAGATATTACTTTAATGAAAATTCAATATCTTCTGGAGAAGGAAGTGGATTTGTTTATTCATCTGATGGTTATATTTTAACAAACAATCACGTAATTGAAGAAGCTTTAGATTTTAATACAAATGAATTTAAAGATGAAGCTAAGATTGAAGTGTTTATTGAAGGTGATGATACAGTATATGAAGCCACAGTTATTGGTAGAAATGCTACACTAGATGTTGCATTATTAAAAATTGATGCAACTGGTTTAATTGCTGCTGATATAGGCAATTCTGATGATATAGTAATTGGTGAAACAGCCATTGCAATTGGTAACCCAGGTGGAATACAATATATGAATTCAGTTACAGCAGGAATTATTAGTGGTTTAAACAGAGAAATTTTAAAGAATAACAATCAAGGTGAAACTAACCTTAATTTAATTCAAACAGATGCTGCAATTAACCCTGGAAACAGTGGTGGACCACTTGTTAATATTTTTGGTGAAGTAATTGGAATTAATACCATTAAAATTGCTTCTGTTGAGTTTGAAGGATTAGGTTTTGCAATCCCAATTAATTCTGTTATTGCAATGATTGATGAATTAGAAGAAGTAGGATATGTATCAACAGGTAATCCAAGTATCGGAATAACACTAGGCCCTACTTTTACTAAAGAATATGCTGAAGAAAATAATCTTCCAGAAGGTGTACTAGTAATTAATGTAAGTGCATATGGTCCTGCTGATTTAGCTGGAATTAAAGTATTTGATATTATTACTGAATTTAATGGAGTAGATATTAAAACTTTTGATGAATTAGAAACAGAAAAGTATAAATATGAACCAGGTGACCAAGTAACCGTGAAAGTTTATCGTACTGATGGCGAAAGCGGTGAGTACTTAATACTTGAATTGACTTTAGGAGCGACTAGAGAATAGTGAATAAAAAAGATATTCCAAATATTTTAACTAATTTGAAAATCAATTATCAAGAGGTTAGCTGTACATTAAACTATGCTAAACCTCTTGATTTATTAGTTGCAACCATGTTATCAGCTCAATGCACTGATGCTAGAGTGAATATTGTGACACCAAAACTATTTAAAAAATATCAAACAATTAAAGATTTTGCACAAGCAGATTATGAAGAATTACAACTTTATATTAAATCAACAGGATTTTTTAGAAATAAATCAACAAATATTATGAAATGCTGTCAAAAAGTACTAAAAGAATATAACGGTGAGATACCAGATACGATAGATGAACTTGTTAAATTACCAGGGGTTGGGAGAAAAACTGCAAATGTATTTCTAAGCGAAATTCATAATACTCCAGGGATTATTGTAGATACTCATGCTAAGCGTTTATCTAGACGTATTGGTTTAACTAAAGAAGAAGACCCTGTGAAAATCGAAAGAGATTTAATGAAAAAAATTCCAAAAGATCACTGGTCAGAGTTTTCACATCGAATGGTTTATCATGGTAGAGCAGTGTGCAATGCTAGAAAACCTGAATGTGAGAATTGTTCTATTAACCAGTATTGTGATTACTATAAAAATAAGCAATAAAAAAAGACATATATAAATTGTCTTTTTTTATTACATATTGATAATCTTAAGCTCTTTTAACTTTGTCAGAACGAAGACAACTTGTACATACTTTTGCTCTTCTAATAGTTCCGTTGTCATCAATTTTAACTTTTCTTACATTTGCTTTCCAAGCTCTGTTTGTTCTTCTAAGTGAGTGAGACACATTGTGTCCAAAAACAGTTCCTTTTCCGCATATTTCACATTTAGCCATTTGTTGCACCTCCTTTTAGGGATACTTATATCGTAAATCTTTTTCGTTTAATCAACTATGGTATAATAACAAAAAAACAGCGAATAATCAAGCAAATATCAGATTTTACATAATTTGGTGAAAACCATTGCTAAAATATAAATTACAAGTTAAAATATATGGTAGGGAAAGAAAACAAGAATTCTAAGAGTAGATTACAAAATCAATAAGTTATTATTGGTGTTGCGGCCCTCTAATAAGTTAGCGAGGTTACATTTTTAAAAAAATGAAATAGAGATATTTCCTAGATAAACATGCAATAGATGACAATAAATGGTAATTATGATAAAATAATTACATGGTAAATATAAAAGAATTAACACACAAAGAGCAGATAAAAAAATTTGAGAATAGTTTATTCTTTAGAAATTATTCAGGTAGAACCATTAAAGCCTATAAAGGGCATGTCAGACGATTATTAGAAAAAACTATAAATCCAACACCTGAAAGTACTTATCAGTACTTATTAGCAATGTCAAAAGTAGATAATGTTAGTCCATCACATATTAATCAAGCTATTAGTGCTATTAAGTTATTTGATAAAAACTTAATAACAAAAATCCCAGCACGCCCTAAGAAAAGAAAGCTATTATCAAATTAATAAGTATAATAAATAATCATAAACATAAACTAATGATTATGATAGCTTACTCAGCTGGATTACGAGTTAGTGAAGTAGTACGATTAACAATTAGTGATATTGATTCTGATCGAATGATGA
>JAUUZE010000012.1 GCA_030590175.1 Clostridia bacterium
AAGACACAAAAGGTTTCATAAAAATCAACATTTTTAGTGGTGAACATCTGTTTGTGGAAAAGTAGTGTTTTTCTGTGGAAAACCGTAAAATGCCCTATTTAATGGGATTTTTCAATCTTTTTTAAAAAAATTATCCACAGTTGTTGATATCTCCTTGTTGATAACTTTTATTGCAAAAAAGCCTTTTATTGCAGGCATTTTTTTGATTTTTTATTTAATTTTCATTTTTTCTAGATTTTTCTGTGGATATCTTTTTTAAATATAGTTAACTTTTTGCCTTTTCTGTGTATAACTCCTATATTCTGTGGATAATCTAGAATTTTAGACTTATATCCATAGCTTCTATTGAGTGAGTAATAGCTCCAGATGAAATTATGTCAACACCTGGTAATGCTTTCTTAGAAACACTATCAATATCAATATTTCCTGAAATTTCTATCAGTGCTTTTTTGTTAATTAATACAATGGCTTTCTTCATTGTTTCAATATCCATATTATCAAGCATAATAATATCTGCTTTTGACTCAATAGCTTCTTTAACCTGATCTAAATTTTCAGCTTCTACTTCAATAGTCATTGTATGGGAAATTTTTTCTCTTACTATCTTAACTGCTTTTTTAATACTGCCTACAGCTTTTATATGATTATCTTTTAACATAACAGCATCCGATAGTGAAAAACGATGATTATAACCACCACCCATGGTAACTGCATATTTTTCAAGAATACGTAAATTAGGTGTTGTTTTTCTAGTATCAACTAATCTTATGTTTTCATTATTAATTGCTCTAACAAGTTTATTTGTTTTTGTAGCAATGCCACACATTCGTTGTAATAAATTTAATGCAACTCGTTCACCTTTTAATATGCTAGCTGTGGCTCCACTAATTGTTAAAATTACGTCACTATTTTTAACAAAATCACCATCACTAAAATATAATTTAAATGTTATTGTATCATCAATTAATAAGAACACCCTTTGAAAAACAGTTAATCCAGCAAGAACACCATCTTGTTTTGCAATCAACTTACCTTTGCTTTGCTCAATCTTTGAAAACAAACTATCAGTTGATATATCTCCATAAGGCATATCTTCATTTAATGCATTTAAAATAATTGTATCAATAGCTAAATTAGAAAGTTTCATTACTTCGTTCCTCTCTTTTGTTTGTAATATGTTTTTTCCAAGCATCCTCAGGGTTTGGATAATCAGTTCTAAAGTGAGCTCCTCTACTTTCTTTTCTAGTAAGTGCTGAAGAAATCACAATCTTACCAATTATAGCCATATTAGCTGTTTGTATCTGAGCCATGGAATTATACTTATATGAATTAAGAAGTGCTAAGGTTTTATCCATAACTTTTTTTGCAACTTTTAGTCCCTTTTCATCCCTAACAATACCCACATGCTTATTCATTGTTTTCTTGATTCGCTTTTCTATTTCAGATACAGGTTGTGAATAAGTGTCTCCTGATTCGCTAATTACATAATCTTCTTTATCAATATTAATACGCAAATGATTCATTGAAATATCATTAGCAATTCGTTTCCCAAAAACCAAACCCTCAAGTAAGGAGTTGCTGGCTAAACGATTTGCACCATGAATACCTGTACACGCTACTTCACCACAAGCATAGAATCTATCTATCTCTGTTTTTCCTGTTAAATCTGTTTTAATTCCACCCATACAATAATGCTCTGCGGGAGCAACAGGTATATAGTCTTTTGAAATATCAATCCCATATTTCAAGCAAGTGTTAAATATTTTAGGAAAACGTCCTTCTAAATATTCTCTACTCTTAAAAGTGATATCTAGATAAACACAATCAGATTGTGTTTTTTCCATTTCACTAAAAATAGCTCTAGCAACAATGTCTCTAGGTGCTAATTCTTCTAACTTATTATAATTGTGCATGAAGAGTTCACCAAAACTATTTCTAAGTACTGCTCCTTCTCCACGCACGGCTTCTGAAATTAAAAAACTTTTATCCTTTTTATGAAATAAGACTGTGGGATGGAATTGTACAAACTCCATATCTTGTAAGGTGGCTCCAGCTCTGTAAGCCATTGCCATACCATCGCCTGTGGCAATTATAGGATTTGAAGTAATTTGATATAATTGTCCAAATCCACCTGAAGCACAAACTACATATTTGCTTTTAAATATTTTCTTTTTTCCAGTCTTCTGATCAAGAACAATTGTAGCCTTACAAGTTTGATTTTCTGTAATAATATCAATTGCAAACATGTTTTCAAGTAATGTAATATTACTTCTTTCAATTGAACTTGCCAGTAATTTATCACATACTTCTTTTCCTGTAAAATCTTTTGCATGTATAATTCGTCTTTGAGAGTGGGCAGCTTCTTTTGTTAAATCAAGCATTCCTTCAGTCATGTCAAACTGAACCCCTAAATCACAAAGATTTTTAATATTATCTTTTGCTTCATTTACTAGTAACCAAACCATATCATCATCAGATAGGCCAGCTCCTGCAAATAATGTATCATTATGATGAAAAGTAGGAGAATCTCCATCTCCCAAAGAAACTGCTATTCCTCCTTGTGCTAAGGCAGTATTACTAATATCAATAGCCTCTTTTGCCAGTATAGTTACTTTTATATTTTCACTTATACAAAGGGCTGTATATGCCCCAGCAATTCCACTACCAATAATTAGCACTTCAGTTTCAATGGTTTCTGTATTTTTATTTACCCCAACAAGGTATCGCTTCATTTTGATACCTCTAACATTCGTACTAGACTTCCTCTAGCTTGATTCATAATATTTTCTTCTAATTCAATTTTATATTGATTATTTTCTAATGCTTCTTTTACTTTTTCTAATGTAATTTTTTTCATGTTTCTACAAAGTAAGCATTCACTTGCTAAGTAAAGTTTTTTTGTGGGATCTAGTATGTTGATTCTATCAATAATTCCTTGTTCAGTGGCAATGATAAACTCATCATGCTCTTGACCTAAAACATAATCAATAATACCTTTTGTACTACCTATAAAATCAGCAAATTCCAATGTTTCTTTTCTACATTCAGGATGCATGGCTACTAAAGCATTTGGGTAAGCTTCTTTCATGTCAAAAATATCAGCAGCTTGTAGAAGGTGATGAACATGGCAATATCCTTCCCATAAAATAAATTCTGTTTCGCTAACAAAAGTTGATACATAATTTCCTAAGTTTTGGTCGGGAACAAAAATCACCTGCTTAGCATTTAAACTTTTTACAATATCTACAGCATTTGACGATGTACAGCAAATATCACTAACTGCTTTAACTTCTGCCGTTGAATTAATATAGCAAACAACCTTTGCCTCAGGATAAAGCTTTTTAAATTTTACTAAATCGCTAGCTTTTGCCATATCTGCCATGGGACAACCAGCATGTATATCAGGTAATAAAACTGTTTTTAAAGGAGATAGAATTTTTGCACTTTCTGCCATAAAATGAACACCACAAAAAACAATTAATTGTGATGAGTCACTTGCACAAAATTGACTTAATTGTAAAGAATCCCCTACAAGATCAGCAATTTCTTGAATTTCTTTTGTCTGATAAGTATGGGCAACAATGACTGCATTTTTCTCTTTTTTTAGTTGTAATATTTGTTCTTGTAGTAAGTTATATTTCTTCATAAAACCACCTTTTTAGGTTAGTAGTTGTATTGTAATACTTAACCATCTTAATGTAAAGAAAAGGAAAGCTTATGAGCTTTCCTCTGTTAATTCTTCTATAATTTCTTCTGTGTCTTCACTAATTATTTTAGCAATTGACACCACTTTGTTATCCTCTTCAATTCTCATTAACGTTACACCTTGAGTTGCCCTTCCAAGTATACTAATTTCTGATGCACTGATTCTAATAATAATTCCTTTAATTGAAATCATAATCAAATCGTCATCATCTGTAACTATTTTAGTCCCAATCATATTACCAGTTCTATCAGTTACTCGATAAGTTAGTACTCCTTTTCCTCCACGTTTTTGAACAGGATATTCGTCAACAAATGTTCTCTTACCAAATCCGTTTTCTGTAACAGATAATATTGTTTGTTCATCTGTTACAACTTCCATGGATACCACATAGTCATCTGCATCTAATCTAATACCCATAACACCTTGTGCATTTCTACCCATAGATCTAGCATCTTCTTCTTTAAAACGAATAGCCATCCCTTTATATGTTGCCAACATAATATTTGTTGAACCATCTGTTAGCGCAACTTCAATTAATTGGTCATCTTCTCTTAGTGTAACAGCAATAATTCCACATTTTCTAATATGTAAGAAATCAGTTAGTGGTGTCTTTTTAACAACACCATTTTTAGTAGCCATAAATAGGTATTGTCCCTTTGTAAAGTCTTTAACGGGAATAACTGTATTAATCTTTTCATCTCCATCTAATTGTAATAGATTAACAATAGCTGTTCCTTTAGCAGTTCGTCCTGCTTCTGGAATTTGATATCCTTTAATTTGATATATTTTTCCTTTATTAGAGAAGAACAGTAGATTAGTATGGGTAGTGGTTGTAAAAAGGTCAACTACAAAATCTTCTTCTCTTGTACTAAGACCTGTAATTCCTTTACCCCCTCTACGTTGGCTTTTATATGTGTCAACTGGTAATCTTTTTACATATCCAAATTGAGTTCTAGTAATGACCACAGTTTGTTCTTCAATTAAGTCTTCATCTTCAAAGTCTGACTCGTCATGGGTGATTTCTGTTCGTCTTTCATCTCCAAATTTTTTCTTAATAACCGCTAAGTCATCTTTAATAATCCCATTTACTATATCTTCATCTAATAAAATAGATTTATAGTAAACAATCTTATCTTTAATCTCACTATAATCTTTTTGTAATTCTAAAATTGCAAGTCCAGTTAAACGTCCTAATCTCATATCAACAATAGCTTGTGCTTGTCTGTCTGAGAATGCAAAATTTTCTATAAGATGACTTTTAGCTTCTGGTTCATTTTTTGACTGCCTAATAGTAGCAATAATCTCATCTAGAATATCAACAGCTTTAATAAGGCCTTCTAAAACATGAGCTTTTGCTTCCGCTTTATCAAGGTCAAATTTAGTACGCCTTCTTATTATTTCTTGTTGGTAATCAACATAATGAACTAATGCTTGTTTTAAATTAAGAATTTTAGGCTCATACCCTTTATTTTCTGTAGGTATTAAGGCTAACATATTAGCGTTAAAAGCATCTTGAATTTGTGTATGTTTATACAATCTATTTAATACAACATTAACATTTGCATCTCTCTTTAGTACAATTACAATTCGCACATCTTCATTTCTATCAGATTCATCATTGATTCCAGAAATTCCATCTATTTTTTTATCTTTTACTAATTGTGCAATTTTTTCAATTAATCTAGCTTTATTTACTTGATAAGGTAGCGACCTGACAATCAATCTAGTCCTATTTCCTAATTCATCAACTTCAACTACACCACGGACCACAATACGACCTCTACCAGTCATATAGGCTTGTCTAATGCCACTTCTACCAATAATAGTTCCATAAGTTGGAAAATCAGGTCCTTTGATATATTCCATTAATCCATCAACTGTTATTTCACGATCATCAATTAGTGCATAAATGCCATCTATTAACTCTGATAAATTATGAGGTGGAATATTTGTAGCCATACCAACAGCAATTCCTGATGAGCCATTTGCTAATAAATTTGGAAAACGCGAAGGTAACACAGTTGGTTCCATTTCATGATCGTCAAAGTTTGATCTAAAATCAACCGTATCTTTATTTATTTCATGTAACATTTCAGACGATATCTTAGCAAGTTTAGCTTCTGTGTACCTCATTGCTGCTGCTGAATCACCATCTCTTGACCCAAAATTTCCGTGGCCATCAACAAGTGGATAACGCAGCGAAAAATCTTGTGCTAATCTAACCAGAGCATCATATACAGATTGATCACCATGGGGATGAAATTTTGCTAACACTTCACCAACAGTAGAAGCACATTTACGATGACTTTTTTCAGGTAGAAATCCTAAAATCATCATTGCATATAAAATACGCCTATGAACAGGTTTTAAACCGTCTCTAACATCTGGTAAAGCCCTATCTGCAATAACAGACATAGCATATTCAATAAAGGATTTTTTTATCTCTTCTTCTATTTCAATTGGGATAATTCTTCTAACATTTTCTTGGGTATTTTCTGGCATTTATAACACTCCGAATCGCTTAATATATATTATATATATTATATATTATTCGAGGTTATAAGTCCATGTTTTTAGAGGTACATTCTAGGGGTTTTTACCTTGTCCTTTTCCCCCGCCTTGTCCTCCTTCAGATTCGGTATGTTCTTCTTCAAACTCAACTTTTTCTTCTATTTCACCACTGATTATTGCTTGACTTAAAGCATCAATTGTAGCATTAATAATTCCATAAGAAGTATAGGTTGCTCCAGATATTGTATCAACTATTGGAGATTGGCTATTAACAATCTCCATGGGTAACTTCTCCATTGGCATTTGATAGTACATTGGTCTATCTTCATTGTGAGAAATAACTATGACAGAACAGATTAATTGATCTTCTATAACAACTCTAACTGTTAAATCAGGTCCAAAGCCATTTGCTACACCTATATACTCACCATCTTTGTATACAACATCTGTGTCACCAATCAATGCTTCTATATCTTCTATTGGTACTATTGTAGCTTGTGGTGGGGGATTAAACCCTAAAGAATATGCATTAGGTACTCCTATAAAACCACCTACATCTATAATATGAATGACTAATATTATTACAAAAACAGCTGTAATGACTCTATGCCAATACATCCAGTTTTTAATTTTCTTTAATTGCGCTTTAAAAATCCAAGTAGCTGTTAAAACAATAGTAAGTACCCAGACTGCTGTCCCATAATTTAATGAAAGAATGGTATCACTTGAAAAGAGACCATGATAAAACCCTGTAATAATAATTGCTACTCCCATGGGTTTGTGTATTTTTCGTAAATATCTATTTATTTTATATAAAATATTTTTTTTATTGTGAAAGGCATACTTATTAACAACACGCATCACAATTATAACAGCTAGTAAACCTGCTAATATCATGGAAGCCCATGCAAATAATATGTTTAAAAATAAGGTCATTCTTCTCTCCTAAATATAGCTCATGCTACTCTTTTTCATTAGAATAGCATGTACTTATGGATTTTTTATGAAATTTTGATTATTATATGTTTAACAAATAGCGATTAATAGATTTTGTTGGACAAACATCAATACATTCTCCACAATTTGTACACTTCTCATAATCAACAATTGCTTTACCATTAATTACATGTATAGCATCAAACCTACAAATTTTTTCACACTTTTTACAAGCAATACAACCAACTTTACATGCTGTTATAACCTTTTTACCAAGATCTGTGTTCATACACGATACTGTAACTCGTCCTTTATCAGGTACCATCACAATTATATTTTTAGGACATGCTTCAACACACTTCATACAAGCAACACAATTATCTTCAAAGATATATGCTACTCCATCTTCAATTATAATAGCATTATAGTCACATACTACTTCACAGTCACCTAAGCCTAAGCAACCAAAATTACAAGAACTATCTCCTTTGTACATAGAATTAACTGCCTGACAAGTAGATATTCCCACATAATCATACTCTTTTTTTGTTTTATCATTGGTTCCTCGGCAAAGTACTCTAGCAACAATTCTATCTGTTTTTTCAACCTCAACACACATAATAGTAGAAAGGTCATCAATTACCTGCTGTCCTCCTACAGGGCATAAGGTAATAACACTCTCTTTTTTTGCAACACTTTCTGCATATTGATCACACCCTGGAAACCCACATGCACCACAATTAGCGCCTGGTAAAGCCCCTCGCACTTCTGCAATTTTTGGATCAATTTTCACGGCAAAAACTTTTGAAGCAATAGACAAAACTATACCAAACAATAATCCAATGACACTAATAGCAGCAACTGCTGTTAAAATACTTTGAAACATTTATATTTTCTCCTTAAAAGGTAAACATGCCTTGGAAGCCCATAAATGATAAGGCCATAAAGGCTGCTGTAATTAAAGCAATTGGCAATCCTTTAAAACTTTTAGCTACATTACATGTTTCTAATTTTTCTCTGATACCTGAAAAGAGAATCAAAGCAAATGTGAAACTTAATCCAGCTGCAAATCCATATAGAACTGACATTCCAAAACTACTACTATTTTGTATATTTAATAATGCTACTCCTAATACTGCACAATTAGTAGTAATCAATGGTAAATATATTCCTAAAGAATTATATAATGGTTTTATAAACCTCTTTAATAATAACTCAACAAATTGTACTAATGAAGCAATTACTAAAATAAATGCAATTGTCTGTAAGTAATCCAAGCCATATGGCCTTAATACATACTCATTAACAACCCATGTTACAGCAGATGCTATGGTCATAACAAAGATAACTGCACCACTCATTCCTAAAGCGGAATCCATTTTTTTTGATACTCCTAGGTAAGGACATATCCCTAGAAATTTAGTTAATACAAAGTTTTCTACTAAAATGGTTCCTAAAATAACAAAAAGAATTTTCGTCATGATTTTTCTCCTTGCTCAGCGTTAAAACACTGTATTGGGCACGATGCACAATCAGCTACCTTTTCTTTGCCCTTAGTAAATTTATTATATGCTGCCATTAACAATCCAAGAACTAAGAATCCACCAGCTGGTAAAATAAATAATGTAGCCTGTGGAATTACACCAAAAGAAACATCAATTCCAAAAATAGTTCCACTTCCTAAAATTTCTCTTATTCCACCAACAAGAACTAAAGCTGCTGTAAATCCAACTCCCATTCCAAGAGCATCTAATATAGAATAACCCACATTATTTTTACTTGCATACATTTCAGCACGAGCTAAAATAATACAGTTAACAACAATTAATGGAATAAAAATACCAAGTGCTTTATCTAAATCAGTAAAGTAGGCTTTTAAAATCAATTGTATAATAGTTACAAATCCTGCAATTACAGTAATATACGCAGGAATTCTTACCTTATTAGGAATAACTTTTCTTAGAAGTGATATAACAATATTTGACCCTAGTAAAACTACTGTTGCAGCGATTCCCATTCCAACGCCATTTTCTGCAGAAGTAGTTACGGCTAATGTTGGACACATCCCTAAAACTAGAGCAAATATAGGGTTTTCTCGGATAATCCCTTTAGAAAATTCTTTAAATCCTTTTTTCATTTTACTGTTCACTTCCCTTCATCTGTGCATTATGGATTACAAAGTAATCTATGGCTTCTTGTACAGCCTCAATTACTGCTTTAGTTGTAATCGTTGCGCCACTAATTGTATCAACTTGATTATTTGTTTTCTGAGTCACTGACAAGTCAACAAATCGCTTTGTAAAATCCTTTTCTTCTGCTTTTTTACCAACAGAAGGTGTTTCATTGTTTTTACCTATTTGAATGTTTTCAATATTTCCATCAGCTGTAATCCCAACAAAAACTACTACATCTCCTCCGTAGCCTTTAGTGTTCATGTTAAAAACCATTCCTTTTGCTGATTGGTAAACATGGTTAACTGTTACAGTTGTTAGTGCTGATTCTCTTAAAGCTACTATTTCACTTGTTATTTCTGTAAATGGTTTAGCTTCTTTAAGTACCTTTTCCATTAACAACTCGTTAGTTTGCTTTTCAATGGCAAGAATCCTATCTTCTGTAATATTAAATACCACTGATACACTTAGAGATATGACTACACAGATAGCTAATAATATTAAAACAGGTTTAAATATTTCACGCATTTTTCTTCTTCACACCTCCAAAACTTTTTGGAATAGTATAACGATCAATTAAAGGTACTAGAACATTCATAAATAATATGGCAAATGAAACCCCTTCTGGTAAGTTACCATATACTCTTATGCTCATGGTAATAATACCTAATCCAAATCCAAATATTATTTTACCGTTTCTTGTCATTGGAGAAGTTGAATAATCAGTTGCCATAAAGATGGCTCCTAATAATAACCCACCTGATAAAAGATGAAATAATGGATCTGCACCAATAATAAAGGAAAAGACAACCACTGTTAACAAATAAGTTAAAGTAATATCTAATTTAATAACTTTTCTAATTAATAACCATCCAAATCCTAGCAATAATGCTAAGGCACTAGTTTCACCAATACACCCTGGAATATTTCCTAAAAACAAATCAATATTTGATGTAACTATCCCATTACTTGCTAATGCTAATGGAGTAGCTGTAGATATTGCATCTGCTCCAGGAGATAACCATGTAGTCATCTGTGAAGAAAACGCAACAGTTAAAAATACCCTTGCTGCGATTGCAGGATTAAATATGTTTTGTCCAAGTCCACCAAAAATCATTTTTACAATAATAATTGCAACTAACGAACCAACAACACCTAACCATATAGATGAAGCAGCTGGAGGTAAAGTTAAAGCCAATAATAATCCAGTTACTACTGCACTAAAATCACCCACTGTTTGTTTCTGTTTTGTTAGTAAATTATATAATGTCTCAAATAAAACAGAAGACAACACAGTTACGCCAATAATAATAGCTGCCATATAAGAGTACAAATATATACTAATAATGGTTGCTGGTATTAAGGCAATAATCACATCAAACATAATATTTGATGTTTTTGCTACATCTTTTATATGAGGTGAAGAATTTACATATAATTTATGTTCCATACTTACTTACTTCCCCTTGCTCTAACTAATAATTTGCCATTTCTAATTGATTGTACCAAGTATCGGCTAGCTGGACAAACAAATGAACATGACCCACACTCAATACAACTAAGTACATCTAATTTTGATAATTGATCAGCATCACCGCTCTCATTAAAAATATCAAAATATACTGGCATTAAGTTCATAGGACAAACACTGACACATCTACCACATTTGATACAAGCAGTTTGTTCTGGCATTTTACTTTGCTTTTCATTAAATGCTAAAATTGCATTATTTTGCTTTAATATTGGTGAATCTAAATTAAATTGACTAACACCCATCATAGGGCCACCCATTAAAATCTTTTTTGGTACTTCCTTAAAGCCCCCAGCAAATGAAATTGCTTCTTTAATATATGTTCCTACAAATACTTCAATATTTGCAGGTTGCTTAACTGCACCTCCATCAATAGTAATTCGCTTTTTCGTTAATGGCATCCCTGTCTTTATATAACTTGCAATAAATGCAACAGATGCAACATTCAGTACAATAACACCTACATCAAGTGGTAACTTTCCAGCTGGAACTACTTTTCCAGTTAGAGAATAAATCAACATTTTTTCAGCACCTTGTGGATACTTTGATTTAAGTGGCATAATATCAATCTTATCACTGGTTTTTGCAATTCCTGTAAGAACTTCAACAGCCTTTGGTTTGTTATCTTCAATACCTATTATAACCTTATCAATCTCTAAATATTCCATGATAATATTTATTCCACTAATAATATTCCATGAATTTTCAATTGACTCACGATAATCTGATGTAATATATGGCTCACACTCTGCTCCATTTATTAATAGGTATTCAATTTTAATTCCCTCTGGTGGATTTAGTTTAACATGTGTTGGAAAACCAGCTCCACCTAAACCAACTAAACCTGATTCTCTAATAGCTGCAATAAAATCTTTTTTCGAATTAATAACCGGTGGTTTTATTGACGGATGTAATTCTTGTTTTTTATCACTTTCAATTAGTACAGATTTTACAGTTTCTCCGTTAGGAAACAGGACATTGTTGATTTTTTTTACCTTACCTGATACACCTGTATGAACTGGTGCGCTGATATACTTATCGCTATCACCAATCTTTTGTCCCACCAATATTTCGTCTCCTGGTTTTACCAGTGGATCACATGGTGCACCTATATGATGTAGCATAGGTATTTCTATCAAATCAGGAATTGGCATAACAGTTGTTTCAACATTTTCCGTGTTTTTATAGTGGGGAGCTTTAACCCCTCCTCTGAAATATTTGTATTGCTTCATATTTACCTCTATACTAGATTATAATTAATTGTATAATATAGTCAAGAAAACATAGCAAAAAAGGAGTATAAAATGCACTTTGGCGTAGATTATTACCCAGAACACTGGCCTGAAGAGAGATGGGAAGAAGATGTTAGGCTAATGAAGCAGGCTAATTTCACCGTTGTTCGCCTTGCTGAATTTGCTTGGACCAAGATGGAACCTATTGAAAATCAATATGATTTTGCATGGTTAGATACTATTATTAACATGCTAGGGCAAGCTAATATTAAAACAATTTTATGTACACCAACAGCTACTCCTCCTAAATGGTTGATGGATAAACACCCAGAAATTTATCAAGAAGGTGAATATAATAATATAAGAGGTTATGGTAGCCGACGTCATTATTGCTTTAACAGTTCCATATATCAAGATTATACTAAAAAAAATGTCAGTGAAATGGCTAGAAGATATAGTGATAATCCTAATGTTATTACTTGGCAGTTAGATAATGAATTTGGTTGTCACAACACAGTTAGATGTTATTGTGATGATTGTCATAAAGAGTTTATTTCTTATCTTGAAAATAAATATGAATCTATTGAACACTTAAATAGGGAACTAGGCATGGATTTTTGGAGCCAAACATATTACTCATTTGACAGTTTGATTTTACCAAAACATACAGCTTGTGATTATAAACAAGGAGATATGTATGCACATAATCCTGGTTTGTGGCTAGAGTATTGTCGTTTTTCTTCACAATCAGTTGATAACTATGCCAAATTACAAATTGATATATTAAAAAACAATGGAGTAAAAGTACCAATTACTCATAATTTTATGTCTCGTTTTTATGATATCGATTATTATAAACATGCAAAACTATACGACTTTATAACATGGGACTGTTATCCAAATATAATACACGGTCCCTTTGATAGCATTGAAGAAGTATCCTATCACCATGATAAAATGAGAGGATATAAGAATCAGCCATTCTGGATTATGGAAATGTGTAGTGCACAAGGTGGCTGGAACTTCATGGGACGTACTCCAAATCCAGCTCAAATACGTTTATGGGATTATCAAGCGATTGCACATGGAGCCAATGGTATTGTTCATTTTAGGTGGCGTACATGCTTATTTGGGACTGAACAGTATTGGCACGGCATCTTAGATCATGATGGGGTTCCTCGAGATCGTTACGATGTAATAAAAAAAACATGCCAAGAATTTTTAGAACTTGAAGATATAATTGATGGAACAAATGTAGTTGCAGAAACCTGTATTATTCGTTCATTTGATAATGTTTGGGCACACGACTATCAATGGCACTCACCTTCATTTGATTATAATCAAATTCTTTCATCTATTCACGTTGCTTTAACTAATATGCATATTAACTGTGATGTAGTTGATTTGTCAGTTGATTTGAATAAATATAAATTGGTTATTTTACCAGCCTATAATATTACAAATAAAAACGAAGTTAAAAAAATCCAAGATTATGTTAAAAATGGAGGATGTGTTGTTTTAACATTTAGATCTGGAAACAGAGATGAATATAACAAAATTAATGGATTAACATTGCCTGGTTATTTTAGAGAAATGGCTGGTATTGATGTTATAAACTATGATGCTCTTGGACAAGAACATATTAAAATTAAAGGAATTACTGGTGATACTACTGCTACCTTATGGGCAGATATTATTGATCCTAAAGGCTGTGAAGTGTTAGCAGCTTACGATAGTGAGTTTTATAAAAACACACCTTGTATTACTAAAAACACTTTTGGCAAAGGTTCAGTCTATTATGTAGGTTGCCATGTTACAACTCCTATTTATGGAAAAATACTTAAAACAGTAATTAGTGACTTATCACTTATTCAACATGTTGTTACTCCAGTAGATGGAGTAGAGACAATTTATCGCTTGGGAGATAGTCACGAAGCTACCTTTGTACTCAATCATAATGACTTTCCAATATCCATTACTTTGAGTAAACCTAAAAAAGTTAAACTACATCTTGAAGCATATGATGTCACTGTGGTATATTAGTAACAAGTATATATATTTTTGTGGGGAAAAAGATGATAAACTTTGAAAAAGCGATGCCAGAAGACATAACAAATATTGTATCAATTTCGAAACAAGTTTTTAGTAAGACAGATATTGAAATACCAGAAGGGTCAAATGACTATGAATGGTTTTTACATCGTCTTACATCAGGGTATCTTTTTAAAATAACATATAATGGTTTATTAATTGGTAGCTTTTTGGTCTTTCAAATAGGTCTTCACAATTTTCAATTAGACAGATTATTTATTTTAGAGGAATACCAAAATATTGGTGTTGGGAAAAAAACTCTTTCTTATCTTTTTAAACGATTTCCCGAAGCTAAAGTATGGTATGTAGATGCTAACCCCTCATGGAAACAATACGTATATTTTCTACAAAAAAGTGGTTTCTTCGAATCAACTTGTAGAGAAAAAGATAAGATTAGATACATAAAGTTAACAAAGTAATTTTAATATAAAAAAATCACCAATTTTATTATTTGGTGATTTTTTTTATTTATATCATAACAAATATATCTAGTCTTGTTTTCCACCACAGTGAGGACAAAATTGAACATCAGCTTCAATTTCTTTTTGACAACTTATGCAAATCTTTTTACCGCTGATTTCTAATAATTTTTCTTGTAGTTCTACTATTTTGTCATTTGCTTGTTTAATCTGATCACAAAAGTCAAGTAAGTCATTATTTGCTTTTCCTTCTTTTACATAATCCTGATAAACTTTCTCACCAATTTTTGTATATATTTTATTGATGGTATTTTTTTCTCCGTTAATACTACTATTAATTCTTGTTGTTTCCACAAGCGTATTAGCTTGTTTTCCTATTTTTTCAAAAAAAGCCATGAGATACCTCCTTGTTTACATAAAAATATAGCTACCATTTATTGGTAACTATATTATATATCATCTGTTATTTATTTACTATTTATTTTGTAAATTCAAAGAATTCTATATTTTCTTGTGTTGCATATTCAAGAACTTCACTAAATAGTATTGAAACTGTATTTTTTTTCTCATTTAAATATGTAAAATGAATGGTTAGATTTTGCTCATCTTCTCCTGTAAAATAAAATAAATTAGTTAAGAATTCATTAAATGTACGAGCTTCCATTTCCTGTTGCTCCTGATACATTGTAAATACTGAATAAGCAGCTTCAACATTAGGATTAGCATCAACTCTTCCAAATAACGCTAAAGCATTCATCATTAATCTGCCATCTTTTGTTGCAGCAAACATAAAGTTTACAGATTCATCCTGCGCATTCATTTTTTCATTAGCAATAAATCTAACACTCATCAAATTAGCTGATTCAAACATAACTTCATAAGTATCAAATACCATACCAGGATTACCTTCTGTATCTGAACCAACTTTTAAAGCTCTAGTAGAAAACGCTCCATTAATAACACGTTGCTTAGATAAATTTTCCATCTCAGTCATTATTGGATAAGGAACTTGCTCACCAAATTTTAATTCATATGCTACACTTATAGCATATTCAGATTCAACAGCATAAGCTCTATCTGGAATATTATCAAATGTACCAGCAAATTCTTCAGTTTGATCACACGCAACAAATACTAATGTAGCCACCATAATAATTGTTAATAACAATACTAATTTTTTATTCATAACCATTCTCCCATATAATTTTTTCTATGTAACAGTATATACAATTTACCTCTATTTGTAAATAAAGGATATAGGATGTAAAACACCTCTCTTTATATACTATTATAGTTAAATTATATCAACAACATTAGTTAAAAAAAAGTGAATAATATAATTTTTATTGATTAATTATTGCTTAAGGTGATGCTTTTTCTCTTTTTTTCTCTAAATATAGATTAAATGGAAATTTTTTGCTTTTAATGGCTAAAATTACTTCTTCTGTAACTTCTTTAACTTTTGCTATGGTTTTTTTAGGATATTTATAGGTAATAAGGTGTTCTTCAAACTCATCAATGTCAACCACTTTAACTTCACCTTTATAATAAATAACATCAATATCTAGGTCAATAAAAGACACCACTTGATTAGCTAGTGTTGAAGGTAAACATATATTACAGTATACATAATCACATATTGATTCATCATTAAATACAAAAGCTGCTGTATACCATTTATCAAAGAAGAAGTACTCAATAGTCTCTTTGTCAAAAGTATAAACTGTGTCTCTTGTATAATGAGTTAATTCTCTACCTATATGCCCTTTTAGAGCAATATATTTTTTATTTACTTCAAATAATTCTAGAGGCTGTTCATAGTGTAGGGCACCATCATATTTATATGCTTTCATTGTATACATAATATATACTTTATCACAAACTCTTTATTATATGTTTTCTTTTTTATAACAAAAAAAGACACTAAAAATAAATTTTAGTGTCTTGGCACGCCCATCAGGAATCGAACCCGAAGCCTTTTGATCCGTAATCAAACGCTCTATCCAATTGAGCCATGGGCGCAAGCATTATTTATAATAAACTATTACTGAAAAAATTGCAATATTCTTATGCTTATTTGAGATACTACAAATCTATTTTATGGTATAATTATTATAAGAAAAGTTTGGGGGATTAAAATGAAAAGAGAAGATTATATTTCATGGGATGAATACTTTATGGGCATAGCACTTCTTTCTGGTATGAGAAGTAAAGATCCTAGTACTCAAGTAGGTGCATGCATTATTAATAAACAAAAAAAAATAGTTGCAGTAGGCTACAATGGTTTCCCCACAGGAATTCCAGATGAATCTTTTTCTTGGAATTCTGAAGGTGATTTTTTAGATACAAAATATCCATATGTATGTCATGCTGAATTTAATGCAATTTTAAATAAGATTAGTATCGATTTAGAAAACTGTACTTTATATACTACTTTGTTTCCATGTAACGAGTGTACAAAAGCTATAATTCAATCAGGAATTACATCAATTATATATTTGTCAGATAAGTATGAACAATCTGATATTATAAAAGCATCAAAGAAAATGTTAGATTCTGTAAACATTACATACACTAAGTATCACTCAAACAAATTATCACTAACCATAGACTTCACTGAAGCTCTTCCTCTCTAATAATTTTGTTTATTATAAAGATAATGACTTAGTATAATCATTTACTATGTTTTTTAGTTTAACAACATTTTCTGGTGGTGTATTATAACTAACAATCCCACATCCAAAGATAAATCCTGAATAATCGTGACAATCGTCTATAACTTGCTTTACATGCTCTTTCATAATTTTTACATCACCATCTTCAACAACTTTTGAAGGAATACTAGCTCTCATTAATATTTTGTTTTCTTTACAAACTTTTTTATAATATATTCTATCACATTCACTATCTGCTAATAATAGGGAAGTTCCTGTTGTTGCCATATCATTAACAATACCTGTGGTGTCTCCACCACTTATTAATGCCACATTTTTTTGTCCAGCTTCCTTTATAGACATTACAAGTTGTTTTTCATGTTCAACTACATAATCTTGATAAAAAGCAGGTGATAGCAATGGTGGAGCAATCCACGATTCGTTTATTGATAATCCTACACCTCTCTTTATGAAACTTTTGGCATAAGCTAAACTAACCTTATTTGAAAACTCCATTAATGAATATGCAAATTCTGGTTTATATATTAAATCCATAATAAAGTTTTCAAAACCTCTCATAATAGCAGCTAAAGTAAAAGGTCCAATGACTGTTCCATTAACAATTACTTCGCTTCCAACTTTTTTATGTATTTTTTCTACAGCAGATAAAAACATAGGCATTCGACCTGCTGTTTCAGGATCTGGCACTTTCAATTTAGCTAAATCACTTTCATCTTTTACTAGAATATCGCTAATTGCTGGTAGTTCCTCATTATCATGAAATTTAACTTTCGCTCCTAGCGCTTCATATTCCACATTATAAATATCTACACCAACAGAAATCAAATCATGTTGATACATTTCATAACATGCTAATTGACTTTTTACTAATAAATCTTCATCTTGTGCGATAGCTGAGGGAGTAACTCCAATGACTTTTGCACTGTGGGCAAAAATAGTAGGAATAAAGGGAGTAATACTTGGTTTTATACCGTTTCCCATTTGTTTAAAAATTTCTCGTTTGTTCATAGTTGTCCTCCAAAAGACTTCTTTCTTTTAGAGTAACAGTATATCATAGATTATCTTTAACTAACGTTAATGTCTCTTTTAAAATTTCATATTCTCTATCACTTAAATTACCAAAGACTTGTTTTTTAAATCTATCTTCAATAATCGTAACCTGTGGTAATATGTTCTGGCCTTTATTGGTTAATTGATAGTGTTTTTCTCGCTTATCTACATCACTACAACTTGCATTAACAAATCCATGGTCTGTCATTTTTTTAAGCATAACTGATAATGTTGCTTTATCAATAGTTGTAAGGGATGTTAACTGCTTAGCAGATAGTACTACTTGATCAAGAGATCTAAGTACTAGTGCTTGTCGACATGTCATATTTAATTTTTTTAATTCTTTTGTTAGACTGGTTTTTGCTTTTTTTCCACAGTCAATTAATAAACATGTGAGATAATCCATAATTAGTCTCCTTAGGCAATATGCTCTTTATATATCATCCCAAAGTATCCAGTACCACCTTTAACATTAATAACTTTAAAATCACTTGCTGCTAATCTATGGCATACCTGAGAACTTCTAGCTCCTGATAAACAGATGATATAATAGGTTTCATTTTTATTTAAGAAATGTGACGCATTATTCATTATTCCAACCATTGGAATGTTTTTTGAACTTTTAATATGTCCGCTTCTAAATTCATATACTTCTCTAACATCAATTAAATTAATTTTTTTCGCTAATAATGCATTTAACTCACTAGCATCAATTGACTCATAATTCTTCTTAAAAAACATCTCTTGTCTCCTCTTATTTGTTGTGATAGTTAGTATACGAACTAATTCAAACGAAGTCAAGAGTTTTCCTAGTTTTTCAGCATATTCTTTTCATTATTACTATATCATGTATACTAATGTAAGAAAAGAAAGTGAGAACACTTATGAATCAATTATTAGACTGGAAAATCATATCAAAAAAAATCCAAAACGAATCTTGGGCAGAAAAATTATATAATCTAACAATAACTGACCTTGATTGGTTTATTGATAATTATCACGATGATGTAACTAGGGTTACAGGCTGGTTTCACCATTATAACTGTGAAAAATGTCAAGGAAGATTGATATTTAATATTAAAGATGAAACCACACATATCTGTTCTATTTGTGGTCATAAAAATAGTTCACAAACACTATCTAATGTATGGTACAACACATATCGTGGTAAAGCTAATAGTAGTGTCTATAATGCAGCTGTTGCTTTTAACATAACAAGGAATCCAAAATATATTAATCATATGAAAAGCGTACTAAATTTTTACGCTAAAAATTATGACAATTTATTAAGTGATCCAATTGCAAAGCGTTTTGAAGGTAAAATTCAAAACCAACATTTAGATGATGCAGTGTCTATGATGATAATTATTTTAGGGTTAAGTATGGTTAAAGATCAGTTCACAGAAACTGAATTAGCTTATTATTATAAAAATCTATTTGCAAAAGAAGCAGATATGTTTGATTTTTTTGCCAGTCGTATTTATAACATTCCTGTCTGGATAAAGTGTGCACAAACATTAATTGGTGTATTTTTTAATGAACCAACTCACATTAATAAAGGATTTTATGGTCAATTTGGTATCCTTGATCAATTAAAACGTGGTGTAACTGAAGAGGGAATGTGGTATGAAGGTTCCATGCATTATCATTTTTATACCATTCAACCATTAGCATATCTTTTATACTTATGTAAAGTAGTTGATTTTACAATTCCAGAAATGCAATACATTTATGACACAGTAAAAAAAATGTATGAGTATCCTTTAAAAATGACGTTTTCTAATCGTCAGTTACCAAATCCTAATGACGCTCATCCTAAAGTAACCATTGATATGTATAAAGCTCATTATGAATATGCTTCAATTATTTATGATAATCAACTATTTAAAAAATTATGCGCATCTTTTTATCAAGATGATTCTTCGGTAGGTAGTTTTACACGGTTACTATTTAACCACTCATCTAGTCGTGATTCTTTACCTTCTTTTGGTACAGTTAATAACGAAAAATCATGTACAGCAATGCTTAGAAATGACACTACCGAACTGTTTTTTAAATATGGAGCATTAACTCATTTACACAGGCATCCTGATACTATGAATTTTGAATTAGCATTTGATGGTGATGTGGTTTCTTATGACATTGGAAATGGAGGATATGCTTCTTCATTATTTGTAGAATGGCAACGAAAAACATTATGTCATAATACTGTTACTATTGACCAAAGCGATCATTTTAAAATGAGCTTAGTTCAAGGAGCAACTTTAGAATATGATCAAGACAAAAATCATATTCGAGCAAAAGCAAAAGGTATATATCAAGCTGTTGATTTTGATCGCTCATTTACTCTAGATAAAAATAAAGTGTATGATGATTTCATAGTCCATGGGTGGGGTGAATATTCAATGGACTGGTTTTTCTACTGTAAAGGGGAACTGCTTTGTGAATATGACACAGTGCCTGTTGATAAAATCGGAGAAGAAGATGGTTATCAACATTTATTTGATATATCACAATTTGATACAGATAATGATTGGTTTGTTACATTTAAACTAGAAGACAAAGACATAAAAGTTTCAATGAAAGGTGAAAAAGGAACCACCATTTATTTAGTTAACAGCTATACTTCTAATAAAGAACAAAAACGTTATGGGCTTGTTGTTAGAAGACACGCTTCTAAAACCATATATAAAACAACTTATGAATATATAAAGAGGTAGTTAATAATTATAGACTAATTTAGTTTTTAAGGTATAAGAAAAAGTCACACAAACGATCGTTAATGTGACTATTTGAAATATATTTAATTTTACTTTATTAATTTATATCTAACTGAAAGCTTAGTTTTGTTTATGTAAATCCATGTTGAAGTGTTTTTAGATTCTAACTATCAATTTAGTCCTTTTAGTATTTCTTCTCCAATTCTCTCAATTATTCTTTCATTTGAAAATTTCGACTTCTTATCAGTCATTTTTATATTTTGTATTTCAGCTAGAAAATTATTAAAATTTCTAACTCTATATTTTTCAAGTTCTCTTTGTTCTGCCATGTATTCAAAAATCCCAATAACAATATCTTGGTATGTAGATGAAAAATCAAGCTCAATCTTTCTTGCTAAGCTCGGAAGTATTTTTTCAAACAGCATCCTTTTTGGTTCTATCTGAGAAAATTTCATCATCTTACCAATTTCACATAATGATTTATCAGGAATAGAAAGTAAACTTTCAAAAATAAACTTGTCATCATCTTTGATGTCAATATAATATTCATTTCCTTTAAGCTTCTTTAAAATACGCATAGCATCACAATACCCCATTTTTAAATTTGTATTAATAAGGTCATTATTAAAATTTAAAATTGGTCCTAATTTTTTTGAAGGTATAATACTAATTATTTTTACATTCTTATCTTCAACTTTCCTTATGATTCCATTTCCAAGAGTTCTTATCGCAATAATTTCATCATATCCTTTTCTGATTAAAAGATTTATTGGAAGGTTATCATATAATCCTCCATCTAAGTAATATTTCCCATCAATTGTTTCAATTCTAAACACAGGGAAATTAGCACTTGCGATTATATAATCTAGCATTTTACCTTTAGGTATATCCTCTTTATATAGCTCTAAAGGTTTCAGATCTGAGACTGAAACTGTAACTAAGCCATAATCTATTTTAGATTTGCGCATTTTTTCTTCATTTATTACTGAACCTAAAAATTCTCGTATTTTTGTAGTATCAAGTCCCTTGTTTCCTATAATATCTTTTGCTTTTGAGTAAATATATTTAAGAGATTCCTTGTCAGTTATTGTATTCAACAAGTTTTTTATTTGCAATTGATCAAATTCAAAAAGCATACTAGTATCCATTTTTTCCCACCAGGCATACCCTAATTCAAAATCTCCTTGTGCTATGGCAGCACCATTGATTGCACCTATTGAAGTACCTACAACTCCATCAAATTCATATCCTTCTTCTAGCAAAGCTTTTATTGCGCCCATTTGAAAAGCTCCCTTTGCACCGCCACCTTCTAATGCTAATCCAAGCATAATACCTCCATCTATAATACACACTTACAATGTATTAATTCTTCTATTTCTATACAATAATTTTATTTATTATTAATTATTTAATGCATATTTTTCTTTTGTTTTTAACTGTTCCATTCTGCCAGTATTTTTTTATATTCCTTAACAACCAAATCTAAAACATCATGCCAAGAAATATAAATATCTTTTCTTGCATTTTGGCCAACTTCTCTAATCCGATTAGACACTAAAGCAGTATTTATAGTTAACGCAAAGTCCTCAGTGGTTTCTTTTGATAAAAAAGCATTATGTCCATCTATCAATCCTTCTGCTGAATTGCTCCCACGGATTAGTACCGATGCACAATCACAAGCTGCAGCCTCTCTTACCACCAAAGGTGCATTATCGTATACAGAAGGAAATAATAACAAATCACTACTTACATATATTTTCTTTAATAATTCTCTGTCCATTACTTTGCCAACAAATTTTACCATGCTAGATATACCTTGTTTCTCAACCATTTCTTGCATCACTTTTCTGTCTTCACCTTCTCCAACAAACAACATATTGAAGCGTTTATTTTGACGTGCTAATGCTCCTAAGGCCTCTATGATAATATCAGTGTTTTTCATAAAAGTAAGTCTGCCAACAAACAATAGGAGTGGTTCTTTTACATCAAGTTTGTATTTATCAAATATTTCTTTTTTTATAATATCGCTTTTATGCGTTATTGGCATATCACATCCATTAGGTATAACAGTAATTTCACCCTTATATCCATATTCACGAAGTGTATTTGCTGTTCCATGGCTTACAGACCAAACATAATCACATCTTGAATAAAAAGCCGATACATATTTTGCAACTATTTCACCTGGTATATCAAGGTTTAGCTTTAGGCGCATGTTTATATCTTCTTTATATTTCGAATGAAATGTTGATATGTGTGGAATATTACTTTGCTTTGATAGTTTTTGTGCGAACAAACCCGATGTAAACGGACAATGCGAATGCACAATATCAATATGTGTCTTTTGGAAATTTCTTACCAACTTTGCAGAAATAGGTATCCCTATTCTATACTGATCCGCAATGTTAATAGGGGCAGATTTATACTCCCATACAGGATATGGATAATTACACTCTCTTTCAGGATGTGAAGGTACTATCACATAACTTTTACCATATATTTCATTAATAATTTGCGCATAGTTTTCAACTGTAATCGCCACTCCATCAACTT
>JAUUZE010000075.1 GCA_030590175.1 Clostridia bacterium
TATATCTTTTTAAATAATTAAGTTCTCTTTCTAATATCAAATCTAAATATCTTCTATTATTTAGATTTGTCAGTGTGTCTATATTTGATAATTCTTCTAGTTTTTGATTAGCATTTTTTAAAAGAATCCCTCTAAGAATACTGTTATGAAAATTATAGTAGAAAAAAGTAGATATAACTAAAACACAGACAAAAAACACTGTACCATTAACCAGATTAGTCATCATTAGTTCTGTATTAGTTTGATAAGTAAGAATACCTGATACAAAAACTATATATGGAATAAAAAAAGCTATTATATTTCTTGGTGGTTTTTGTAAAACTAAACTACCTACAATTATTGTATTAACAGTATATGCTGATATTGAACCAGTGGTAATTTGATCCAAACCACAAATAATAGCTAAACAAATCATTATTAATGTTGGGATTATAAAGATAAGATTATCATAAATTTTTACTTTTGATTCTTCAGAAACCTTACTTGTTTTTACCATATAAACAGAAATTAAACTTATTATGCCTATAAACATAATAAGTGCATGTAAAACTAAATAATAAACAGCAGTTGCATTACTAGGTGCACCAACAGATATTTGTTTTAAATCATGAAAAACAATTATTAATATTTCAAAGATAACCATGAAAAATGCTATAGCACTTGCCCTTCTAATATTAATATTATTTATTTCCATATTTAGGCATGTTAAATTTTTTTGATCAAAGTTTTTTGGAGGCTGATCAATACCAATAAATGACTTTATAAGTGATTTTAACTTCAAAACAAACTACCTCAATCTCGTATTTAATATATCCTGCTTTTTATTTTACAATAAAAGGGTAATTATTTAAAGTACTAATATTTGATATACATTGGACTAGACCATGCCATATGACCATCACTTTGAATTACTTTATCATAGTTGACAAGAAGTCACCCACCTCAGTACTTCCTTTCTTACTTTAGTTAGCACATAGATGGGTGATGAATTGTCTAAATATTAATTAATCTCTGAAAATAGTGTTTTAAGTTATTTTCACTTATATATTTTAGTACTGATTTTTTTTCTTTTTTACTTAAATTTTTGTTAAAATAATATAAAAATATTTTTTCATCATTAACCTTATTCAGATATATTAACAGATTACTAATTGAACGTTTATCTTTATCTTTTTTCTCTTTTCTATCATTATTTATTATCATTTTGTGTAAAACATAATTATATGGGTTTGGAATTTTAATATTAATATTTTTATATTCTATTTTGAGTGTTTCATCATAAAGCATGCTAACATGAGTAAGCACTTCAATTTTAGGAATATTAAGTGATGGTACCTTAGTATATGAATAACTCCCACCTTTCATTTCTCCTAAAAATTCAATTTCAAATTCTCCCTTAATAAGTTTATAAACATCAAACCCTGTTACATCAATCTCAAAACCTTTCTCTTCAAATGCTTTTAAAATATCTATTTTTTCTCTTGGTAAATTTATGTTTTCTATTAATAAATCAATATCTTTTGTTCTTATATTACTTTGAAAATCTTTAATAATACTACTTTTTTCATAAATAAATTCAGCCCAACTTCCAATTATGACAATATTATTTGTTAAGTTTATTTCATCTAAAATTTTGATAACTTCATAAAATATATTTTCCATTATATCTTTTCTGCATTTCTATTCTTATTTACTTTTAATATCTTTTCTAAATCATTAATTTGTTGTTTAAGTAATTTGATTTGATTTTTAATATCGTTTCTTTTAGCTATAAGTATTTGTATATCATCAATTTCTACTTTTTTAACATAATCAGATTTAACTTTATTACCTTCTCTATACACAAGATAATTTACGTAATTATTTTTTCTCCTTTTAGTAACAAGCTTCCCTTGTGGATAATCTTTCAATTTTTCATTATACACAAATAAATTTCTACTTGCTCTTTCCAGTTCTTCTTTTAAAACACCTTTTAATATTGGTTCCATTAAACATTCTCCTGACATGCCCTACTAATTGCATGTTTTTACATATATGTAGGGCACTTACAAATATATTATAGCGTAATCTTAATAATATATCAACTTAAAATGCCCTACATTTTTACTAATTACAAATATATGTAGGGCATGATTAGAAATAAGTAATATTGTACATACTTTACTACGATTTGCACTATTCTTTATTTTAAAAATTTTATATACATTGGACTAGACCATGCCATATGGCCATCACTTTGTGTTACTTTAACCCAGTAAGGATTCATTCCTTTTTCGATATTCTTATCTTCAAATGATAATTGTAAAGAATTACTTGTTTCTACTTTAGCAAAATCTATCTCAACAATTAGATTTACTCCTCCAGCTTTCTTTACCACTCTACCTTTTTTTAGCTCATCAATAGACATAGTAAATGAAATTGGCAATGTGTTAAACACAAGTTTTGTAAATTCATAATATTCTAGTTCTATTTCTATACCATCAATATCACCTGATGTATTTGATTTAAAAGTTATCTCTTGATTAGATAGTAAATTAACACCTTCATCTGGTTGATTAAAAGCAAATGAATTAATATTTTTTATACTTCCATTTTTTATGGTTATATTTCCATCCCAGTTGGTTTTTTTACCACGACTTCTAACCCTTACACCGCTCCACTGTATTTTAATAGTATCTTTTTTAATAGGTAGTGAATCAGAATACCTATATATTGTTTGTAAGCCTCTCTTAATTTCTACTTCACTAATAGTATCTGTACCTGCCACAAATATATCTATAACTGGAGGTTTATCTATACTAAATTCATCGCCCATTATTTGCTCATTACATTTAACATCTAAAACAATCCGTTCCCCTGTTGTTCCATAGCAATGTCTCTTTGTTAAGGCATCCCAGATTGCCTTTCTAGTAAGGTTTTTAGCATAAACACCTGTATACCCACCTATTACATCAAAAGACACAAATCCGCCTCTTGAGGTCACTCTAGTAGGGTATGATAACCCAGGGCGACAAGTATGATCATCACTAGCAGCAACTACTCCTACTTTTAATCCCTTTTTAAGAGCATCTTCTAACATCCATTGAAATGTACCATGATGAGAATGTATTTCTATATTATGAATAAATTCACTATCAAAGTAATCTAAATTGCCATATCGTCCTCCCACATGAGGTACTGCCATAACATCATTTCGTCCTCTAAATTCATCAAATAATTTAGATACAGGGCTTCTATCACTACCATCTCTTTTTTCCATGTCTATTTGCCAATGATAACTTCTATGTATTTTTTGATCATCATTTAAAAAGTATATATTATGGTCTCCTCCAACAGGTGTGGTACCTGACCATTCATATCCTAAGAATGTTATATATTCATTTGGTTTGTTATATTTTTTGGTTACTCTATTAATATTTGCCCAAGTTTCATCTGTAACTTGAAAATCATTTCCCTGCCATGCACAAAAATCCATTTTAGAATAATCTTTTGCAAAGGAAAAATATAGTTCAGGTGTTCCCGTTCCAACAGTTTCTTTAGTTTGCCCGTGCATATCACCCCAATAAAGTGTATTTAAACTATTTTCCTTAACACAGCAAATAGGATTACTTTTACCATTAATCTTCCTTGATTCATCGTTAAGTATAATTGTGTAAACACCATCTTTATTAAGTGTTAAATCACTTAATGTACCGATTCCTTTTGTTAATACTAAACTATATCTTTTATCTTCTAAATCTATATCTACATTACCGTTATAAGTTTTAGATATATTCCCCCAGTTATCCATTGCACGTATAAATAAGTCAAAGGGTTGTCCCTTTTTTGTATATGATGGTACTACTCCTTGTAATGTGTGTACATATCCACCTTCTATTTCAATTATAGGTTGTTTATCCACATCATAAAAATTACCGCTTCCAGCACAATCAACCATTACTTTAAAAATATGTTCACGCTCTGCAAATGTTTGTATTCTATAACCAGGACCTTTTTCTTCATTAGCACCAAATTGTATATATAGTAAATCTCCTTTTTTAAGTGAACCATCTAAAACACGAATACTAATACAACCCTTCCAAGGTCTTATATATCTATCAGGTACATATCTAATTTTTAATGTTGCATCTACATCTCCAGATACAGTAACGTATCCTGGTTTTTTACTATCATCAAATTGTGGAATGTCAGAATCACACACATCACGTCTGGCAATGATGATTTCACCTCGATCATCAACACCGTATTCACCAACTTCATAGGTTATAACCCAATTACCAAGTGTACCTGCGTTTATTTTACTAATATTAATATTTGCTTTTCCAGTTCCATACATAAGTGCTACTCCTTTTTTGATAGACTATCTTTTAAAGCTATTACTCCTTTTAGAGCATCATCTACTGGAAAATATTCTAATCCCATATATCCCATAAATCCTGTGTCATCAATTGATTTTATAATATTTATATAGTCTAGTTCTCCACTTAATAATTCATGTCGTCCAGGTATTCCCGCTCCATGAAAATGACCAATATTATCTATATTTTTAGTTATTGTTTCAATTATATTACCTTCTGTTATTTGTTGGTGATAGACATCATATAGTACTTTAACATATGGGCTGTTAACTTCATCAACAATTAAAAATGCTTCTGTTGAATTATGTAAGTAATAGCCCTCATGATCTACTAAAACATTAAGTGGTTCAAATACTAATGTAATGTTAGCTTTTTCTAGTATTGGTACACATGCCTTTAATCCATTTACAATGTTTCTATGTTGTTGATATCGTGAGGTAGTAGTTATTTCATCTCCTACTTGTGTAATCAATGTATTACATCCACACTTTTTAGCAATTTCTATAGACTCGCTTAAGCTTTTTATATATTCATCTAATTGTGTGTCATCAGTTAAGCTTATAAACTTGGTACAAAAAGCTATTATTTTCATATTTAATTGTTTTTGTACTTTTATTATTTTATCAATGTCTTTATCCCACCAACTCCAAAACTCAAATGAATTTATATTATTTTCATGCAACTCTTTCATACTAGAAATAAAATCTTTTCCATTATATAACGCATCTATACATACTGAAATTTTCATGTTTCTCTCCTCTTGTTTAATAAGTTAATACCACTTGAATAATATCTTTATCTAATTTATCAATCATATCATATGCTTTAGCTACATCATCAAAAGGTATTTTATGTGTAATTAAATTTTCTAATTCAAGTTTAGAAAGTAAATCTAAACATATTTTTTCTTTTCTCTCATTATCCCACATATGTCTAATCTTAGGATCAATTGCTCCTGTTTGTGAACTGCGAAGAGTAATACGATTATGGTGGAACTCATCTGATAGCATAAGATTAGTACTTGGTCCTTGATACCAACCAAGAGCGGTTACTACTGTATCAGGTGCTGCTATTCTAATTGCTTCATTAAGTGCTCTTTGATTGCCAGTTACTTCAATAACTGCATCTGTTCCTAAATTATTTGTCTCTTTTCTTATGGCATAGGCAACATCATCCACTTCTAATGGATTAAATACTTTATCAGCACCATTTTTAAGTGCAGTTTCTAATCGTTTTGATAATAAATCAATTCCAAACACATTAGTAGCACCAGAGAGTTTAGCCATTTGAACTACTAATTGTCCTAGTACACCTAATCCTGATACTGCAACATTATCACCTAATTTAATACGTGTATCTAATATCCCATTATAGGCTGTTATTAAGTTAGTATAGAATACTCCCCACTCAGGTTTAATACCCTTAGGTAACTTAACAACTTCATTTTCTTTTTTTATAACCTCAGATTGATGTGGAGCATTTGAATAAACAATATCTCCAACTTTTATATTTTTTATATTAGCCCCTACTTCAATGACTTTACCCACACTAGCATATCCCATATACCATACACCTGAGTCATTACTTTTAATTGGGTAGTCCCATTTTTCACTATCATTTGCTTTTCTAAAAAGATGTAAATCTCCATCATTTGTACGGTTAAAAAATGGTGCTAATCCTCTATATACGTTCATTTCTGTTCCATGACTAATCCCTGAAAAAAGTGTTTTAATTCGCATTTCATCTTCATTAATTAATAAATTATCTACCTCAGAAATAACTAATTTTTTAGGTCCCTCATACACCATTATTTTCATGTTTATTCTCCTTTTTTCTTACTAGCTCTATATATCTCAATATGCTCTCTTAATGCTGAATTCATCAATGTTTGGTAACCTATTTTTTGTTCACTTGCTCTTTTCTTGTAATTTATAATAACATCATCATCTAGCCTAATGGTTATTGATTTTTTCGTAGGAGAATAAAACCGCCCTCTTACACCTTTTGAAAAGTCATATTCATCTTTCAATATAAAATCATCATTTTTATTCTTCATACTGTTTCCTTTCTTTAGTTGTAGCTTTTCTTGCAGATATTATTCTAATTATCTCCTCTTCATTATAATATATATTTGCTACAACAATAAGTTTTTCTTCATCTGCTTTGCCCATTGTAATCCACCGTTCTTCAAAATATGAAAATCGTACATCAACTATTGATAATTGTAGTGGATCGTCAAAGACTTTTTTTGCATTTTCAAATGAAATTCCATGCTTTTTTTTATTGTTTTCATTTTTCTTGCTATCCCACTCATATTTCATTTAGAAATCTCCATTAAGTTAATTTTCTATAGATTTATTATACATTTATAATATGCCTATTTGACTAAATTGTCAATACATTGTATGTACATTTATACTCTTATTAACATAATCAATGAAAAGTCACTGTTCTATGTTAGATTGCAAATATATGAACTATTAATAATTTCTGATATAATATCTGTATAAATACAATTATAGGGAGGTTTATTATGATTTGCACTAAATGTGGCAAAGAAATAAAAGATGACTCAAAATTCTGCGATGGTTGTGGTCAAGCTGTTGAAGTTAAAAAAACAGAAGTAGTAGATGATGTTCAAGATTTAGAGGATGTTGTAGAAGAAAAAGATATTGATGAAGTTACTGAACCTGAAGTTAGCGAAGAACCAGAAAAAGTTAAAGAACCTGAAAAGCTAGTTGAAGTTGAAAAAAAGACTGATAAAACAAAAGAAGTTTTAATGGTAAAACCAATTGGGATTTTTGGATTTATATGGATATTTTTTCTTATGGCAATACCAATTGTAAATGTAATAGTGGTATTAGTATGGGCATTTAGCAAGAATAAGAATGTTAACAAGAAAAACTATGCATGGGCTGTTATAATTTTATTCATATTTTTCCTTGCAGTTTCTATATTTGCTTTCATTCAAATGAGTCTTAGTTTTTCTCTCATATTTGATGATATTAAAACTATTATTGATGGTTTATAGACCTAAACAAAACACCAAAATATTAAGCTCAGGAGTATAATCCTGAGCTTTTTTTAAATAAGTAATTATCAATTAAATTAAATTCATAGTTTTTTATTTCTTCAAAATTATTTTGTCTTAATAATTCAAAGATAGTCTCTTTATTATCATCCCATATTTCAATCCAGTAAATAGGATCATATTTTTTAGCTAACTCTAACATACCATTTATTACGTTTTCTTCAAAACCTTCTACATCAATTTTTATTAAGTCAATTTTTTCAAGTTTTTCATTTTCTACAAATTCGTCTAATGATATAAAGGATATTTCTCCTTCACTATCATATTCAACCATGGTGTCACTTAAATTTTTATTGGGTAACTCAATTAGATTACCTTTACCCTTTTTATTTCCCACAGCAAAAGGATATGTTTTAACATTATGTAAATTATTTAACTGTATATTTTTTACTAAAATTTCATAATTAATATGATGTGGTTCAAAAGCATATATTTCATTATCTCTATTTAATAATGAGAAAAATATAGTATGGTTTCCAATATTAGCTCCAACATCAATAATGGTACACTGTTTAGGTAAATAATCTTTTATAATTTCTAAATTTTCTTTTTCAAAAAATTCATTTGTGACAATTAGATGTTGCTCTATTACTTCACCTTTTAATGGTAAATAAAATTTAGCCATTGTATCTTGATCAAAAGGTATTGAGAAAATATGATCTAAATGGTTTTTTCTTTTTTTATGTTCAATAATTGCGGCATTAAATTGCCATCTTGTTTCCATTATTTTTCTAATTATTTTAGGTGTATTTTTATTATAATATATCTTATATCCTAATTTCATATCATCTTCCCTTTCACACGATTTCCATTAATTTAGTTTAGCAAATATATCCCCTTGTAGCAATTTTTTTATGCTATACTAAAAAAAAAGGAGATTAATCATGGATTTCACTTCATTAGACAATCTAACAACCATTAAAAAT
Source organism: Clostridia bacterium (assembly GCA_030590175.1). Taxonomy (GTDB): domain Bacteria; phylum Bacillota; class Clostridia; order DUPQ01; family DUPQ01; genus JAFGUQ01. Next base: position 8,376 of record JAUUZE010000075.1, read on the forward strand.
TTTAAAGCAAAGCGTGCTAGTAGTTATGATTTAACAGGTGGAAATGCTGATTCTATATCCATTAAAGGGAATGAAGAAAAAGTCATAGCAAATATTGATGGTCCTGGAAAAATCAAACATATATGGTGTACAATCTTTGGCCCTTGGGGTCCTTTAGATGATAGAAATTTTGATATACATGCACTTAGAAATACGTTAATAAAAATATATTGGGATAATGAGCAATTCCCTTCTATTGAATGTCCCATTGGTGACTTTTTTGGTTTAGGTCATGGAAAAGCATATACATATCAATGTGCTATCTTTAGCACTTCTTGTAATGAAGCTGTTAGTGGTCAAACAAATCCACGAGTTGCCATGAATTGTTGGCTACCAATGCCATTTTTAAAAAACGCAAAAATAGTCATTAAAAATGAACAAAAAAAGAATATTTCAATGTATTTTTATATTGATTATGAAAAACATAATAGCCTACCTAAAGATAGTGTATATTTACATGCTCAATTCAAACGAATCAACCCACTTACTCCAGTTATAAGCGATGGCAAAAACTTATCTGATAAAGATAACTATGTTATTTTAGAAGCCAAAGGTCGTGGTCATTACATTGGAACTAATATGAGTATTAATAACTTAGGTGGCTGTTGGTGGGGTGAAGGTGATGACATGATTTTTGTTGATAGAGATGATAAAAATTCATGGCCTCCTGATTTACATGGAACAGGTTCTGAAGATTATTTTTCTCATGCATGGGGTTGTTAGCAGTTTAAATAATTATCATAAATTATAATAAAAGATAATAAAGTGTAACAACTTCATATAAGAACTTGTGTTCGTTTTCGTGTGATGGTATAATATATATATGGAAAAAGAAAAA
>JAUUZE010000009.1 GCA_030590175.1 Clostridia bacterium
CCAAAAAGAACCATAATAAGTTTGTAGTGACAGCTCTAAAGCCTTCTAAACCTACTTCAAGGTAAGTAGTGTTAGCTAGAAGTATAAATAAGTTAACTACTATAAAAAGAAGCATTGGTATATCAATTGGGGTAAGTGTGTGTATTTTTTGTTTTATTTCATAAATATATTTGATTATAAATAATACTAGAGCACCTAAAAGAAAAATCTCATCCCATATAGATGCTAGCAATGGTAAACTAATAAAATTTCTAATTGCATAATCAATAATAAAGAAAAAAGATAATAAATAAATTACACGCTGATAATCAGTAATAAAAATTATAATTGCTAGTAAAAAAAGTATACCAGCTATGGCGATTATTGGATTAAAAAAAGCTCCAATAATACCAATAACTAATGATATAGATGCAATTATTATTTGTACTGATTTTTTCATGACTCCTCTCCTTGTAGAAACAAGTCTGTTATTAAACGAGAAATCATTGAATACGTAATATACTTTTCGATTTTTTGATAAACAATGAATGATATTATTGAGAAAATAAATAATGTGGTTAACCAGATATTATTTTCTCCTTTAATAAAATACATTAGATTAATTCCAAAAGTTGAAGCTGTTAATATAAGAAGAACAGTATAGATTAAGTTATTGTTAACTTGTTTTTTAAAAGAAATATAAAGTTTTTTACTAATAGATAAAGTTGCTTGTGTGCTTAACCATCTAAAAGGTGTAGCAACGAATGAAATGATAGTCAAAGTCATTGATGCAAATTGACTAGAATCTTTTTTTTCAAACCGTTTATTTATTTTTTTTAAAGATACACTATTAATTGATGCATTATAAAAGAATAAACCTAATTTATGATAATTAGAATGTAAATAAGCCTTACAAATAATTGTCCATATTTTATAAATTATACTGTTTTTAAATATATTCATTATTTTTGATAAACCTGTAAATCTGTCACAATACCTTCTACTTCAACTCTGGCAGTTTTAACAACAAGTTCTTTTCCAATGTTCACCTGATATTTACCAAGCAAAACAAATTTAGCACCTTGATCAACTTCAATAACAATATCTACTGTCATATCAAGTAGCTCTGGGTGGTCAACTAAAATTAATTGATTATCACTATTTAACATTTCAATTTGTGCAGAAACAACTTCATTAGATAGCACATGACCATTAACAAATGTATTGTTATATACAATCTGATCATCGTAATTTAAATTATCTGCAACAGACTGAGTAACTTGTTTACATTTAACAGTCGCAACATAATATTCCTTTGGAGCAACTGTAATAGCTCCACTATTAGACAAAGCATAAAACACTCCACCTATTACTAGTATAATGGCTATAATAACCAATAAATCAACAATGTTAATTAGTTTGAATAATCTTCCTTTTTCATCAATTATTTTCATTTATTTCCTCCGTACTCTATACATATAGTTTATCATAATATACTATCAAAAATTCTGGTTAATTGCTTTGTTAATTGACTTCTATGATATTTGGCAATCTCTACAGTGTTTCTATCCATTTGCAAATCACTTTGTTCCCACTTTTCATATAAAGATATAATTGCAAGCTTTATTGCTTTATTGTCATTAAGGTCGCAAACCACACCACAATTTGTTTGTTTAATTAACTGAGAAGCTGCACCATTTTCGGGGATAACGGCAAGTATAGGATTACTTAGATACATATATTCAAATATTTTACCAGTATAAAAAGGAAGATTTCCTTCTCCCTCGATTAGTAGAGAGACATCACCTTCATAAAGTTTTTTAATACTATCTTTATGTGGAAGATATGATAAAAAGCTAACTTGTTTATTAATTTTTAAATCATTAATAAGTGGCATAATCTGTTTTTGATTAATTTGCCCCACAAAGGTTACATGCATCTTTTTACAAGTTGTAAGACAACTTGCAAAAGCTTTTAAAAAAGCATCTGGTTTTCGATTTCCATACAACGAACCTGTATAAGTAATCATCATCTTTTTATTTTTTTCTTTATTCTTAATTAGATTATCATAGTCATCAGGATCATAACCATTGGGGATAATGTTTATCTTGTTTTTTATAAAGGGATAACTATTAATAAAATTATTTCCCATAAAAGGCGTATTGGTAATTAATGAATCACATTTGCTAAGAATGCTTTTTTCTTGTTTTTTTTCAATAAGTCGTCTAATAATATTGTAATGAAAATATGGATTATTAGTCCATTCATCTCTAAAATCTGCTACCCATGGAAGATTTGGTATTTTTTTCTTTATATATCTTGCTAGTAAATGGTCTGAATAGGGAAAGGAAGTTGAATAAATTAAATCAGGTTTATGTTTGTTAATAACTTTTAAAAGTTTTTTTCTAGAAAACAACTGCCATAACCAACGACCATCAGGGATTAATAATTTATAGTATAGAGCTTTATAAATTAGCTTATTCTGGTAAAGCAAATCATAGGGTTTAGTTCTTATTACAACCACATCTCTTGGTATTTCTTTTACCATGGTGTCATCGCGCAATAATATGTGATTATCACATCTAGTAAAAATAATTGGTTCGTAACCATATTTTCTAAGATATTTAACAAACTTGATTGTCCGCTGAACACCTGCACCACCAACTGGAGGGAATTCATCAGCAATTAATAATACTTTTCTCATTTTAACTCCCTATAATACTATTGATAAGTGTAGTACACATTTGATGATTATGCAAAATAAAGTGTATGATTGAGCGGTCTTTATATTATATTTTGTTGAACTTCGCTATAATAGAGAAGTAGAGGAGAAAGAGTATGGATAGATTAGAATTACTAGCAATACTTGAATTGTCAGAAGATGCTAATAGGGAGGCTATTGAAAAGCAATATTTTATGTTAATAAAAAGAGCACGAAGTGAGCCAGAGCTTAATGTAGATGCTATTTCTGATGCTTATCGTAAGCTTACAAGTCAGCAAATACGAACAAAAGAGCAAATAAAAAAAGGGAAAAGAAAAGTTAATATAAAACTAGCAATGATTGGACTAGCTGTCATAGGTGCAGTTGTTTTGTTTCTTATAATCATGAAGCTTATTCCAGCAAATGAAGAGATTAATATTAACTATCTTGGCAATTTTATAAAAGGTGACTATAATACATTGGGTGTTCATGTAAAAGAAGAAACAAGTGTAAAATCGGTATATATTGGAGACATCTACCTTATTGGACGTGAATCTGAACTACTTCAACCTAATATGAATGGTGATGTGATGTTTTATGATGATTTCAATAGAAACAGTTATGACATATTTATAATGGATAATACAGCTTATGAAATATTTAAAGATGATGGATTATTTGTTGATTTGTCAGAATATATGGAACAATTGGAAATTACTGAATCATCACTTTATAGTACATACACTTTTAAATTATCAAGTGATGAATGGTTGTTGTCGCCTTTTTATATAACAGTTGATGAAAAGACATTTCTGCGACCGGGCACACCAGAAATAATGTATATTGCCATCGGAAAGAACTATAAAGATTTGGATAAATGTTTAGAAGTAATTAAGTTACTTATTAATTGAACCATCACCAATTAGATAATAGTCAAAGCCATTTTTAATGGCTTTTTCTTTTTCTAAAAAGTTTTTGCAATCTAAAATTATATTATTTTTCATAGTAACAGCTAACTTTAAATAATCAATATTTGAAAATTGCTGATGATTAACTAATAAAACCATTACATCACAACCTTTACAGGCATCATATAGCGAACCGTTTGAATAAATTGAAACATTTGGATCATATAAAATTACTTGGTTATCTTTACTAAGTGTATCGCTTATAACGAATGTAGGGCTTTCTCTAATATCATCTGTGTTAGCTTTATATGTACAACCTAGTAAACAAATTTTTAATCCTTTTGAACTATTGGTAATATTATATATTTTTGATACTACTTTACTAGGGACTAACTCATTTTGTTCTAAAGCCTGTTTAATTAATGTAGCTTGTTTTGGAGCTTTTTCTACAATAAACCAAGGATCTACAGGGATACAATGTCCACCTACCCCAGGACCTGGTTGTAAAATGTTCACTCTTGGATGTTTATTTGCTAACTCAATTACTTCCCAAGCATTAATTTGAAGTTGCTCACAAATTAAGGCTACCTCATTTGCTAAAGCAATATTAACATTTCTAAAAGTGTTTTCCATTAATTTAGCGGTTTCTGCAGTAGTTGCTGTGGTGGTATAAATTTGACTTTTTACAAAGCATTCATATAATTCTTTTGCCTTAATAGCTCCAGTTTCTGAAATACCTCCCATAATTCGATCATTATTTGCCAATTCAAAAAGCATGTTTCCAGGGATAACTCGTTCTGGAGAATGAACTAGATAAAAATCTTTACCAGCTTTTAATCCGCTTTGTTCCACTATGGGTAATACAATATCTTTAGTGGTTCCAGGAGGAATGGTTGATTCAATTATTACTAATGTGTCTTTTTCTATATATGGAATAAGGCTAGAAGCTGCAGATGTTACAGCTGATAAGTCAACATTTTTATTTTGATCAGTTGGAGTTCCAACACAAATAATATATACATCAGCCATAACGGGTTGTAGTTTGGCTGTGAAAGGGTGCTGTAAAAAAAGTGTATCTAACCCTTTTTCTTCTATGGGCAGTACTAAATTATTTAAACTATTAACAACATTTTTTCTAATATCTGCACCAATAACTTCATGACCTTTAGATGCAAACATAACTGCTGTTGGTATTCCAATATATCCTAGTCCTACTACGCAAATTTTTTTCATAATGATGCCCTTTCGTTAATGTGTTAATTTTATAGATATCATATTGATATGTCAATTTTTATATATTATAATCTATGAATGAGTACAATATCATTTTCAAAAATCAAACATAAATGTTTTATTAAATCAGGAATCTATGTTAGAGGTTCTGCATTTATTAATAATAAGTTATTAGATGGTGAAATGATTACCAATGAATTATTGAACCTAATAACTGTAAAAGATATATTATCATATGTAAAAAAATTGAATGGCTGTTTTTCTATTACTATAGATAAAGACGACTTTACCTTAGTTATACAAGACCGTTTTAAAACCTATCATTTATCCTATTCGTTATATAACGATAAATTATATGTTAGTGATGATACTTTTTTTATTGTTAAACAAACAAATCAGCGTACTATTAATGAGAACAATTATAAAGATTTAATCTATACTGGTTTTTCTGGTTTTAATGAAACTTTTGTTGAAAATATATATCAAGTGATGTCAGGAGAATATATTCTTTTTAACAAGTTGACAAAAAAACTTATTAGAAATAGATATTATTTGTTTTCATATAAAAAAGAGCAAATGATTAGTGAAGATAAATTATTTGAAAAACTTGACTTAGTAACCATGAATGTTGGTCAAAGGTTGGTAAAACAATTAAATAATAGACAGTGTGTAGTTTTGTTAAGTGGTGGAGTTGATTCTAGGTATTGTGCTTTAGTACTTAAGAAAATGAATTATAAAAACACAATTTTAGTAACTTATGGTAGTAAGTTAACAGAAGAATACAAACCAGCAATTGCTGTAGCAAAAAAACTAGGGTTTTTACATTATTTTATTTCTTATAAGCGAAGTGACTGGAGAAAAACATATAAAGATATTGAAAGTTTAGATTATGTTAAATATTCATCTAATCTAAGTAATATTTCTCATTTACGAGAGCACTTTGTTATTAATGAATTATTAAAGAGAAATATTATAAATAGCGAATCTGTTATTGTTCCAGGGCATCTTGGTAATGTAGCAGGGCGTTCATACTATAGAAATGACATGAAACCAAATGATCTTATAATTCCCCTATATCAAGCTAGAATGTTTCACTATAATTATAAGGACGTAGAATCAAAACATATGAAATTTTTACGTGACCGTGTTAGAACCATAGTAAATCATATTTTATCATTAACTGACATCTATGAAATTTGCCAAGTGGCAGAGAGATATTCTCTTGATTCATATACTGTTATTTATTTAGTGAATTCAATTAGAGCCTATGATTTTTATAAACTAAACTGGGCACTACCTTTATTAGACCATGAGTTAGTTGATTTTTTCCAAAAAGTACCAATTGAAAAAAAGTGTTCTAAAAAGTTGTTGTACGAATATGTTGATAGTCAATTAGGAAAAATTTCATACTCAAATGAAGGAAAATCGTTTTTTGTAAAACTTATAAGGAATATATTAGATAAAAGGTATGCAATACTTTCATTACCTAAAGCTCTTTTCTTACGTTGTGAAGCCAATGTACATTTGCCATTTTATAAGAGAGTATATAGATATTATCGTAATTTTTCTAGTTACTGTGCTGTTATTGAAACTCAATTAATGAAAAAGCAATTGAATAAGTAAATCTTTCACTGTATAATAGAATAAGAACATATGTTTGTGGAGATTAAATGAATAAAAAAATCATTAAAGTTTCAGTTAAAGATTTAGTTAGCTTTTCTACTAACAAAGGAAGTATTGAACGTAAAGGGTCATTTACTATGATGGATTCTGCCTATGAAGGAACTGTTATTCATCAAATATTTCAAAAAAAAATGTTAAAAACCCATGGAAAAGAAAAATTCACTAAAGAACAGTATTTATCATACACCTTAGAAAATGACCAAGTATCATTAGAAATATCAGGTAGAATTGATGGTGTTCTATTAGCTGATACAGTTATTATTTATGAAGTAAAAACAACATTACGTGAGGTTGATGATATTTTACAAGAAGAATATGTTAGCCATTGGGGGCAGGCTTTTTGTTATGGTTATATTTATGCTCTTCAAAATAAACTTGATGAAGTTACAATTGAATTATTATATATTAATCGAGAAACAGATCAAGAAAAATCATTTACCATAAATTATAAGATTGAACAGTTAAAACAGGTTTTTAATAACTATGCTCATAAATATCTAAATTGGATGACAAAACAGATTGCATGGCAAAAAATTAGGAATATAAGCGCACAAAGTATGGAATTTCCTTTTCTAACTTATCGATTGGGCCAGCGAGAAATGGCTTCTAAAGTATATCGTTCAATTAGAGATGAAGAACGGTTATATATTACAGCACCAACGGGAATTGGAAAAACAATGGCTACAATTTTTCCTGCAGTGAAAGCACTAGGGGAGGGCTTAGTAGATCGTATTTTTTACTTAACAGCTAAAACAGTAACTGTGAAAGTTGCGACTCAAGCATATAAGATTCTTAATCAAAAAGGTTTAAATCTTAGGGCCCTTGTTATTACTGCTAAAGATAAAGTATGTCCATTTGAAGTGAGAAATTGTGATCCTGAAGTCTGTGATAAAGCCAATGGTTATTATGATAGAATGCCAGATGCGAGAAGACAAATCCTTAAAGAACAATTTTTTGATAGAGAGACAATTAATAAATATGCAAGCATGTACAATATTTGTCCTTTTGAATTATCATTAGATATCGCCACTTATAGCGACTTAATTATTTGTGACTATAATTACTTATTTGACCCACGAATTAAACTACAGAGATTTTTTACTGAAGTAAAAGAAAATTATAGTTTTTTAGTTGATGAAGCACACAACCTGGTTAATAGGGGAAGAGATATGTATTCTTCTGAAATTAATAAGCGAGATTTAATGACTTTAAGACGAAAAACAAATCCAGAGTGGAATGATTTAAAAAAGAGAATAAGTAGAGTTAATAAAATATTAAATGAATTAAAGAAAAACTATTTCGATAATATTGATGAAGGATATTATCAAAATAAAGAGATTCCAGGAAAACTAGTAGTAGAAATAAAAAAAATGGCCACCATTATGGAGAAATACTTTGATTATGAATTAAAACCAGAATATGAAGAATTATTTCTTGAAGTATATTTTACAGCTTATTATTTTTCTAAAGTAGCAGAATTCTATGATGAACGGTATAAAACATTTTATCAATATGATAAGCATAATTTTATTGTAAAATTAATGTGTATCGATCCTTCCTTTTTATTATCAAAGGCTATGGATAAAGGAATTAATACCACATTGTTCTCTGCCACATTAGAACCAAAACGTTACTATATGGATTTATTAGGAAGCAGAGAGTTTGATAAAAGTTTATCTCTATATTCTCCATTTCCAGCAGAAAATTTAAAAGTTATTATTGAAGGACGTATTAGTACTAAGTACAAAGATCGAGATATGTCATATGATGATATTGCCAAATTGCTTAAGCAGGTATTTGAACAAAAGAGGGGAAACTATATGGTCTTTTTCCCATCATATAAATATATGCAAAGTGTACTTGAATATTATAAAGAGATTTCAGGTGATGTGGATATCATGGTTCAAAAACAGAGGATGGATGAAATTGAAAGAGAAATTTTCTTAGAGAGATTTGATAATCATGGTCAGTCTACATTAGTTGCATTTGCTGTAATGGGAGGTATTTTTGCTGAGGGTATAGATTTAGAAGGGGAAAAGCTAAATGGAGTAGTTATTGTGGGAACTGGATTACCAATGATTTGCCCTGAAAATGAAATGATTAAAGAATATTATGATCAAACAATAGGAAGAGGATTTGACTATGCCTATGTTTATCCTGGTATGAATAGAGTGTTACAGGCAGCAGGAAGAGTAATTAGAACAGAAAATGACAGAGGATTTATAGTATTAGTTGACACACGATTTGCAGGCGCTAGATATAGGCGATTGTTTCCTTCTTGGTGGCAAGCAGAATTTTTTACTTATTCTAATAAAAATATAAAACAAGCAATTACTTCATTTTACATGTTATGATATAATTTATCCATGGATTTGATTACTACTAGTAATATGAAAAAAGCAGAAGAAATTGCTTACAGAGAGTATGGGATTAGTCCTATGTCTTTAATGGAAAATGCAGCGTTTTCTGTTTTTTCCTATGTAAATGAAAATATTCCTAATTTTAATAACAAAAGTATAATTGTTTTTTGTGGATCTGGTAATAATGGAGGAGATGGATATGCTTTTGCTAAGAAATGTAAGTTAAATGGCAATAGTGTAGTTGTTTATTCTAGTTGTAAGATTAAAAAATTATCAAAGAATGCATTGGCAAATTACCAAATTTGTAAAGAAATGAATATTCCTATTACAATTGAAAAAAGCGAGATAACCTTGCCAGATGATGCAATTGTTATTGACTGCTTATTAGGAACAGGGTTACAAAGAGAAGTTAGTGGTCTAATACTAGAGTACATACAGCTTATTAATAGTAGCAAAGTGTTTACCATATCAGTTGATGTTCCATCTGGACTGCTAGCTGATATAGGAATACCTATGAATCATGCTATAAAAGCGGATGTTTGTATTTGTCTTGGTAAGGGAAAGATTGGTCTATTTACACAACCTGGTTGTGAGTATGCAAAAACTGTGATTATAAAACAAATTGGTATACCTGAAAAAGCCTATGAGCGATTAGTAAAAGAATATCAAGTATATGATAGATTAGAAGCCTTAAATGATTATTCAATTAGAGAAAATATTTCATCTAAAGGTGATTATGGTAGAGTATATGTATTAGCAGGTAGCAAAGGTATGACAGGTGCATATGCACTTTGTACAAAAGCGGTATTAAGTGGAGGAGCAGGTTATGCATACTGCTTAGTTCCCAAAAGTAAAGTATATGAATATAATGCACTAGTAAATGAAGCTATATGTGTTGAGATAGAAGATAATAATTTAGAGTACTTATCATCTATGAATAAAGAAGAAATAATACAAAACATTAAAAATGCAAATGCTTTGGTTATTGGACCTGGATTGTCCCCTAATGCTGATTTACTTCCTTTAATAAGAGAAATAATATTAAAAGTTTCTATTCCAGTTATTATAGATGCTACAGGGTTAAGAGCACTTGGAGAAGACTTATCAATCCTTTTGAATAAAAAGGCTACTATTATTATTACACCTCACCCAGGAGAGTTTGCCCAATTAGTTGGACTATCAATAAAAGAAGTTCAAAAAAACAGAATAACTCTTGCCAAAAAATTTGCGAAGAAATATGATATTATTGTATTGTTAAAAGGACATAAAAGTCTAGTTACTGATGGAAATACTGTTTATTTAAATAAAACAGGTAATCCTGGAATGGCAACAGCTGGTAGTGGCGATGTTTTAGCAGGCATTATTGGTGCAAATACAGCGACTACAAATGATGTTATTAGACAAGTTGCTTACAGTATGTATATCCATGGACTAGCAGGAGATTATGCTAAAGAAAATGAAGGAGAAAAAGGGGTAATAGCTTCTTTAATAATTCATTATATAAAACAAGTTGAGAGGACACTATATGAAGAGAAAACCAGATAGAGTGTGGGTAGAAATTAACCTTGACCACATTACTCATAATTATAATCAAATTGCTAACTATGTAGGAGATAAAGTAAAAATTAATGCTATTATCAAGGCAGATGGATATGGACATGGCGCAGTAGAAACAGCTAAAACATTATGTGAAGCTGGTGTAGATATGTTGTCAACTGCTACACTAGATGAAGCAATTTTACTTAGAAGAAAAAAAATAACTCAATCTATTTTGGTATTAGGATATGTTGACTGTAAACGAATTGATGAAATTATTGAAAATAATATAACCATTTCATTATTTAGTTATGAGTTGGCTGAAAAAATATCAAATGAAGCTAGCAAACATCATAAACAGGTAAAGGTACATGTGAAGGTGGATACAGGTATGAATCGTATAGGTCTTCACTACACACAACCTGAAAAAATCATAAAAGCTCTATCTTTTGATAATTTGATTTATGATGGAATCTTTACACATTTTTCAACTGCAGATGATGTTGATACTTCATATACTACAACACAATATAATAGATTTCTAAAAATTCTTAGCATGATTGAAGAAAAAGGGATAGATATTCCCATTAAACACACATGTAATAGCAGTGGAGTATTGTTACATAAAGATAAACATATGAATATGGTACGACCAGGAATCATAATATTTGGATTTTACCCTTCACCTAATTCAAAGAAATCCTCTTCATTACTTTTAAAAGAAGCAATGGTTTTTAAATCGCGAATTATTGAAATAAAAGAAGTTAAAGCAAATCAGCCTGTTAGTTATGGTGGTAAATATATTACTACTAAGAATACAAAAATTGCTACTATTGCTTGTGGATATGCTGATGGATTTTCACGAGTATTATCATCAAAAACAAATATAAAAATCAATGGACAACTAGCCCCAATTATTGGTAATATTTGCATGGATATGTGTATGGTTGATATAACTGGAATATCTGCAAATGAAAGGGATGAGGTTATTTTATTTGATGAACAATTAACTGTTGAAGAAATGGCTTCTTTATGTAATACCCTTAACTATGAAATAATATGTAAAATTGGAATGAGAGTCCCTAGAGTATATTTGAAAAATGGAAAAATAGTAAAAATTCAAAACTATTTACAATAAATATTATAATTTGAAAAGTTTTCAGTAAAACTATATAATTTAGGAGTAATTATACAAAAGATAGTAGGAGGAAACAAAAGATGAAAAAAAACATGCAGACACTGCTAAGTATTTTATTAGCGGTGGTAATCCTATTTTCAGGATATAACCATTATGCAAAAAGTGAAGATGTCTTATTAGCCAGTGTAGATTATGTCGATTATAAATTTAATGAATTAAATAATAGAATTAATCAGTTAGCTGCAACAGGTGGAACAACAGGGGGAACTACTACTACAACAGACCCTAATGTTACAGCGAGAGTAGATAATGTGGAAAAACAAGTAGGAGCCATTGAAACTAACCTTGATGGAATGCAAGGAAAAATTGACTTTTTAGATCAAGTAACACGTGATTTATCTGACGGAAGTGTTTGGCAAGTTATTGAACTAAGTGCGGGTTTAACCATCTATGCCTCAGATACATCAGAAGTAGTATTGCGAAGTGGAACCGCAAAAGCTATTGGTAATAAATATGATGAAGGATTATCAGATGTTACAAATGGTAGTGATATAAAAAATGGTGAATACATTACAAAAAACCACTTGTTAATAATTCCAAGAGGAGATGGACGTGGAATTGTTGCAATTACTACTTGTTTTATTCTCTATAAAGGATTGTACTATACTCAATAGGAGCACTTATGAAGTTTACATTATATATGCCAACAAAGGTATTTTATGGAAAAGATTGTGTTAAAGAACAGGCTAGCGAATTTAGCACCTTTGGTAGCAAAGCCTTGATTGTTACTGGAAAAAGTTCTGGAGTCAAAAGTGGTGCCTTAAAAGATGTTACGGATATACTAATTTCATTATCTATAGATTACTGGGTTTTTGATAAAGTTGAAAACAACCCTTCTCTTGAAACTGTAAAAGAGGGGTCAATTATTGCAAAAGCAAATCAAGTGACTCTAATTATTGCAATTGGAGGAGGATCTCCAATAGACGCAGCAAAAGCGATTGCAGCATTAAGTACAAACAATATTGAACCTATAGAATTACTTACTACTTCAATAAAAGCACCTTCATTACCCATTATTGCAATTCCAACAACAGCAGGAACAGGGAGCGAAGTGACACCTTATTCTATTTTAACTGCTAAACAGTTTAATACTAAAAAGAATTTTTATTCACCATATAGCTTTCCTACAATTACATTTTTAGATTATCAATACACTTGTTCACTACCTAAGAGTGTGACTATTGACACGGCTTTTGATGCTTTTTCTCATTTGTTAGAAAGTTATTTATCAGTAAATAATACCCAACAATCAGCTATTTATGCTATTGAAGGATTGAAAGCTTTTTCCAATTGTCTTCATGCAATTGATGATAGAAACTTCACAGATGAGATTAGAGATCAGTTATTATATGCATCTTATATGGGAGGGTTAGCTATTACACTTACAGGAACTACTATTATACATGCTATGGGTTATTCACTAACATATTATAAGGCATTGTCCCATGGCCATGCTAACACCTTATTTATTGGAGAATATTTACGTTTTAATAATCAAGTTGTTAAAGAAAAAATAGATAATGTTCTAAGAATATTAAAATTTTCATCAGTTACAGAGCTAGAAACTTATTTCTTAAAGCATGTAGGTGAAAAGCCAATTACTAGCCAAGAGGAAATAAATCAATTTGCTAAGTTGGCAATGACACAAGGAAGTGTCAAAAACAATCCTAGGATTGTAAAAGAAAGAGACATAGTAAAAATATATCAGAAAGTATTATTGAGGTAATAATATGTTAGATGCTAGAATATTAGTTATTAGAAGTTTAAACCACGCTCGTGCAGAAATTGCAGCTATAGGAGCTGAAGACAATAAAGTCGATTGGCTTGCATCCAGAGTGGAATTTTTCACCATAAAATTAGAAAATATAGCTGTTGAGGATGCCATAATTATTAAAAATGATATGCTAGAAATTGGTGGAAATGCAGCCTATAACCGAAAGGTTTATACCCTTGATGTTAATGAAACAGATATGATTTTGTCTGCAACGAGAAGAGCTTATGACAGATTAACTAAGAGATTAATGTTTAGAACTAAAGGAGCCGCAATTGTTGCTGAAAATATTAATTTTTTAATAGACAATCATTCCAGTAAACGAAGTAGTTTTATTTGCAAAGATAAGAGAATTCCTGTTGGAAGAAAAAGTATCATAATGGGTGTGGTTAATGTAATGCCAGATGATCAATTACCAACACTAATTAAATATGCCGAAAAAGCAATAAGCGAAGGAGCTGACATTCTTGATATTTGTGGTTCTCAAGTTATTTCAAGTGAGGAAATGGTTAATAGTATTGCACCACTTGTAAAAAAGTTATCAAGAGATTATGATATTCCTATTTGCGTTGATACAATTGATGCTATTGCTGCAGATAAGCTATTAGTAGCAGGTGCCCATATGATTAACGATTCTTGGGGAGCACAAAAAGATGAAAATATGGCAAAAGTTATTGCCAAGAATAAAGCTGGTATCATTCTTATGCATAATAGTAAAGATGATCATTACAAAGATATAATGGGTGAAATAGTTAATTACTTACGTAGAAGTATAACCATTTGCCAGTCTGCAGGAATTGGAATAAATGCAATTGCAGTAGATCCTGGAATTGGTTTTGGGAAAAATACGAAAGATAATTTTAGAATTATTAGGAGATTAAAAGAATTAAAATCTTTAGGTGTTCCATTAATGGTGGGAACTTCTAGAAAAGAAATGATTGGAAAAATATTGAATCTTCCACCAAAAGAACGAGTAGAGGGAACCGCAGCAACCGTTGCAGCTTCAATTATAAATGGAGCAGATATTGTAAGAGTACATGACGTCCGTGAAATGAAGCGAGTGGCAATGATTGCAGATGAAATTGCAAAAAAATAATAGGAGAATAACAATTGATTGCATACTTTTATATAAACAAAAATAAAACAGAAGAAGCAAGTGAATGTGGATTAAAATTATCTGTATATTCTGATACAGAGATTGTTATTGATATCTTTAAGAAAAAAGCTATTATGGCATTATTATCACCAAAAGATGATTTACAAAAACATTATGATAATCAATATGATTGTTTAAAATTAGAATTACCTGATGATAAATTATATATTGCAGAAAAAGTTTATCTTGAAATTGATAATCATGACTTGTTTTTACAGTCAGTCATAAAAGCTACTGATTATATTGTTTCTATGTATCGTAAACCTGTATTTACCATAACATTTACAGTAATTGGTGATTACATTTCTATTCTTGATAAAAATAGAGATATTCCAATATTATTTGATAATTCAGAAGAAGCATATCTTAAAGCCAATATGGCTATTTTAGAGAATCAAGATAATAAATTCTATGATCGAGCGTTACTAGGTTATTTTAATAATAATAAAGATTTTCAAAAAAGTTATAATTGTAATGAAAATAAGAATTATGAAGCTTTTACCGATGGTAAGAAAACTTACCTTATAAGGAAAGAAAAATGAAGTATGAAGTTTTAACTATGCTTTATAATACAGATAAGTATCTCTCTGGTGAAACTATTTCAAAAAAATTAGGTGTTTCACGAACAGCTATTTGGAAATATATTACTTTGCTAAGAAGCGAAGGCTATAAGATTTCATCAGCAACAAACAAAGGTTATTTATTAAAGAGAGATTATATTCCTCTTACTAATTATCAAGTTTTACAAAACTATGATGGTGATACTAAATTATATTTTTTCAATGAAGTAAATTCAACTAATACAAAAGCAAAAGAAATAGCAAATGAAATTATAGATAACAAAGCTTTAGTATATTCTAGAACTCAACAACAAGGGAGAGGAAGATTAGGGCGAACCTTTCTTTCCAATAATCAATCTGGTTTATGGTTATCCTATATTTATAAACCTACTATAACTCCTGAAAAAGCTACAATATTTACTTTAGCAGCTTCAGTTGCTGTATGTAAATTACTAAAAAAAGAATGTCAATTAGATGCTAAAATAAAATGGCCTAATGATATAATTATTAGTGGGAAAAAACTTTGTGGTATTTTAACAGAAATGTCATGTGAAATGGATAAAATTAATTATATAATTGTTGGAATTGGGCTTAATGTGTCTCAGTTATCATTTGATGATAGCATAAAAGATATTGCAACATCACTATATTTAGAAACAGGACAAAAGTATGATAGAGGTTTATTAATTGGTGGATTATGCTATAATATGGATAATGTCTATGAGCAGATAATTAATAATAAAATTCCTGATATTATCAGTGAATGGAAAAAATACGCACTGCCTATGGGGCAAAATATAATCATTCATAAAGGTAAAGAACAAATAGAGGCAACAACAATTACCATAAATGATAGTGGTCATCTAATGGTTAGAGAAGTAAATGGCGAAGTTAACGCCTACCAGTCAGGTGAAATTTCCATAAGAGGAATCATGGGTTATTCTTGAAAGGAGAATAGATAATGGCCGAAGAGGTAAAAAGAAACAATAATCAGCAAAGCAGTAGTAACCAGCAGAAAAAAAGCAGTTACCAAAAGAGCAATAATTATAATAAGAATAGGACTAATAGTCACTATAATAAGAGTTCTAATAATAGCAATAAGCAATATAGTTCTAGTCAAAATAAAAGCCAAAGCAATACTAGTACTAGTAATAAAAACACAAATACACATACAAGTACTAGCAATACGAATAATAATAAAAAGAAATATTATTCCAATAATAATAAATCTAGTAAGTATTATAAAAAACCATATAAAAAATATAAAAAGTATAGTAAACCAGCTGTTGAAACAGTTGATGATATCAAAAAAGATATTTTACGTGTAGAAAAAGAAATTAGACTAGAAATTGAAGAAATAAAAGCAATGAGAATCTAGGAGGCATTGATGTTACTTGTTATTGATGTTGGTAATACAAACATAGTTATTGGAATTTATCAAAACCAGAAATTAGAACATGTGTGGAGACTAACCACCAATAAAGAACGTACTTCTGATGAGTTTGGTGTGTTTTTTATTACAATGTTTCAAAATGAGAATATTAAAATTAATGACATTAGTGATGTTATTATTTCATCTGTAGCACCAAATGTTATGTATTCATTACTTCATTCTATTAGAAAGTTTTTTAATTTAGAACCAATACTTGTTGAACCTGGTATTAAAACAGGATTGAATATTAAAATTGACAATCCAAAAGAATTAGGAGCGGATATTATTGTTAATGCAGTTGGTGCAAAAGAAAAATATAAGACGCCATTAATTGTAGTGGACTTTGGTACAGCAACAACGTTATGTGCAATTAACACAAAAAATGATATATTAGGTGTCACAATTTGTCCAGGTGTTAGAGTATCAGCTGATGCATTAACAGCAAAGGCTGCGAAATTACCAAATATCCAGATTATAAAACCTAAAAATGTTCTTGGAAAAAATACTGTAGACAGTATGCAAGCAGGTCTAGTATATGGATTTGTCGGGAAAATTGATTACCTTGTAAATAAAATAAAAGATGAGATGGTGAAACTTGGTGAGAAACGAGAAAAGATCAGTGTGATTGCGACAGGTGGATTATCACGATTGATTGCAACAGAATCAAATGAAATTAATGAAATTGATAGTATGCTCACATTAGATGGTTTACGTATGATTCATGAAAAAAATAAAAAGTAATTATCCAATTAACAACTATTTACATAAACATGCTTTAAATAAAGCAATTTCTTTTCATATGCCAGGACACACAAATGGCAGAGGTCTTTTATCAAGTTATAAAAAAAAATTAGGGAATTATGATATTACTGAAATCATAGGAGCTGATAATTATCATGAAGCAACGGGAATTATTAGAGACTCACTACGGAAAGTGGCAGAAAAAACAAAATGTGACCAATCACTTTATTTATTAAATGGCACATCTTCGGGGATACTTGCTTTGATGAAGTATGTATCTTTAAAAAAAGGAAAAATTTTAATTCCACGAGATGCCCACCAAAGTATAATTAATGGGTGTATTTTATTTGACACAGAAGTTGTATTTGCAAATAGTGAACTTCATAAAAAATATGGGATACCTAACCCATTATCTCTTATGCAAATTAAACTATTACTTCACAAACATCCAGACATTTCATATGTTTTAATAACATCACCAACTTACTATGGATTTGTTTCAGATATTAAAAAAATTAGTGACTATCTACATGAAAAAGGAATTGCTCTTTTTGTAGATCAAGCACATGGTAGTCATTTTATAAAAAGTAAGCACTTACCTGAAAGCGCCATTAGACTAGGAGCTGATGTTGTTGTGGAAAGCTTACATAAAACGCAAAATTGTTTAACACAAAGTGCTATTATCCATGGAAACAAGAAGTTGATTGACCTAACTCTATTAATGGATATTGTAAAATCACTAACTACAACTTCACCATCTTATTTGCTTATGTCAATTATGGAACAAACTCTTTTATCTGATTATCATAAAGACTATGATAAGTTGTTTAAAAAAATTAATTTCTTTATTAAAAATTGTCCTTTTCAAGTTTTAAAAACCGATGATGTTACGCGAGTTGTTATAGATATAAGTGAAGCTAAATTATCTGGGAATGAAATAGTTAATTTGTTACATAAAGAGCATATTGATATTGAAATGGCAACACTAACTCATTTAGTTCTTATAACTACTCCAAATCACAGGAAAAAAGATTTTATTTCTCTTCTTTTACAACTTAACAAATTAGAAAAAGGAGAGAAAACAGCAAATATAGATTACCTTATTAGCGAGCCTATTCAAGTTATAGAAATTAGAAAAGCAAGAAAAATGCCCACTAAAAGTATACAATTGAATAATGCAATTGGTAAAATTTGTGGTACAATAATAGTACCTTATCCACCTGGTATTCCAATTCTTTATTATGGTGAAGAAATTAGTCAGTCTCATATTGACTATATTACACTCATACGAAGAAGTGGTCAGGTTGTGATGGGACTTGATAATGATTACATAAAGATAATAGAGGTTTGATATGAAGAGAGGATTGTTTATTTCCATTGAAGGTTTGGATGGATCAGGAAAAACAACATGTATTTTAAAAGTAAAAAAACATTTCGAAGACATTGGTCATCAAGTTGTGGTACTAAGAGAACCGGGGGGAACAAATATTGGTGAAAAAGTTAGAGATATTTTACTTGATGCTAAAAATACAGAAATGAATGATGTAGCGGAAATGCTTCTTTATGCATCATCAAGGGCACAATTATTTTCTCAAATTATCAAACCAACATTAGAAAGTGGTATAATAGTAATATGTGATAGGTTTATTGATTCTTCTGTGGCTTATCAAGGGTATGGCCGAGGTATTGCAATAGATGATGTGTTAGCAGTAAATCTTACGGCAATACAGAATACATTGCCAGATATTACCCTATTTATTGATATTGATCCAAAAACTTCGTTAGACCGTCGTTTTAGTGTTTCAAAAACCGATCGCTTGGAAAATGAAAAAATTCAATTCCATCAACGGGTATATGAGGGTTATCTCGCTCTTTGTAAGCGATTTGCCAATAGAATTAAGAGAATAGATGGAAATGGTAGTATTGATCATATCTATGAGTTAATGATGATAGAAATCAATCAATGTATAGAGAAGGAGTAAGTAATGAAGCTCGTATTTGCAATTGTTCATGATGAAGATGAAATTGAAGTAATGAAGTCCCTTAATGAAAATGGATTTAGTGTAACAAAACTATGTTCTACTGGTGGCTTTTTAAGAGCTGGCAATACTACTTTATTAGTAGGAGTTCCTAAGGAAAAAGTAGAGTTGGTAATTGATATTATAAAAACCAAATCAAAGAGTAGAAAAAAATTAATTAATTCTGCGAATGTTCCTGCCATGGGAGTTGCCATGACGGCTGGATATCCAGTAGAAATTACACTTGGAGGCGCAACTATATTTGTTGTTGCTGTAGAGAAGTATGAGAAAGCATAATATCTATGATTTCATTCTCTGACATAAGAGGAAGACAGTTACTCAAAAAAAAACTTATTAATGCAATAAATAATGATGTTTTTCCCCATGCCTGCTTGTTAGTTGGAGAAAAGGGAATAGGAAAAAAAATATTTGCAAAGGCTATAGCAAATGCTTTGTTATGTGAAAATCCAATTAATGGGCAACCATGTCAAAATTGTACTCATTGTTTAAGTCAATCTGTTAACGGTATTACTGAGTTCTATCAATTAAAAGCTACTGGTCAATCTATTAAAGTAAGTGATATTAGAGATATAATTAGATCAATGTCACTAAAGCCAACTATAAGTACAAAGAAAGTTTATGTAATTTATAATGGCGAAAAAATGACTCCACAAGCACAGAATAGTTTACTAAAAGTATTTGAAGAACCTCCATCATATGGACATATTATTATTACAGTTAACAATCTAGATGGAATTATTCCAACAGTTTTCTCACGAGCTACAACATATCAAATTGGCAACAATTCACAGAGTGAGACTTTAGAGTTTTTGCAATTACATTCTACAGATGATGAGTTGCTAGCTTTAGCCAGTCATTATGCAGAAGGATCTATTGGGAAAGGCTTACAAATTTTATCATCTGAGGAATTCATTAAAACTAGAGAATTAGGAGTTAATTATACACAGGCTATTATTAGCCGTAATGAGAGCGACTCATTTATAAAAGCACAATCAGTAACCAAAGAAAATATAGATGATTTTATGCAAGTTGTTATAAAGTTATTTAAAGATATGGTTGTTTTTTTAGAAACACAAGATGAGTTACTCTTGATAAATAAAGACAAAAAGTATATGATAAGTAATGGTATCAATAAGTATAATAGTAGTATTTTATTGAAAGTAATATTTATTTTACAAGATACTGTATCCCAACTTAAGCAACACGCTTCTAGGAAAATGGCATTAGATGGGATGACTATAAGGATATTAGAGGAGTTAATTAATGATTAAGGTAGCAGGAATAAGATTTAAACATGTAGGAAAAGTGTATTACTTTTCTCCTGGTAATCTTGATCTTCCAAAAGGGGAAAACGTTATTGTCGAAACATCTAAAGGAGTTGAGTTTGGCACTGTCGTATTAGAGCCTAAAGAAGTAGAAGACAGTTTGGTGGTTTCACCACTAAAAGAGATAATAAGAATAGCAACTGACAACGATAAAGATATTATTAAGAAAAATGAGATTAAAGAAAAAGAAGCTTATGTCATTTGCTATGAAAAAATCAAGAAACATAAAATTGCAATGAAGTTAGTTGGCGTAGATTATACTTTTGAAGGAAATAAGATTCTATTTCATTTTACTGCTGAAGGACGAGTTGATTTTCGTGAATTAGTTAAAGATTTGGCCAGTGTATTTAGAACTAGAATTGAACTGCGACAAATTGGTATTAGGGATGAGGCTAAAATATTAGGAGGCGTTGGTATTTGTGGACGAAGACTTTGCTGTAATTCTTTTTTAGATGAGTTCCAACCAGTATCAATTAAAATGGCAAAAGATCAAAACTTATCATTAAATCCAACTAAAATATCAGGAATTTGTTCGCGATTAATGTGTTGTCTTCGTTATGAGCATGAAGCTTATCAAGATTTAATTAAGAATTCACCAGGAATTGGATCACTAGTTACTACAGCAGATGGTAAAGGTGAAGTTATATCAGTTAGCCTTTTAAAAGGCAATGTAAGAGTTAAACTTCAAAAAGATGATAATTATGAGATCAATGAGTATTCAATAAATGATTTAACAGTTCAAAAGTGGGCTAAAAAAAGATATAAAAGCCAAAAAGCAGATTAAGGTGAATATAAAGAAAAAAGGCAATTGATTTTAACAATTGACTGCTATATAATATGATTAATAAAATCGGAGGTAGAACAAATGGCTTATAAGATTAACGATGCTTGCATTTGCTGTGGCGCATGTGTAAGTGAATGTCCAGTTGATGCTATAACAGCTGGTGATAGCATTTATATTATTGATGCTGATATATGTATAGATTGTGGAGCATGTTTAGATGTCTGTCCAACAGAAGCACCACAACCAGAGTAATTATTTATTAATTAACAATGTAGACAGGCGAATAGTATTCGCCTGTTTTTGTTTAGTAGGATAAAGTAATGGAACAATATTTTGAAAAACAGCCAACTGTGGCAAGTGAAGAAAAGGAAATAATCTGGCATATAAATAAGGTGCCTTTTAGATTTTATACTGATCGTGGTGTGTTTTCTAGAAATCTTATCGACTTTGGTTCGCTTACATTGATTGAGGCTATAAAAAAAGACTGTCTTCATATTGATACATATCTTGATTTAGGTTGTGGGTATGGACCAATTGGAATTATTTTATCAAACTTTATTACTATTAAACATGCAACCTTTAGTGATCATAATCTAAGAGCTGTTGAATTAACTAAAAAAAACTTAAGCTTAAACAATGTTTCATATCATAAAGTAATAAATTCAGATGGTTTTTCTGATATTGATGAGTTCTTTCAAGTTATCTCATTAAATCCACCAATAAGAGCTGGTAAAAAAGTTGTTTTTAACTTGTATGATGGGTGTTTTAAGCATCTAAAACCTAAGGGTATCTTATATATTGTAGTTCAGAAAAAACAAGGTTCAACTAGTCATTTTGATAAATTATTTAATTTATTTGGAAATTGTGAGATGCTTTTAAAGAATAAAGGGTACCGTGTCTTAAAATCAATAAAAAAAATATGATATACTATAAAAAGAAGTTATGAGAGTTTATGCATTAGTTGGTCCTCCAGGGACTGGCAAAAGTCATAAGTCTACCATGCTAGCCAGTGATATGGGTATTGACTATATCATAGATGATGGGCTATTAATTGGTAGCAATAAAGTGTTAGCAGGCACTAGTGCCAAAGCTGAACCAACAAAAATTGCCTCTGTGAAAAGGGCACTCTTTTTTGACGAAGCTCATCGTAGAGAAATGATAAAAGCCATAAAAACAAATAAAGTTGAGAAATTACTAGTACTTGGAACATCGGATAAGATGGTGAGAGAGATTGCTAATAAACTTGCTTTAGATGAAATACAACGTACCATTTATATTCATGATATTTCAGAAGATGAGGAAATAAAAAAAGCGTTATCTAATCGAAAAAATAAAGGAAAACATGTTATACCTGTGCCTACTTTTGAAATTAAAAAAGATTTTAGTGGTTATTTACTTGACCCATTATATGTCTTTCGTAAAAAAGGGTCTAATAATTATGTGTCAGAAGGAAGTAAAACTATTGTTAGACCAACTTTTAGTTTCTTAGGGAATTACACTATATCAAATAATGCACTATATCAAATTGCAAATTATGCAGCCAGTACTATAAAAGGGTACGAAGGAATGACCCGTTTTCGAATTATTAAAAAAGAAGGTGGAATTAGTGTAGATATGAATATTACACTTGATTACCAATGTCCTATCTTTGATGTATTAAAGGAAATTCAGATTACAACTAAAAAAACATTAGAAAGGCTTACAGCTCTTCATCTGCATAGTTTAAATATTACTGTTAAACACATTGTTATTGAGAACGAAATATATCCATAAATTTATTTAAATTCACAATAAGAGATAAATTTTTCAATAGTTCTAGGAACAGCATCTTCAGATGTTTTCCAAGAGGCTTTTTCATTTCGATGATCAAACTTTTGTGCAAACCACTGGACATCATCTAAAATTCTATCCATGTTATTACTCATTAAAGTGTCCATTTCAATAGTAAATATTGCAAGTTTCTTTCTAGATAAATTATTTTTTGCAAATTGTAATAATTGTTGATAATGACGTAAACAAAATCCTTTTGAATTTTTAATTTTTTCTCTAAATAAAGGGTCTTTATCATACATCCAATAAATAACATCAAAATATCGTTCCATAGTAAAGCTAATTTTATTACAAACTTCACAAGATGATTCAAGATGAAGAAAAAACTCATTTAACTCATCAATCATTTTGCCTGCATTAATTTTTGTATCTTGTTTTATACCTTTTTTATGCTTTTTTATTATTTTTTGATATAAGTCCATCTGATATTGAATATGGGTATCTAGAACTAAAGATAAACCTAAAACATTTTGTCTTTTTAAATATAACTGTTTCATATGACGACGACAAAATCCTACTTTATTTGTTGCTACACGTGTATCAGGTTCCATACTTGAAGGTCCTAAAATAAATGAAAGGGACTTTTCCTCTACATCTTTTTCAAGTAGGCATATTGGACATTCACAGTCAGTGGAAAAAGCATCATTTACAGGAATAGTATAAATTGTTTCTTTCATGGTATATCTCCTTGATTCTAGTGATATAATTATAGCATAGATGGAAAGGAAAATTGTTAATGAGTATTAAGACGATTATCATAAAAGACCTACCATATTTTGATTTAACAAAGACCTTAGAAAGTGGTCAGTGTTTTAGATGGGAAAAAATTGATGAAGCACGTTATAAAGGATCTGCTTATCATAGAACTATTACTATCGGGCAAATAAATAATCGCTAGTTCGACAAGCTTTTTTCTAACTTCTTATCTACATCTTCTTTAGTATCAATACTTTTGGCTATTTTTTTTGTCAAATTAACTTCTTTTAGTTGTTGTATATCGTTGATTATGGTATAATATATATATGAAATGAGGTGTTATAGTGTTTTTAAAGCAAACCAAACAGGCTAATGGTAGAGTTTCTTTAACCATTGTGCACGGCTATCGTGAGCCTGAGACTAAAAAGAGCAAACAAAAACAAGTTTTACGTATTGGCTTTCTTGATGAACTCATAGATAAATATGAGGATCCTATTGCTCATTTTAAGCAAGTAGCTAAAAAAATGAACTTTGAAGCAAATGAAAATAAGATTATCGAACTTGAATTAGATATGACTGAAGAGCATGAGATAGGAACAAATGATATTAAAAATATTGGATTTATTGCTTTAAGTGAAATTTATCATAAGTTGGGGATACACAAGTTTTTAATCAATAGAATGCGTGGTCTGAGTTCAAATATTCCATTAAACAATATTATGAAGTTGCTTGTTTACGAACGCATTCTTCATCCAGGATCTAAAATCGCTGCTTACGAAAATAAAAACTTGTATTTTGAGAATTTTGATTTTAATTCAAGAACTATTTACAGAGCATTCTCTGAATTTGCTAAATACAAGGAAAAACTGCTTCTTGAATTGCATGAAAATATTTCTATACTTTATGGCAGGGATATAACTAATGTTTTTTATGATGTAACAAATTATTACTTTCACATAGATGAACAAACTGACTTAATCAGAAAAGGTATGGGAAAAGATAAAAAAGGAAAGCCAATTATTCAAATGGGTCTTTTAATAGATAACGCAGGAATACCTATCAATTATAAATTGTTTAGTGGTAATACAACTGACTTTGAAACACTACTTCCCATACTCTCTGAGTTAAAAGCTGATTACAATTTAGATCGTGTTATTGTTGTTGCTGATAAAGGTCTTAATTCTGGTTCAAATAAAGCATATAACATAATAAAAGGTGACGGTTACATCTTTTCACGGTCAATTAGAGGCACAAAGGCAAATCAGGATATTAAGAATTTTGTATTATCAAATGAAGGATATCGCGAATACACAAAAGAGGAAAATACAAAAAAGAAAAATAAATTTAAGATAAAATCTAAAGTAATGCCTACTGAAATTACAGTTGAAAATGTAAACGGTAAAAAAGAGAAAGTTCTCATCGATGAAAAACATGTTGCTTTTTATTCTGAAAAATATGATAAAAGAGCTAAGCATAAAAGAAGTGAAATAATTGAAAAAGCTAAAAAACTCATTAATAGCCCTTCACGATATGCTAAAGCAGGTAGTTATGGTGCAATGAAATATATCATTGGAATGAAGTTAGATAAAAAAACAGGTGAACTTACACCTGTCAAAGATGCTATCAATCCTTTCATTGATACAGATTTAATCTTAGAAGAAGAAAAATATGATGGTTATTATTCTATTGTCACAAGTGAATTAGATATGTCTGACGAGGAAGTAATCGAGCGATATCATGGCCTATGGAAAATTGAAGAAACCTTTAGAATTACTAAAACTTCACTAGAAACTAGACCAGTATATGTTCGAAATGAAGATTCTATTGAAGCGCATTTTCTTTCTTGTTTTCTTGCATTAGTAATAATTAGGATATTAGAAAAAGAGCTTGGAGCAAACTACTCAATTGATCAAACAATTAGCTCACTAAATAAATTAAATGCTGTTCATCTTAAAATGAATTACTACAAGAGTGTATATTATGATGAAATCCTTGATAGTATTAAAAATAAACTAGGAATTAATTTCAAGAAAAAATATTTAACATTAGATGAAATTAAAAAAATGATTTCTGATACAAAATAAACGAAAATACACTACATAAAAATGAAAAAAAGACAAGTCTTCTAATCCAGTATTTGCAACAGTTTAAGACTTGTTTTTGTGTAATTTCATTGTCGAACTCAAGATATATACATTGATATTAAAATTCAATAAGATTATTGATAGGCTTCATTTCAATAAGATGTTTCCAGTACTTTTTTGGCATAAAATTTAAC
>JAUUZE010000152.1 GCA_030590175.1 Clostridia bacterium
CATAACGAAGGCTATTATTGAACACTATTTATCAGAGTTATTATTAAAAGACATAGATACACTAGTACTTGGGTGTACCCATTACCCATTATTACTAGAGACTATAAAAGAAGTAGTTGGAGAAAAAGTTACAATTATTAATTCAGCAGGTGAAGTTGCAAAGGTTGTATATCAAACACTAGAAGCTAACAAGTTATTTAATAATCAAGGTATGGGGACTATTTCACTTTATACAAGTGACTCCGTTGATAAATTTATTCCACTTGCCAGTGAGATTCTTGATAATAGCGCATTAACTGTAAAGACAGTTGATATAGAAAGGTATTAAAATATAATATGAAAAATGTAATTATTTCGCTAAAAGGTTATAATAATGAAAAAGAGGAATTAGAGTTTATAACAGAAGGTAAACTGTTTTCTAAAGGAAATTATTATTATGTAACATATCAAGAATCAGCAATGACAGGTATGGAAGGCACAACAACAACTGTGAAATTTAAAGAAAAAGAAGTATCATTAATAAGACATGGTTCAGTTACATCAAACTTTGTTTTCAAAGAAGGTATAGAAAACACATCGTTGTATAAAACTGAATTTGGTGAATTTACTGTTTCTATCACTGCAAAGAAAATAGATGTTAATATGAATGAAGCGGGTGGAATTATTGAAATGGACTATCTACTTAATTTATTAGATGGTAAAGGTAGTAGTAATAAATTTTATATGACTATAAAAGAGGTTAATAAAAATGAACATCATTAAACAAATTGAAAATACAATTGAACAGGTTATACTAAGCAGCTTAAAAAGCTGTATAAAAAAACAAATGCTACCTGATATAGAAGTAAATGAAATAACCATTGAAAAACCCCGTGAAAAAGAGCATGGTGATTTTTCATGTAATCTTGCTATGATTATTGTAAAACAAGCTAAAATGGCACCAAAAAAAATTGCAGATATGCTAATTGAACAAATGGATTTCAAAGAAACATATATCGAAAAAGCAGTTTGTGCAGGTCCTGGATTTATTAATTTTTTCTTAAATAGTGATTGGTTATATGATAATACCCGCTATATCTTAAATAATCCTAAGATTTATGGGCAAAGCGATTATGGTAAGATGCAAACAATAAATGTAGAGTATGTGTCAGCTAATCCTACAGGTCCCTTACACATGGGAAATGCTAGAGGAGGAGCACTAGGTGATTTAATAGCTGCTGTCCTTGATAAAGCTGGATATGATGTTCATAAAGAATTTTATGTTAATGATGCTGGAAATCAAATTGATAAATTTAGTAAATCATTGGAAGCTAGGTATTTACAAGAAAAACTTGGAAAAGAGAAGATAGAATTTCCTGAGGATGGTTATCAAGGAATTGATATCATTGATCATGTTAAAGAATACATAAAAAATGAAACAACTGATTTAGTAAATGTTGATGAGAAATTACGTCAAAAGATGTTAGTTGAATATGCCCTTCCTAAGAATATTAGTGCAATACAAAAAGGATTAGCTCGTTATGGAATCACATATGATCAATGGTTTACAGAACAGTCTCTTTATGACAGTGGTGCAGTAGAGAAGATGATAACTTACTTAATTAAAAAAGGTCATACCAAAGAATATGATAATGCTTTGTGGTTAAAAGGCTCAGCTATGAATAGTGAAAAGGATGAAGTGCTAAAAAGAAGTAACGGCTTTCCAACTTATTTTGCATCTGATTTAGCCTATCATTATAATAAGTTTTATGAGAGAAAATTTGATAGAGCAATTAATCTATTAGGTGCCGATCATCATGGACATGCAATGAGAATGGAAGGTGCAATGGAGGCTATAGGAGTAAAAAAAGAAAAATTGGATATTGTTATTTTTCAATTAGTTAGATTACTTCGTGATGGTGAGGTAGCAAGAATGTCTAAACGAACTGGAAAAGCTATTTCACTAGATGACCTTCTTGATGAAGTTGGTGTGGATGCAGCTAGATTTTTCTTTAATATGAAACAAAGTGGGTCTCATTTAGATTTTGATTTAGAATTAGCAAAAAAACAGACTAATGATAACCCAGTATTTTATGTACAGTATGCCCATGCTAGAATTTGTAGTATGCTAAGAATTTTAGAAGAAGATGGTGTTAAAATGGATAATAATGATGTTCTAGACTTTTCTCTATTAATTGAAAAAGAAGAAATTCTATTAATGGAAAAACTAGCAGAGTATCCAAATGAAATTGTTATATCAGCTAATACTCTAGAACCATCAAGAATGACAAGATATGTACATGATGTTGCTGCCATGTTCCATAGTTTCTATAATGCTTGTAGGGTAAAAGGTGTTGAAAAAACATTACAGCAACAACGACTAAATTTGGTGAAGGCAACTAAGGTTGTACTACAGAATTCATTAGAATTACTTAGTATCACAGCCCCTGAAAAAATGTGAGGAATAAATGAAAAAAAATACTATTTATATAATAATTGCTATCCTTTTGGTAATGATTGTACCAACAATGGTTATGGCAGGTAGTAATGCTAGTAAAATTTCTGCCTATGTAGATTTAGTAATTAGTAAAAGTAATACATATATTAAAACAGATCATCTATTAGAAGATTTATTAGTTGGTGCATTTTCTGAAACTGATAAATATTCATATTTTCAAAAGATTGAAACTTTTAGAGCTGAACAAAACAATTATATTAATGCAGAATATGTGGGCATTGGTGTTAGTATGTCTGCCCATCCTAATGGGATTATAATTATATCGGTATTTGATTATTCTCCTGCAGCATTTATAGGACTTAAAACTAATGATGTGATTGTTAGTGTTAATGGGGAGTTAATTGCTAATAAAAGTTTAACATATATTGCTTCAATTATTAAAGGACCAGAAAATACTAGTGTTACATTAGGTGTACAAAGAGATGATAAACCTATTCTCACATATGTTGTTAGCAGGCAAATTGTTGCCATGAAAACAGTAAAATCATATATTATTGATGATGTTGGATATGTATATATCTCTTCATTTACAAATGAAACTGGTAATGAATTTGCTATTGCTTTAGAAAAATTTAAGAATAGCGGAATTAATGATATTATCCTTGATTTGCGAAACAATGGGGGAGGAACCCTATATGGATGTGTATCTGTTGCTAGACAAATTATATCTGATGCAGTAATAACAAAAATGAATTTTAAATACCCAGGCTATCTCGATTTACGATATATTTCTACTGAAAAGGATATTGACTATAATATTGTTCTTCTTGTTAATAATCGCTCAGCAAGTGCTTCTGAAGTAGTAACAGGTGCACTAAAAGATAATGAAGCTGCCATAATTATTGGTGAAACAACATTTGGTAAAAGTGTGGTGCAATCTTCATATAAGATGCTAACCCCAAAGGCTTATGAATACTATTCAAATAAATATGATGAAAGTGATATGTTTCTTCTAAATAGAGTCATTGCTATGAATGGAGTTATTCCAAGTGATGATGAATACTTAGGAGCTGCCAAAGTAACTATCGGTGAGTACTTAACACCTGATGGACATTATATTAATTTAATAGGAATAGATCCTGATATTTTTATAGATTATGAAGGAGAGTTATATATAGATCATAACGGGTTAGAAGGTATGTTATGGATAAGAAAAAAATATGACATAGGAATGAGTAGTTATGAAGTTTATAAGGCAAAAATAATTATGCAACAATTAGGGTATCAAGTAGGTGATATGACAGTTCTATATGATGATACAATGAAACAAGCTGTCATAGCTTTTCAAGCTGATCAAGGGTTATATCCATATGGAGTTTTAGATTACACGACACAAGATGCCCTTAATAATATTTTACGATATCCATATATACAAGATGATTTACAATTAAAAAAAGCATTTGAAGTTATTAAAAGTGAGGTGCACTAATGAAAAGATTAGTCAAAATTTTACTTATACTATTAATATTTTTACTTATTGGCTCAACCACACTTTCTGCATCTGTAAAAGTAGATAATAATTATTTAACAAACTTCTATGGATTTATGAGTAATATGTATTACAAGCAAATTTCTTATGATGATTTATTAGGTGGATCACTTAATGGCCTATTACAAGATGCAAATAGTTATTCATGTTACGAACAAATTTCTAATGAAATTGGCACAGGTAACAAAACAGTTGGGGTTTCACTTGAAAAAGTTAGGCAAGGATTATTGGTCTCAGCAATTTACCATGGAACTGTTGCCACTAGA
>JAUUZE010000109.1 GCA_030590175.1 Clostridia bacterium
AAAACAACATGAATTGGTTAAAGAGAGTATTTATTCTTCAAAGAAGAAAAAACATATGTTACTTAGATTACTTTATACATTCCCTCACTTGTTGGGATTAATCTTATCAATTTACAAAAAAAATAGCACCAAGTAAGGGTATTGCTTTTTTTATTACGGTTATAGCAAATCAATCTCATTTTTGGGGAAATGTTTAAGAGCGCATGTTGGCCAACCTGTACAAGTTGTACAACGTAGACACCTTGTGCTATAATATGGATGAAAGGAGATGGTTTTATGAATTTAGTATATGGAGCAGCAGAGACGAGATCTAAAATCCACGAGATTCAAACAATTGTTAAAAGTGGTCTGATTCCAAAAGTTGTTAATAAGGCAACTAATGATATGAGCTACATGATAAATCAAAAAATTATTAATAGTCTTCTTAGTAGAATTATAATAAACAATATAATAGAGTTCGATAAAGAATTGAAGATATATACTTGCTATAACGAAATTATCCCACATATATATGGAGAAGGTAAAACTAAAGACGAGGCTATAGATAATATGATTACTGAGGCCAAAGACTTTGCTATAGATTATGCTGACAATATTGAAATGTTTTCAGGGATTCTAGATGGAATACAGCAGTTCATAATTGGAAATATTCTTTTGAATATTGAGGATGAAAATAAAGTAAGGGAGATTTTGAAGGTTGTCTGATGCTATAACACAAGGAAATCTAATGAGATTTTTAAAGAAAATCCATTTTATTGCCAAAGGGAAAAAACAAAATAGATATATCGGAATACTAAACGGAGTTCCTAGAACAATCACATTCCATTATCACAAAGACAATGACTACATTCCAACAGGGACGTTATCAGCAATCGCAAAGCAATTAGGTATAACAAAGAAAGATTTGATTAATAAAATTAAGGAACGATAAGATTATATTTTTTTAAAAAGAACTATAAGAAATATCATTGAGATATTCTTATAGTTCTTTTTCCGTTTTGGGTAAATAGTATTTTTTATTTTACTTTTATATTTATCGCTTTAGTTGTTGGTGAGAATCCAGTGTAATAAACAGTAAAGGCTCCTGCTATTGGTGGAAGAGATCCACGTAAAGTAGAATGATATGTATTTTCACCAAAGGCTCCATCACAGGAAATAGTATAACCATCTTTATGATAAGTATAATCATTGTTTTTTACTAAGATATGTTGATCTTTTGAAGTTTGACACTGTACTTGCTCACAGTTGAAAAAGCCATTAGGAGGATAAATGAATTCAACTTTAAATGGTAGACGGTCACAACTATCAGAAACGATTTTTAAATTAACACCATCTTCTAATAATGTAATGTCCATGGTAACATCATAAACTTGCATTAATACAGCTTCGCGATGTTCTTTATTTGTTCGTCCATCTTTAATTGGGTGATCAGGTTTACCAAGCGGTCTAACATATCCCCAGTCACAGTGATAGTGTAATTGATAACCACTTTTAGTTTTAGTTATCTTTTCAGGGATAAATCTTCCATTATCACCAAAGAAGGAAGCTGCGAATCTAAGAGACACTTGATTTCGTCCATATTGTAGTTTTAAAAAGACATCGCTTTGGGATACAATAGTTACAGCCATTTCTTCATTCCTATACCTTACAATGTTTGACTCTTCATAGAAATGCTCAAAATGTTCAATATCAAAAGCTTCTTTTTCCAACTCTTCTTCACGTAAGAAATCATGTAGCATATATTTTGCTAGAAATTTTGGGAATCCTAATAAATTTAGAGCTGTTTTATCTTTAACGTAATCGTTGGTCATATTAAAGAGGTAATCAGCCATCCAAGCAAAATGTTTGTTTTTTGTATAATGAGCTGCCAATAAATAGTTATCATAATAAACTAAAGGATATAATTCTTTTGTAAAGTCTTGTCGTTTAGAATTCATTGTTAAAATACCGTCATCAGGTTCTAAATATGTAAACATCATATATAAGTTTCTTGTTACGTGTTCTAAGTATTCCCACCTACCTAATTCTTCTGCCATGAATAATAAACCCCTATTATTTACAACATTGTAAATACCTGCAGAACGTTCAGAAAACTCTCCATCTTTGTTACAATCAATGCCTTCGTTTGTAAAAAGATTTACATTATCAATTAAATCAGGACGGTCAAGAATATTTGATAGAATAGATAAAGCAGAGGCTACAACCCAACGATGATTTGGTGTATGGAATCCTCCATTTTTCATTCCCTCAGCACCACGCTCTAAATATGTTTTGAAAAGAGTTAATATGTTTTTCTCTTTTTCACTATCACCTGCATACTTAAGCATTACCCTATAAGCTGGAGCCACATTCCATACTGAAAAACCAAAAGATGTGGAATCATGGAAGTTGGTTTCCATTAAATCTAATGTACCATCTTCATGTTGAACTCTTAAAGTGTAATTAGCTGCTAAAGTAGCTCTCTCTAGAAGCAACTCACTATGATAGTATGAAGAATCAGCATTATAATATAGTGTCATATAACTAGCAGCTGAATTAATCCCAGCAGCTGGTTCAGAGAATCCTTTTCGTTCTTCTATAAATCCACCATACTCTCGATTGGTTTGATCCATACATTGCCTCTTTAACGATTTGGGGATTGCCAAATCGGAATATTCTAATAACTTTTTATAATGACTTTTCATGGTCATTACCCCCTTTATTAATTGTTTGTAAAAGTAAGGCGAATATCGCCACTTATAAAACCATGGTTAATTGTAGCAGTGACTCGATAAATCGATTCACCCCAAGAATATTTTAAGTTTACATCATCACAAATGATTTTTTCAAAATTGATTGTTACTAGATAGTTAAATGATAACATTAACTTTTCACCAGAATTAGTAAATACTATTGTATTATCTATAATGTTAGGCTTATTCACTGTCATGAAAGTATACATAACATCGTTACTAATTTTAAAAAGTTCTAGTTGGTCAATAATTGTAATTGTTTCTTCTTTTTTATTAAAATCAAAAGTTCTTATGAGTTTTTTAATTGTTGAAGATTTAGGATAGGCTTGTAATAAGTTCATTGATAATAAAGAATGATTGTTGCCATGTTGGTACTTCAAGTTAGTAGCTTTATATTCTTTACCAGGAAGTTGTTGTACTTGATTTATAGTTACTCCATTATGATAAATAGATTGATTAACAAAAATTTCATATCGTTTAGAAGAGAAAGTTTTTTTTGTATATGCCATACTTCCTATATCGATTAACATAGGAAAACCAGATTTATAAATAATGAAAGTTCCTAAATCATTATGATTGTGATTTTCGAAATTATGGCCACCTTTTGCAGATAAGAATAATTGGTTACTTCTAGAAAATAACACTTCAGTATCTTCAAAATAATGTTCATTACAAGGAAGATAATCACTTGGGTAATTAGTCATTTCCTTATCAAGAAGTAATTTATAAATAACTCGATATATACTATATGGGCCAATATTAAGTTTTTTACCATGTTTGCTTTTAATATATGAAGCAAATTTCATTATATTTGAATCGTTTATTAATTTACCAAAACGAAAAATCAAGGCATATGGAAACATAACTTTAGATCTGCCATCAGCATAGTTAGTAGCATAGTTATTAGCAATATGTGATTGATATATATACTGACCCATATTGATGATTTTTTTATTAGTGAATGGATTTATAGCTTTATTTGTAATTTGATTTATAATCTCAAGATATTCAATGACACTAGCACCTGCTTTATCCCAATAACTTGGCCCTTCATCACAACAACCATCATTGGGATACTCGGTTAAATATTTGTCTAAGCTTCTGGTAATTTTTTGTAATAGACTGATTTTTCTATATTTATCGCTTTCAACTAGTAAGGTGCAAAGTAAGATATTAGAATTTATCCAAGGATTCCAATTGTTTAGTTTTGCATTATTACTATCTTGCATAAAACCCATCCACCAGTAATCAGTTCTTGTTAAATAAGGTGTTAGTAAACGGGTGCTTATTTCTCTATTAATTCTCTGGTTAATCATGGGAGATACTTTATCTAATTTATCTCGCAAAAAGTATTGGCAAATGGCTAGCGTTACACCTACTTCACTAGCCATTAAATCAATAATTATATTTTCTGTGTTTGGTAGCGGGTCGCGATTATTTTTTGAACCACCAACTGCATTATGAGCAGGAAGAATCCATGAAGTTTCTTCTAAAGTCATCCATATAATATCAATAATCTTATCTATATATTTATTATTGTTTTCAAAAATTTCTGCTAATAGAAGGTAATGTAATCCAGTTCGTCTTTCTCTTACAAGATTTTGAAATGTAGCTCTATTACCTGTTCTAGTATAATCAAGCCAGGTAGTTGCTGGCAAAACTTGGAAGGATGTTAAAAGAAGTTCATTTGCTTTTTCAATAATTGGTTTATTGATTTGGTTATCAATTTTACCCCAGATTAAACGATTAGTTATCAAAGGGAAAGGTGTAAAAAAACCTAATGCTGTATTTTCTAACAAGGCCTCAAATTTTTCAATCATATGGCACTCCTTCATAGGTAAAATAACACATATATATACATATGGCAACATCACTTTTTTCTGTTTTAATTAGTAAGTATATTTGGTATAATACATATAACAATATATTTTGGGAGGAATAAATTATGACAACTAGTTCAAGTGATCAGAAACTTATGGGAATTTTATGCTACTTAGGCATTTTATGGTTAATACCTTTACTAACAGAACACAAAAATGATTCTTTTGTAAAGTTTCATATTAATCAAGGAATCCTAGTATCAATTCTAATGGTAATAGGTTTTGTACCTGTAGTCGGATGGATTATTGGTATTATCGGTCTTGTTTTTGCAATTATCGGTATTGTTAATGTAGTAAATATGCAACAAAAACCATTACCAGTTATTGGTGGAATAACACTTTATAAATAAGATTTCTAAAAAAATAAAAAAGCAGAGTGATTTTACCTCTGTTTTTTTTATATCTTTTTTTGTTAGTGTAAAGAGTTTTGGGGAATTTTTTTAATTTTTTAATTTTTTTGATTATCATCGAGAGATTTTCAGCAATTTATGTAAGTTATTTTTGGAGTTACCATATTAGAGATTAACTCTTTTGATTTTAATGCTTTAAAGTAGTTAGGAGCTTATCAAGAAAAACCTGCTTATCTTTCCTTTGCATTTTCTATTTACTTATTATTTGTTGGTTTTTATTTAATGTATTATCCGACTTAGTTCTATCGAAACAGATTTACCAATCTTTGGAGGACTCTTTTCGTTGACAATGTCAAAGATGGAAAAGTTAAGTCGCTTTTCACCCATAATCTTTATTTTGTTAGAATTGTAATTGTTTAGATAAAGTTTTCTTATGTTATCACCATTTGCAAATGACATTCTAAGAGGTATAAATTTAAATAGACTTTTTATTGCATATCCATTTGGACGTGATGAAAACCGAGATGCAAGATTGTGGTAGATATGACCTTCCATACTACATTTTAAATTTTCGTGGTAACTAAGTTGAATTGCATCCCAGTTATTTAAAATATAGTTTTTGTTATCAATTATTTTTTCTGATCTATGATTATATTTTAAAGCGAGTGAATCACATATTGTTTTGAAAAATTCTTTTTGATCAATTAATATATATTTTAACATAATCTCATCTAGATCTTTATTTAAGCTAGTAAGGTGTAATGCTTTTTTAAAATGAAATTTATCAAGAACAAAGGATTGAGTATTTGTTCCTAATTTAAAGTTCCTGGAATAAGTTTTTATCCACCCTGCACCATCACCCAATATGTAAATATGTTCTATATCCTTAGTTATATAGGCCTTATTGATGTAAGTAAGTATATCTTCATCAAAATTATTACCAAAAGAAGAGAGGCAATATTTACCTATTAGTTCATAACGAGATTTATGATTGGTTACAAGCTTTATACCTTCGAAAACTACAGCGTGCTTTACCATTATGTCCTTTTTATTATTATTTTGTGTATGGATGAACTTTTCATCTAACATAATGAATAGGGTTTTAGGTGTAGTTTTTTTACGTTTTATTGGTTGCCTTGATATTACACTATTAAGAACAAAAGATCTTGCTGCTTGTCTAGAAATCCATAAGGGATTGCCTTCCATAGATACTCTTATACCAATCATAGCAGATACATGTCTTGCTGCACCTGCTAGAGAATCATTAGCAGCAGCTTCTACAACTAATGATTTTATATATGGGTCAAAATGATCATATTTTTTAAGACCTAGATATGAATCGACATGGCAATAGTATTTACCTGTATGTTTGTTTAAATAGAAGGTTCTTGAATATGTGATAAGACCAAAGATAGTCATTATTGTACGCGAATGAAATGATTTCACATGATAGGTTTTAGTCCTATTAATATTATTTTTAAATTTTAAATCCAATGCTTCAAGCCACTTTGTTATATATGTAATGATAAAAGAATGAAGAGTTGAATCCATATTTTTCATTAAATGCAGATAGTTGTGTAACCCGTGTTCTAAATTTAAGTTAAGGTTATTCATTAAGAAGAAGCGCTTTTTAAATTCATCGATAACATTATTGAACAAATTTGTACTTGTATGTGGTAAAATGGCCATGAGAGAGGTCCTCCAATTGTTGATTTTATGGGTGTTGAGATTTATTTAATTAATTATATGGGATTTCTCTTTCTTTATCCAATCCCCAAACTATTTTACACTATCTTTTTTATAAAATATTTGAAAGGACAGTATCAATGATATAAAATGAATACAATACTATTGTAGGAGGAATTAAGATGGCAAAGTATTCAATTGGTTTAGATTATGGGACATTATCAGGTAGAGCCTTACTAGTAGATGTGGCAACTGGTGAAGAAATAGCTACAAGTGTACTTGATTATCCCCATGGTGTTATGGATAAAAATTTACCTGGAGGAACAAAACTACCCATTGATTGGGCATTGGAACACCCTCAGGATTATTTAGATG
>JAUUZE010000031.1 GCA_030590175.1 Clostridia bacterium
ACAATTCATCACCCACCTATGCACTCACTAAAGTGAGAAAGGAAGCATTGAGGTGGGCGACTTCTTGTTAACGATGTTAAAAATCCCATCTTTTCAGATGGGATTAATTGTTAAGATATTTTTTCTTGTTTTTTCTTTTTATGGAAAATAATTTTTGGTTTTCCTCCATTTATAACAGTTGCTTCATCTACAATAACTTTCTTTATATCTTTATTAGAAGGTAATTCAAACATTATATCAATCAAGATTTTCTCAATAATCCCACGTAAACCTCTAGCTCCCGTTTGCTTTTTAATCGCTTGGTTTGCAATTGTTACTAAAGCTTTATCCTCAAACTCAAGTTGGCATTCATCTAAATGGAATAGTTTTTTATATTGTTTTACTAAAGCATTTTTAGGTTCATTTAATATTCTAATAAGTGCTTCTTCTGATAAAGAACTTAGTGAAACAATAACAGGAACACGCCCAATAAATTCAGGTATTAATCCAAACTTTAATAAATCTTCTGGTTCAATTAATTTTAGTAATTCTGAACGTTCCTTAGTTTTCTTTGATAAGTTTTCACTACCAAATCCAATGGCACTTTTACCAATTCGGTTTTGGATTATTTCTTCCATCCCTTGGAAAGCTCCACCACATATAAATAAAATATTAGTTGTATCAATTTTAATATATTCTTGACTAGGGTGTTTCCGTCCTCCCTGTGGGGGAACACTGGCAACAGTACCTTCTAAAATTTTTAGTAATGCTTGTTGCACTCCTTCACCTGAAACATCTCTTGTTATGGAAGGATTATCACTTCTTTTAGAAATTTTATCAATTTCGTCAATATAAATAATACCTCGTTCTGCTTTATCAACATCATAGTCAGCTGATTGAATTAATCTAAGTAAAATATTCTCTACATCTTCACCTACATAACCCGCTTCTGTTAATGAAGTCGCATCTGCAATGGCAAAAGGAACATTTAATATTTTTGCTAATATTTGTGCTGTATATGTTTTACCAGTTCCAGTTGGTCCTAACATTAGGATATTACTTTTTACTAACTCAACATCATCATCTTCACTACTACTATGATTAATTCTCTTATAATGATTGTAAACAGCAACAGCCATAGCTTTTTTAGCATCATCTTGGCCAATTACATATTCATCTAATTTTTCTTTAATTTCTGCAGGTGTATAACTCTTAAAAGGTTGCAATTCGCTATCTTCATCAGAATCAACAAACTCTTCATCTAATATTTCAGCACACAACTCAATACATTCATCACAAATATATACAGAAGGACCTGCAATTAGTCTGCCGACCTGTTCTTGAGTTTTACCGCAAAAAGAACATTTAACTTTTTTATTATCGTCTTTCGTGTTCGCCATTTTTCACCTTATCTATTTTTCCATAACTTTATCAATTATACCGTAGGCTACTGCTTCTTTGGCATCCATGAAAAAGTCTCTCTCCACATCTTGTTCAATCTTTGATAGTGGCTGTCCAGTATGTTCAGCCAAGTATCCATTTAGTTTGTCTTTTAATTTTAATAACCATTCAGTTCTAATTTTAATATCAGTTGCCTGACCTTGAGTTCCACCTAATGGTTGATGAATCATAATTTCACTATTAGGAAGCGATAGTCTTTTTCCTTTAGCTCCAGCTGATAGTAAAAATGCTCCCATGCTAGCTGCTAATCCTATACAAATTGTAGACACATCACATTTAACATAATTCATCGTATCATAAATGGCCATACCCGCAGTGATTGAACCACCTGGGCTATTAATATAAAACTTAATATCCTTTTCTGGATCTTCATGTTCTAAAAACAACATCTGTGCCACTATTAAACTTGCAGTGACATCATTTACTTCTTCTGAGAGCATAATAATCCTGTCTTTTAGTAGTCTGGAAAAAATATCAAACTGTCTTTCTCCTCTACTTGTTTGTTCTATGACATATGGTACTAAACTCATATAGTTACCTCCTTATATCGACAATTACTTTGTATCTTTACTTTCTTTTTTAGCAGGTGCTGCAACCTGTTTTGCATTATCATAAATATATTCTACAGTTTTCTCACTGACTATCTGCTCTTTAAAGTAGTCTTTATAATCATCATTTAAGTTTTTTGTAAACTCATCTACTTCCATATTATATGATTTTGCTGTTTCAACTACTTTTGCATCATATTCTTCATCAGTTACTAAAAAGTTTTCTTTTTTTGAAATAGCTTCAATAACTAATTGTGTTTTTACTTGAGATTTACCAATTTCTTTATATTGTTCTCTAAATTGATCTTCAGTCATTCCTGATAATTCTGCATATTTTTTAATATCCATTCCTTGTTGCTGTAATCGTGAGTTAAATTCTTGCATTAGCGAATCAACTCTTCTTTCTATAAGTGCATTAGGAATATCTACTTTTGCATTATCAGATGCAATTTTTATTGC
The DNA here is from genome assembly GCA_030590175.1 of Clostridia bacterium. Taxonomy (GTDB): domain Bacteria; phylum Bacillota; class Clostridia; order DUPQ01; family DUPQ01; genus JAFGUQ01. The sequence goes on from JAUUZE010000031.1 coordinate 2,448, forward strand.
TTGATCTGTAATTTTATTTTTAGCATCTTCTTTAAGTTGTTTAGTTAAGTTCTTTTTAATATCTTTTTTATATTCTTCTAAAGTGTCAAATTCACTAATATCTTTTACAAATTCATCATCGATTTCTGGTAATTCTTTTGTTTTAATTTCATGAAGTGTTACAGCAAAAATAGCTTTTTGTCCTTTTAGATTTTCAGCGTGGTATTCTTCTGGAAAAGAAACATTTACATCAAATTTATCACCTATATTTTTCCCAATAATTTGTTCTTCAAATCCTGGAATAAACTGGTTAGAACCTAATGTTAATTCATGGTTTTCACCTTTACCACCTTCAAAAGGTACATCGTTAATAAACCCTTCAAAATCAATAATAGTTATGTCACCATCTTTAGCAGGTCTATCTTCAATAGATACCATTCTAGAATTCTTTTCTGCTTCTTTTTCTAAAACTTCTTGGACATCTTTTTGAGAAATTCTAACAGATATTTTTTCAACTTCAACACCTTTATATTCTCCTAAAGCAACTTCTGGATACACATCTACTTTAGCAGTAATAACTAATTGCTCATCTTTTCCAATACTTTTTATATCAATTGATGGATAATCTACAGGGTTAATATCAAGTTGTTTAACAGCATCTTCATATTTTTCAGAATAAAGAATATTAATAGCTTCTTCATAAAAGATTCCCTCACCATAAACTCTCTCAATCATTATCTGTGGGGCTTTACCTTTTCTAAATCCTTGTACAGTATATTTCCCTTTTGTTTTGTTATATGCCTTAACAATTCCATTTTTAAATTCATCATTTGTGAATGTCATCTCCAAATCAACGACATATCCCTCTTGTTTAACTAGTTTTGCATCCATTAAGCAAAATCCTCCATTTTCTATGTATAGCCAAGGTATTATACCACAATTATGTCAAATATAAAATATTTTTTAATCTTTTCTGGCTAGTATAATTTATACCCAAAAATATATGTTTATACACACTAAAGAATATTTATAATGATTTAGTATTCATTTCAATCGTTATCATATCTTCTTCTTTTTTTTCTTCTAAATAGAGACAAGCCACCAAATCCACTAATAATAGCAATATAAAAACCAAAGTCATACCACCAACCTGTATTTAGTGATTCATAAATATGAATACTCTTATTAAATATACCAATTATTAATGATATAGGTGCAATCCACCCATGCCATACACCCCACAGGAATCCTGCCAGATTATCAGCATTAGCTTTACCATCTCCTGGCACACAACCACTTAACATTAATACAATCATAACAAGTAGTAAACCTATAACTATAACTTTTTTCTTCATCAGTTTATTCCTCCTAAATAAGATATATTATTTATATATTTTCACTGGTTTAAAATGAAGATAATCAGCAGATACCAATGAAAATTTCTTGTCAGGCTTAATTGTTTTAGTTTGTTCTCCATGAATATGTCCGTATATTACTTTTTTAATTTTATAGTCATTAATTATTGATAATAGCTTTTCACTGTGGGTAGGTGGGTAATGAAAAATCGCAATGATCTCTTTTTTAAAGTTTGTTACACTTTTTAATGATATCTTAAATCTCTCAATTTCTCTGTTAATAATTTTATTTTCTTTTTCATCAAATCCATATCCTTTAGTACCACAAAGAATGCAATGTTCTAATTCAATGGAATTATTATATAAAAATTCAATTGTATCGAATCTGTGTTTTTCTAAAAATTCATTCATCTTTTTAACTGTTTCCCACCAGTAATCATGATTTCCTTTTAATATAATTTTTCTTCCTGGTAATTCATTAATATATCGAAAGTCTTCTACTGCTTGATCAAGATAAGTTGCCCAAGAAATATCGCCAGGAATAATGACAACATCATTTTTTTTTACTTTTTTATTCCAATTCTTTTTGAGTTTTTCTTCATAGTTTTTCCACTTTCCACCAAAGATGTCCATGGGCTTGTTAACACCAAATGATAAGTGTAAATCTGCAATTGCATATACTGTCATATTAGTCCTTTCCATGAAAATAAGTAAATATGGCCACTGCAAGATTTTCGCTTATTCCCTTAACATTTTTTATTTGATCAATTCCTGCACCTTTTATTTCTCTTACTGAGCCAAATTCCTTAATAAGTAATTGTTTTCTTTTTTCTCCAATACCATTTATTCCATCAAGAAATGATGTTGTTTGCTTTTTATTTCGTTTACTTCTATTAAATTCAATTGCAACTCGGTGGGCTTCATTTTGAATAAAAGTAATAAACCTAAACAGCTGTAAGTCATCTGTTAGTGGGTACTCTTTACGATGATAGATTAACCCACGTGTATGATGTTTTTCATCTTTTACCATACCACAAACAGGAATATCAATATCATTGTCTAATAGCAATTCACTAATGGCATTGGTCTGGTTAGTTCCTCCATCAATTAAAATCAAATCAGGAACATTGGCAAAATTTTTATCATTAAAACGTTTTATTCTTCTACTCACTACTTCTTTTAAAGCTTTAATATCATCACTTTTTACATTCTCTTTAATTGCAAACTTACGATACCCTGATTTCTTTGGTTTCCCATTTTTAAAAGTAATCATAGAACCAACAGTCTCTTTACCACTAAAGTTAGAAATATCATAAGCTTCAATATTTATAGGCACCTCTTCTAATTTAAGTAATTTTGCCAATGCAACTAAATTTAGATATGTTGCATTTTGTCGCTCCACATAAGCATTTAACTCTTGTTTAGCAGTATTAAAAGCCGTTATAACAAGTTTTTTATTTCCCCCTCTTTTAGGTTGTATCAGTGTTACTTTACTTTTCTTATTAACAGATAACCAATCTGTTAACCATTCTATATCACTAATATCATTATATACCATAATTTGTTTTGGTATTTTTGATATATCCTGGTAATACTGTCTTATGAACTCTGATGTTAATAACGATGGTGTTAACTCTTCAATATTAGTAAACTCAAATTGCTTTTTATCAATAATCTGACTTTCCCGTACTTTAAGAATAACACATAATCCAAATCCATTTTTTACTACTCCTGCTAAAACATCTGTATCTTTTAGATTTGGTTTAATCATATATACATCTGATATTTTTCGTAATATAGCTGTTCGATCTCTATAATGAGCTGCTTTTTCAAACTCTTGGTTTTTTGAAGCAATAGCCATTTTTTCTTTGTATTGTTCTAAAAGAGTATCATTATTGCCTTCAAGTAAATCAATTAAATCTCTTACATTCTTCATATATAATTTTTCATCTACATTAAAAGCACAAGGTCCTACACATCTCTTAATGTGATAATTAAGGCACGGTCGTGTTTTTTTGTCAAAGTCTTTTTTATTACAATTACGAATTTTAAAAACGCTTTGTAATAGGCTAAGTATTTCTCTTAGAGGTGTTCGTTGTGGATAAGGACCAAAATATTTTGCTCCATCTTTTTTAACTTTTCTCACAATTTGAATTCTAGGAAATCGTTCGCTAATATTTATTTTTAAATATGGATATGTTTTATCATCTTTTAATAAAACATTATATTTAGGCATGTGACTTTTTATTAAATTACATTCAATTATAAAAGCATCACGCTCTGAATTAGCTACAATATATTCAAATGAAGTAATCAAGGCTACTAGAGATTGTTGTTTCTTATATTTAGGAGTGCTATTAAAATATTGTGAAACTCTATTTTGTAAATTAATAGCTTTTCCCACATAAATAATCTGGTCTCGCTTATTTTTCATTAAATAGACACCAGGTGTTTTAGGTAGTTTTTTTAGTTCATCTTTAATAATAAATTTACTCATAAAATCTTCCACATAATAAGGGCATTTTCATTTGTGTCTTGGTAATAGTTTTTTCTAATACTTTCTCTTTTAAATCCTAACTTCTCATACAAACAAATAGCTGGTATATTATTTTCTCTGACTTCTAATGTAATTGCCATTATTTCTTTATCTTTAACTATTTCCATCATTTTATTAAATAACTGTAAAGCTAAATGCTTTCGCCTGTATGTTTTTAAAATAGCAATGGTGGTAATATGAGCTTCATCAATAATAGCCCAAAATCCTAAATAACCTACAACTTTTTTCGAATCTAGTACAACAATATATGTTGCCATTTTATTATTTGTTACATCATCATATATGCTTTTATGAGACCATGGGGTGATAAAACTCTGCTTTTCAATAACATGCATACCATCCACATGATCTTTATTAGCTATTTGAAATGTAAAATTGCTCATTACTTGTTAAAAAGCCTTTCCGCCTGTGACGGTCTCAAATAAAATGGCACAGCCTCTGTGGCTTTTATTTTATCATACTTCACAGATTGGAAACCACATACTGATGCACTAGGAAATTCGTTTTCATCTTTTATGGTTATTTGATTAGGTAATTTACTTTGTAAATAATCAAGGTGCATTTTTGCACCATCACCTGATAGAATAATTTTATTGTCTGTATTTTGCAATAAGACAACTACTTCATCTATATGGATACCCATATAATCAGTTTGCCTTTTAGGAGAATATATGGCGGTATATACTTGGTCGTTTCGAGCATTAATCATGGGACACATAGTGGCCATTTCTTGTTGGCTTTGTTTTGCTAAAATATCTAAAGTAGGTACCATGACCATAGGTTTTGATAGAGCATATGCCATTGCCTTTACAGATGACAATCCAATTCTAAGACCAGTAAATGAACCTGGTCCAGATGATATGGCAAAGTAGTCTACATCAGCTACCTCATAGGGCACCTGATTAAAAAGTTTTTCAACTAAAGGCATGAAAGTTTCTGCATGCTTTTTGTCATTATTAATAAATAGCTCACTTACAATCGCATCATCTTTTATAAGACAAACAGATGCACTGGCCAACGAGGTATCACAAGCAAAAATCAACATAGTCGATTTTCTCCTAACTTTTCAATTTGCTCTTTGCTTCCTTTAATAACAAAGTATCTTATTTCTTCATTTTCAATATCTCTAGTAATTGTAATCCATAAAGCATCGCTTGGAATAGCATTTTTAATATTATCTGCCCATTCAATAATAATACATGTATTTTTATCAAAGAGCTCTTCAAATCCTAAATCATATAACATCTCTTCATTTGTTAAACGATAAGCATCCATATGATAAAAGGTTAATTCGTTTTTTTCATACTGATTAATAATAGTAAAAGTTGGGCTAGTAATATGCTCATCAATTCCCATTCCTAAAGCATATCCTTTTGATAGTACAGTTTTACCACTACCTAAGTCACCAACTAAACAAATAGTTTTAAATTGATTTTTTGCAAGTTGTACACCAAAGTGAAAAGTTTCCTTTTCACTTTTAGTACAAAACGCATACTTTTTAAGCTTCATATACCACTTTCCCATTAATGATAGTAGCTAAAACACTTGTTTTTATTTCTAATGGATTACCATCAAAAACAGCTACATCAGCATGCTTACCTTTTTTAAGAGACCCAATTTTATCATCAAGTCCTGTTAGTTTAGCAGCATTTATTGTTATTGCTTTTAATCCTTCTAATTCATCTAATCCATGTTTAACAGCTACACCAACGCATAATGTTAAATATTGAATTGGAATAACATGATGATCAGTCATAATAGACATTTTAATTCCTGCCTCTGATAATATTCCTGGATTTTCAATCATTGAATTAGTTAATTCATATTTTGATCTAAATGAAAGTAGTGGTCCAACGATTACTGGCACTTTTTCTTTTTTAAGAATATCTTTAACTAGATAACCTTCTGTACAGTGTTCTATTGAAAATTTCAATCCAAATTCTTTTCCAATTCTAATAGCTGTTAAAATGTCATCTTCTCTGTGTGCATGAATTTTAACAATTAATCCATCAAACACTTTGGCTAAAGCTTCCATTTTTAAATCAACTTTATCTTTGTCTTCTCTATTTTTATACTCCCTGGCTTGAATAAGTGCTTGTCTCATAATAGCTGCTGAAGCCATACGAGTCATAGGTGTTTTTTTCTGACCATTATATACTCTTTTAGGATTTTCACCTAAAGCCATTTTCATTGCAAGTTCTTCTTTTAAACACATTTCTTCAATGGAATTACCACTGGTTTTTAGTGCTGAGAACATCCCGCCAATAACATTAGCACTACCAGGGCCTATACATAAAGTAGTGATTCCTGCTCTCATGGCATCTCCAAAAGAACGATCTTTATAGTATATACCATCAATAGCTCTCATATGGGGAGTGACAGGATCTGTCATTTCATTACCATCAGACCCTTCAAAGCCAATACCATTTTCCCACATACCAACATGACAATGAGAATCTATTAGTCCAGGTAAGATATATCCACCTTTTGCATCAATAACTTGACTACATTGATTTTCTAATTCACTGGTTAATTGATCAGCTTCGCCTACCATAAAAATTTTACTTTTCTTTGTAATTACAAAACCATCAAAATTGTTCTTTTTTCCCATGGTAAATACTTTACCATTTTTAATAAGCAACATAAAAAATGTCCCCTTTCTAAAACAAAAAAGCACCACCTCAAATGGTGATGCTTTAGATACAAGTTTATCTCTTTGAAAATTGAGGTGCTTTTCTGGCTTTTTTGAGTCCCGGTTTTTTTCGTTCTTTCATTCTTGGGTCTCTTGTTAAATAACCAACTTTTTTCAGTTCGCCTCTAAGGGCTGGATCCGCTTCTAGTAATGCACGTGAGATACCATGTCTGATGGCACCAGCTTGTCCAGTAAACCCACCACCTTTAACACCAACTATTATATCAAATCTTCCATCTGTTTTTGTTAATACTAGTGGCTGTCTTAGAATCACTTTTAATGTTTCTAAACCAAAAAAGTCATCTATATCTCTACCGTTAATGGTAACTTTTCCTGTACCCGGTATAAGTCTTACTCTCGCAATTGATTTTTTTCTTCTACCTGTTCCGTAATATTGTACTTTATTTGCCATGAATTATTTCCTCCTTCTAGCCTATGCCTTGATATCAAGAACTTCAGGCCTTTGAGCATCGTTCTTATGTTCTGGTCCAACATAGATTTTTAATTTTTTCATCATCTGTCTTCCTAGAATGTTTTTTGGAAGCATTCCTTTTACTGCATGTTTTAAAATTCGTTCAGGATGTTTTTCCATCATGGTCTTATAGCTAATCTCTTTTAGTCCACCAACGTAACCTGTATGATGTCTGTATAATTTCTGAGATTCTTTTTTACCTGTTACTTTGATTTTTTCAGCATTTATAATAATTACATAATCGCCTGTATCAACATGAGGTGTATATGTTGGTTTATGTTTTCCCTTCAGTATTCTCGCTACTTCAGTGGCTAATCTACCTAAGATTTTACCTTCTGCATCTACGATATACCATTTTCTTTCAATTTGGCTTTCTTTAGCCATCATTGTTTTCATAGTTACCTCCTAATAGTATCTAATCTTTTGCAACAAATTTATTCTTTTGCGCAAGACATATTTTAATACATCAAAATAGCCCTGTCAAGGCAGTTTGCTCATTATTTTAATTTTACTTGTTATAACTCTCGTTTACGCTTATATTCTATCTAATACTCACTTATACTCTGGTGCCATCTCATTTTTCTAATTGGTCAAGAGTCATTGTATATGGTGGCAAGTAATCTTTCATAAAGCGTTTTACTTCAGGTAATGTTATTTTATGTAGTACTTTTTCTAAAGATTTTTTAGCATATGAAAAATCATGATTTCCAGCTTCTTGCTCTTCTAAGCATTTTATATATGCTGAAATCTTATCAGCTGCTTTAATTATAGCCTTACTTTTATCATCTACCTTAAAGTACGGTTCATATTCTTTTTTAAGATCAACTGGTAGCATATTAAGAATCTGCTTTTCTGCTTCATATTCTAGTTTTTTATATGCTTTAGTAATTTCTTCATTTTCATATTTAATAGGAGTTGGCATATCCCCTGTTATTGTTTCATTAGCATCGTGAAATAGTGATGCTACAACTATTTTTTCACAATCATAGTCTTTTCCATAATATAGATTGCCAATTTTTGCAATACCAAGGGCAATTGATGCTACATCAAAACTATGTTCTTTTAAGTTATCGTATCTAGTGTTTCTCATTAATCCCCATCGGTTAATATATTTCATTCGATGGATAAAAGCAAAAAAAGTATTATCAGCCATTTTTGTACTCCCTTTTCATATGTGTTATAAAGATATATAATTATTATATCAGAAATATAGATGTAAGGTTAGGTAATAGTAATGAGTAAATTTTCTAAAGTTTCAATCATAGAAGGTAGCCCAAAATATCAACAAAGTATTACAAGAAAAAAAGAATTACACAATCGTGGAAACGATGTTAGGTCTCCTTTTTCTAGAGATTACACTAGAATATTACACTCTAGAGCATATAGTCGTCTAAAGCATAAAACACAGGTTTTTTTCGCAACTCAAAATGATCATATCTGTACTCGCATAGAACATGTTAATCATGTATCTTCTATCGGTGTTACAATTGCAAAACATTTAGGATTAAATGAAGAGTTAGTTTTAGCAATTGCTACTGGACACGATTTAGGACATGCACCTTTTGGACATGCAGGAGAAAAATTCTTGTCAGAAATAACTAGCAAACATTTAGATTATAAATTTTGGCATGAAAAGAATTCACTTCGTTTTGTAGACAAACACGAAATTTTACAAGATTCAAATGGATGTGAGCAAAATCTTAATTTAACTTATGCAGTCAGAGATGGGATTATAAGCCACTGTGGCGAGGTAGAAGATATAGCTTTATTCCCACGAGAAGAAGCAATTGATTTGGAAGATATTGTAAGAGCCAATCAATATCCTCCATATACTTGGGAAGGATGTATTGTAAAACTTTCAGATAATATTGCATATATTGGTAGAGATATTGAAGACGCATTGCGATTAAAAATATTAGATGAAGAACATATTAATCAACTAGATAAAATAATTCATAATTTTTCAGATGTAGATATAAAGAAAACCAATAACACTGCATTAATACACACATTTGTTGGAAATCTATGTGAAAACTCAACACCAGAACAAGGCATGGGGTTCTCCCCAAGTCATTTAGATTTTATGAGGGAAATCAAGAGATTTAACTACAAATATATTTATTACAATGAACGATTAACCATATTCCAAAATTATGCCAAGTTGATTTTAAACTCTATCTTTAACACATTATATAAGTTTTACGATGGTGTTGATACAATAAAATATATTGAGCAAGAATATTTAGAAATCTATCCATCACTATCAAAAACATTTATTGAAAAATTACGAAAATATTCAGATCTTGGTGGTAAAGAACCAAGAAGAGAAAGCTTAAATAATATTGTATTATATAAGCTTTCAGATAAAAAAGACTATATTAAAGCTATTATTGATTACATCGCTTCTATGTCAGATCATTATGCTATTAAGATATTTGATGAATTAACAAGTTTATAGTTAATTACTTGGATAATCATAGATAGTTTTAAAACCTAAGTAATCATTCATCTGATTAATGATATTACCTATTTGATATTTAGTAAATTCATTTTTATATGCTTCAATATTATCACTTACACTATTTTCATCATTGAATAAATTTATCAAACTTTGAGGAGCTCCAACATGAAAGAACCCACGTATTTTCTCACTATTTTCACTAGACATAATCCCTGATAAATTAAATAAATCCATACTAGAGTTAAGTTCATATGATAGTGATTCTGGTAAATGAATTATAGCATCGTACGACTCCACTTCAAATATAGTTGGATTTTCATTTGGTATAATCTGATTTACTTGTAATAACACATTGTCTCTAGCATTACTATTATCTGTTATTGAATAGTCAACTCCTTCAAGTCCATAATGTAGGTCATAAGAATAATTCCCATTAGTCATTAATTGATTAAATAATAAAGCCACTCCATCCAAATTACTTATTGTTTTTAAAAATACATAGTAACTAATACTTCTATATGAGGGAACTAAATACTCATTATTAGAACCTTCAAGATAATAACCTTTTTCAAACTCGTAAGACGGTTCTTCTTTTCGTAACAAGGCATTATAAAAAATATTTCTTTTAAACTCAGTAGCTAGTGTTAAATTAACAGCAGGTTCTTCTCCCATATATGTCTTTAGTAAATCAGCTTCTTGTAACATTCTAATATATAACAAGCCACTTTCAAACCCTGCTGAAAAGACACCGTCTTCAATAGATCCTGTTATGGGATTAAAAGTAATAGCACTTTCTTCTTGAGCTCCAATATATGCTCCAAATCCTCTAAATATATCTGAAGTGTTTTCTGATATAGCCATCAAATTTATATATGAAGGATAAAAAGAATCATCAATCCGGTATGCACCTTCTAGAAACTCAGTAAATTCATTAATTGTTGTTGGCACTTCTACATCAAGGAGTGTCAAATACTCCTTATTATAGTACCTTGGAAAGGTTACTGCATTTGATAAACAAGGGACTGCTTTAATTTCATCGTTTAAGGTTACTGGTATAATATATTTTTCATCAATATGCTGTATCCAGTTATATTCTTCAAAATACTCATTCATTGAATATACATCATACTTATTAATAATTAAATTAATATACTGACTATAAATAAATAAATTTCCGTTAGTTAGATAGAGTATTCCTTCAAGATCATTTTCAAAGGCAAACTTGGGGCCTTTATAATTAATAAACTCAACATGTATATTAATATTGTGTGTTTCACTAAAGTATTGTTCCCAAGTTGAAATTTCTAATTTTTCTGCTTTATTTGTCATAACTGGATATATTATAGTAAGTGAGTCTACCTCTTCTATGTTATTAGTACTTGTTGTTATTGATGGTTTTGGGTTATCAGGGTTATTTGTACTAATGGCTGGAATTATATTACTTACTTTTTGACAGCTTACTAATAACATTAAAATTATTAGTAATATTAATAGCTTTTTCATTCCTCTTCACCTCCAGAAATATAATTATATTTCGATGTAGTACCAATCATATCGTTAAGTTCTTTTACTTTTTCTTTCATTCCACTTTCCATAAATACCTGACGGTATTCCATAACAGCATCAATTACTGGTATATTTTGATTGAAAAGTAAAATAAATGGTTGGAAATTATTATTATTAGCATCTACTACTGTTGGAATTAAAATATTTATTTTATAATCAAAGTTATTTTCTTCATAAAATAATAATGAAGGAGCTGTTTTTAAAAATATATTGTCCAGTGTTTGTGGCAAGTATTGTTCATTGCTTGTTAATAGTTGTAAGTTTGGGTAACTACCAACGATTGGTTTATTTAATGTTATTTCTTCATTTTCTCGTGTGTAATTTGTTCCTTCTATACCATAACTAAAGTCATAGAAATATTCATTATTAGTAAATATCTGATTAAATAATTCTATTGTTTCATCAGGATTACTTAAAGTTTTTGGAAAAACATAAAAAGAAACATCTTTTTTTACTTTTACTAGATTTTCTTCATTATTCCCAGATAGATAGTATCCTTTAAGATAATCATAATTAGGAATATTAGCATTGTAATTATATAACAAATCTCCTTGCTCAGAATTTCTATATAATTCTGTAGCAAAGTGTACTTGAGATGGATATAGTTCTGTTTCAAATGGATTATCGCTTGTAAAAATATTGTTAGTAATAAAATTATATATATATAGTAAATCATTTTCACGTAGTGTATGAAAATAATTACCAACTTCATAAATAGCTGGTGAGAACATAACATCTTCATAAGATTGTGTATTAGGATTATATCCAATGGTGCTAGAACTTGAATCATTTAAGTATAGATTATATCCTCTAAAAACATCAGATAAACCTGGTATAATATTATGGGCATTTAAATAGATAGGTGTATAAGTTTCTATATCGCTATTATGATTTTTTGCTGCAAGTAAAAAATCATAGAATTGTGCAACTGTAGTAGGAACATCCATCTCTAATTGAACTAATAATTCTTTATCATAAAATCTAGGTGTTAAATAACCTGAACTAACAATTGGAATTGAATAAATTCCATCATCATCAGTTACATGATTTATATACTTTTCATCAATATACTGATTCCACTCGTAGCGTTCATAATACTGCGAAAGATCTATAGCCTTCTCACTATTTGCAGATTCATTATATGCACGAGTTACACTTGAATACATATAGTTACCTTTTGGTATATAAATAATATTTTCATCTGTGTTGCTATCATAATTTAATTGAATTGAAATATTGTATTTAATTTTAAGATAAACTGACCAAGTTTCATGTTCAAAATACTTAGCTCTTGTATTACCTATACATTGAATATTTAATGAATCTGCTGGGTAAAGTGGTGTATAGATAATTTCTTCATCTTCAGGGGCTGTGGTACAACTAACTATCAAACAAACTAATAATATAATAATAATTATTTTTTTCATTATTCTGCCTTCTCTTCCCTAATAACTGATAGTAATAGTATAACAAAATAAAATAGATATAAAAATAAATATAAGCAGTTGTCTGTTTGTTATAATCAATTATACAAATGAGGTTTTAAAAGAACCAAGAAGGTAACCATCTAAGTGATTCAATATATTTTAATGGTACTTCAATTCCTGTTAATGCTGGGTAGAATACAGCAAATAATACAGCCACTAATATCAAATACAATATAACTATCTTTTTGCTTTTCTTATACTTTTGTAAGATATGTTCAATGTTGTATGTGATGGCAAAAATGATAAAAGGAACCAATGAAAAATAATGATATAAAAATGTTATTTTTCTTGGAGCAATTGCCCATGGCAAGAGCAATGATAAATATGCTACATAAATAAATACAACTCGCTTATCCTTCTTACTCCATGCTAATACAGCTGTTGTTAACATACATGCGAATCCTGTCCACCATACCAAAGGATTACCAAATGAAGCAATGGCTCCCCACATTCCTTCTGCTGGCGTTTTTAATTGGTAAAAGTATACAGGTCTAATCATAGCAGGCCACTGCCACCAAGGTGAAGAATATGGATGAGTTGTGACAACCCCAGAGTGATAAGAAAACATATGTGTTTGTGCATTTATAAAATCTTTAATTACTGTTTCATTCCCATTATAATTAAAAATAGGTTTAAATGTAGCAAAGTATATTAGTAAAGGTATTACAATGAAAAATATTAAACATAATAATAATGTGGGAATCATTATTTTTCTGAAAAAATTACTTTTTAAAATATATCCTTTTTTATAATCATATATTTCAATGAATTGTTTTAAAAAAAACATTATTGCAATCCCAGCACCTGCGTATAAACCAATCCATTTTACTGATGCTGCCATACCAAAGAATATACCACTAAGAATTAGTGGATAAATATTTACTCTAAA
>JAUUZE010000080.1 GCA_030590175.1 Clostridia bacterium
CACACACAGAAACGTCATATTGCTTTACAAGTAACTGCCTGTGATTTCATTGAAAAAATTGTTGTATATAAAAATCTTGCTCCCTACAAAAGCATTCATTTAGAAGATTTTTCACTAATTAACAAGAACTATAGAAAATATAAATTACGAATTGAATTTGGTTGGGGAAAATCTATCAATGGTTACGATTGGGATGGAAACATATCAATAAAAGATGGAACAATTTTAAATGTAGAAACTTGTTTTAGAGGACGTAGTGTATTAGCTCCTACAGAAGATATGGTAGATAATGAAAATATAAATAACCTTAATAATAAATTGATTAGTCAATCAACTAGCCATGTTTCTTTTGTTAGTAATACTGTAAAAAACCCTTCACCTTTACATCCTTTAACTAATGCAGTAATTGTAGAGATTAAAGGTAATGACCAAACAGAACTAAAACTTACAATGAATAATAAGCTTATTAAATATCAGATAAGTGAATTGCTAAATGGTGTTCGAACTTGTCATATTGATGAATATAACTCTGAAGCTTTTGCTATTACTTGTGTACCTGATGATTTCTATGAATACAGTAATCAATGGGTTGATAATAATAATAATGTACCAGGTGATTTCTATCATGTAATGATTAAACAAGTTAATGGACAAATGGCTTGGATTTCTCCTGTTTTTCTTAATAATATTTGACATACTTGTAACTCATCTATATACTTTTCAAGGTAGATATGCTGTGTTTAGCAGTATAAAAGTAGAATGGAAAGCACAAAGTAAAACTAGTCAAGTAGTATGGTAATATAGTTAGTAAACGAATGTCTTTGACTTCATCTTATTAATTACTAGACTGTTCACTAAAGTGACTTTTTATGATGAAAATAAGGGGAGTTATTTTTTATGAAAAAACTTATAATTTTGTTACTCACAATAGCTATGTTGTTGTCTATTACAGCTTGTAGCAAAAGTGAAAAAAAAGCTGAAGTTATTGAACTTAGCTTAGCACACTTTTTCCCAGGAACACATCCTGCTGAGACTGTGTTTGTACAAGGGTGGGCAACTGCCATTGAAGAAGCCACTGATGGTCAGGTTATAATAACCAGTTATCCTGGTGGTACTTTAATAGGTGCTGCTGATACTTATAGTGGTGTCGTAGATGGCGTTGCAGATTTAGGATTGTCATGTTTTGCCTATACAAGAGGACGTTTTCCAGTTTTAGAAGCTTTTGAATTACCAGGAATTATTTATAAAAATTCTAAAGTTGCCAGTAAAGTTGCTTGGGAAGGTATTAAAGAACTTAATCTTTTAGAAGTACAAGATACTCATTTAATGATGGTTATTGCCACAGGTCCTGGTGATTTATTTACTAAAGATCCTATTAGAACACTTGAAGATATACAAGGATATGAAATACGAGCTACAGGATTAAGTGCAACCACCATTGAAGCATTAAGCGGAACTCCTGTGGGAATGCCACAATCTGAAGCCTATGAAGCCTTATCAAAAGGCATTGTTAAGGGGAATTTATCACCTGTTGAAGTATTAAAAGGATGGAAACATGCAGAGGTAACTGAATACTTAACATTAACACCTTTTCTTTATAATACTCTGTTTTTTGTCACTATGAATAATGATGTATGGGATTCAATCCCAAGTGATTTACAAGAGATAATTGAGTCCACAACTGAAACCTTCTATAATGAAGTAGGTATTGGTTTATGGGATATGCAAAATGAAGCAGGATTAGCCTTTGCAGTTGATGAACAAGGGATGGAAGTTATTACCCTATCAGATGAAGAAACTTCTTTATGGATTGAAAAGGTTACACCCGTTCAAGTTGCTTATCAAGAAAAACTAACAGATATGGGTATTGAAACTGATGTTTTAGCTCTTATAAAAAGTTTGGCAGATAAGTATAACGAAGAATACTAGGAATAAGGATTTATATGTTACAAAAAACTACTAAAGTTATTAATTACATTGCCAGCATGCTTGATAAGCTTGCTGGCATTAGTATTGTTATTGCTATGTTACTAGTTGTACTAAATGTACTCTTACGGAAAATTTTTGGAAAACCATTATTAGGTACATATGAATTTACAGGATTTATTACTGCATTAATTGTTGGATTTGGTATAGCACAATGTATGGTGACAAATTCACACATTGCCATTGATTTTATTGTTGAAAAATTCAAAAACAAAACACAAAAAACAATTAGTGTTATTATCAATGGTATTTCATTTTTACTCCTTAGTGTCTTTTCTTACAAAATGATTGAATATGCAACAAAATTATTAGCGAGCAATGAATTATCACCAACAACACAAATGCCTTATTATATTGTGGTTTATATACTTGCTGGTTGTTTTATTATCTTAAGTTTAGTTACTTTATGTAAAACTATTATCAGTTGCCAGGAGGTATCAGCATGAGCCCTGAGGTAATTGGACTTTTTGGTATTATATTATTTTTAGTTCTTATTACTTTTAAAATGCCCATATCTTTTAGTATGTTATTTGTGGGTATTTTAGGTTTTGCTGTGCTTGTATCAACAAAAGCTGCTTTAAGCATGGCAACAACAGAGGTGTATAGTATCTTCTCTAGTTATTCATTAAGCGTTATTCCCATGTTTGTATGGATGGGTTTTATTGCCTTTTATTCAGGTGTTGGTAGTAGTTTATATAAATTTGCTTATCGATTAGTTGGTCATAAGCCAGGAGGATTAGCCATTGCAACACAAGCAGCATGTGCCATGTTTGGCGCAATTTGTGGTTCTAATACTGCAACAGCTGCAACCATGGGAGCAATTTCACTACCTGAAATGAGAAAATATAATTATGATGATTCGCTATCAACTGCTTCTGTTGCAGCAGGTGGAGCTTTAGGTGTATTAATACCTCCAAGTGTTATTTTTATTATTTATGGGATTGCATCTCAACAGTCAATTGGAAAATTATTCTTAGCAGGAATTATTCCTGGTCTTTTGTTAATGACATTATATATGTTAACTATTGCTTATTTAGTTAAGAGAAACCCTAGTTTAGGACCTGCTGGTCCTAAGTCTAGCTTCAAAGACTTAATTGATTCACTAAAAAATGGTTTGTTTGAAGTCATTGTTACCTTTATGATTTCTATTGGTGGATTATTTCTTGGTTGGTTTACACCAACAGAAGCCGGTGCCATTGGAGCTGGTAGTATCTTATTAGTTACTTTACTTAGAAAGAGAATAGACTTTAAAGGAATTGTTTCCTCACTAAAAGACACCACACGAACTACAGCCATGATTATGTTAATGGTAGCAGGTGCTACAGTATTTGGCCGCTTTATTGCTGTTAGTCGTTTACCAATTGCCTTGGCAAATTGGGCGACTGAATTACCTTTACCTCCTTTTGGTATTATTATTATTATTTTATTAATATATTTAGTTTTAGGATGTTTTATTGATGCACTTGCATTAATACTTCTAACTATTCCAATATTCTATCCAGTTGCAGTAGGTGTTCTTGGTTATGATCCAATTTGGTTTGGAGTAGTTATTGTATTAGTTGTAGCAATGGGAGTTATTACTCCTCCAGTTGGAATGAATGTATTTATTATTAAAGGAGTTGCTAAAGATATCCCTATTGAGACAATCTTTAAAGGAATTTGGCCATTTCTAATTGCCTTATTCATATGTCTTGGTTTACTAATATTATTTCCAGGCATTGTAACCTTTTTACCAAATTTAATGAAATAAAAACAAAGGGGCTACTCATTCAAAAACTAGTTTTTGTTTTGAAATAGCTTCTTTTATTTTAAAGGTATTTACAAACATATGTAAATTTTACTTGACATAATGTAAGAAATACATTACATTAACATTGGAGGTGCTAGCATGAGTAAACATATGAAACACTCAATTCTTACAATTTCCTTATGGGGATTTGTCGGTATATTGTTCTTAATAATATTGTTATCTACTGATGCAATAGCAAATTGGAGTGACAATCGTATAAAAAGCATTTTGCTAGCTGCTCTCTTCTTTGTTGGGTTTTTAAGTGATTTTATTTTAAAACGTGTCTTTAATAAAAAACGTGCCCTTTCTGATGAGCGAGATCAATTAGTAATTAAAGATGCCGCTGTATCAAGTTTTATTATTGTTGTAATATACGTTTTTATCTTTTTAATTACATTGTTTCTAAAATATGAAACTACAGGATTTGTTCCAGTTGGGTGGTTATGGGTTATTGCCTATAGTTTAATAGTTGTCTCCAATGTTGTATATTCTTTAATGACTATTATTTCCTATAAGAAACGAGGCAGTTAATGGAGAAGCAACCATATTCTTTACATAATAATATAAGGTTAATTCGCAGAGGAAAAGCTGACATAACACAAGAGAAATTAGCAGACAAAGTAGGCTGTACTAGACAAACAATTGCAGCTTTGGAAAAAGGAGTATATAACCCTTCCTTAGTTTTAGCCATGAGGATTGCAAAAGTTTTACAAGTAGAGATTGTTGATCTCTTTAAATTACAAAAAACAAATTAGTAAAGATAATTAACAAATATGCTTAGGAGAAGAAAATGAAAAAACAAATTGTATTAATAATGACAGATACTCAAAGATGGGACATGCTAAATTGTAATATGGAAACTGGTCTTAGTACCCCTTGCCTAGATGAGATTGCAGAAAATGGTATGAATTTTAAACAGGCATATACTACTCAACCTGTTTGTGGACCTGCCCGTTCTGCTTTGTTTACAGGAACTTACCCTCATACCAATGGTATGTGGGCCAATTCAATGGCTTTAGGAGATAATGTTAAAACAATTGGTCAGCGTTTACGTGATAATGATATAAAAACAGCCTATATTGGGAAATGGCATCTTGATGGTAGTGATTATTTTGGATTAGGAACTTGTCCTGATGGTTGGGATAAAGAATACTGGTTTGACATGAGAAACTATTTAGAAACCATGAGTGAAGAAGATATCTTAAAATCAAGGGATATGACATTGATGGATAAAGAAATAGTAAAAAAGGAATTCACTTATGGATATCAAGTTACTATGAAAGCCATAGATTTTTTAGAAAAGCATAAGAATGAAGACTTTTTATTAGTTGTTTCATATGATGAACCACATCACCCTTTTATTTGTCCTAATAAATATTATGATATGTATAGCGACTATGAATTTGACAGAAGTCCTTCTTTAGGTGATTCTCTAAAAAGTAAAAGCCCACATTATGCAGCTTGGGCTGGAGATAGTCTGTTAAAAAAAGAAGAAGACTTTAATATGAACTTTCAAGCTTTTTTTGGATGCCAATCTTATGTTGATTCATTGATTGGAGATGTTTATCAATCCATGAAAACAAATACTCCTGATGCTTTAGGTTTGTTTACTTCTGACCATGGTGATGCACTATATAATCACAAAATCAATAATAAAGGGCCTTCTTCTTATGATTGTATTGCAAAAATCCCTTTTATTGCTTGGCATCAAAAATTAATAAAAAAACAATCAGTTTATTCTTATCCCTCAACTCATATAGATGTGGTTCCAACAATTATGGATTATATGAATCTTCCTATCCCAAAGATTCTTGAAGGAATAAGTCTTTTACCCGCCTTATATGAAGGGAAAAAGACTAATGAGGAAATATTTATTGAATATGGTCGTTATGAAATTGACCATGATGGTTTTGGTGGTTTTCAACCTATGAGGGCTATTTTTGATGGACAGTATAAACTAACAATATTCTTAGAAGGAACAGATGAGTTATATGACCTAAATGCTGATCCCCACGAAATGAACAACCTTATAAATGAAAATGCACTTATTACAACAAGAAACAAATTACATGACCTCCTCCTTGACTGGATGAATAAAACACGTGATCCTTTTAGAGGGTATTGTTGGGAAAGAAGACCTTGGCGAGATGATGCTAGAAAAGCAACTTGGGATTACACCTTAATGACTAGACAACGTGAAAATGAAGAATATGAACCTAGACAACTTGACTATCTAACTGGCTTAGCAATTAAAGAAGCAACTAGAAAAAAATAATAAGTTACTTTATTCTAACTTTTCACGAATATACTTTCATTTGGTTCAATTATTAAGTTTTTATTTGCTTTATAAGGGATTTCTTTGTTTTTAGCTGGGTCGTATACTATTGAATCTTTCTTTAATGTTATATTTATGTTGCTTTTACTTGGATTAAAGCAGAAATACTTATTATTAGCATAAGTAGTGAAAATTAAGTTGTTATCATACATGAAGTTAGGTTCCTTTACTTTTAATTCATGAATGTCATTTGTTTTAATATCACTCATTTTTGTTAATATCCCATCTAAATAAACATATTTAGGAACATTGCCATAAAATTCGATTTTATTGTTTTTGTATAAATCATATAGGTTTTTGCTTATTACAGTACAGTTAGATAATATAACTTTTGTTATCCCTTTTTCTGCTATTTTTTCTATTGTACTCTCATCAAAAAGAATAAACTGAATGTTTTTTTCATATAGTTGTTCACACATGTTAATAATTTTTATTTCAAAGTTCTTAACATATTCAGGCTGTTCATTAAACAGATTATATGGTGTTGCAAGACTTGGATAAAACCCTGACCATATTGTTTCATAAGAAACATATACAGCAACGTCTGGGATAAATTCGCTATCACTTGCATATTCACATAGGTTTTTTATGGTGCCTGTAATAAATTTGTAATCTTTTAAATTGTATAAGTGATAACTATAATAAAAAGAAAATTCTCGTACTCCAAGAGCAAATTGTCGATAAAGTGCTAAAATAACCTTTTTATGTTGAGTAATACCTTTATTCGCAAGTCTTCTTTCAAAGAAATCACTTGTTTCTGTCATAATTTTATTAATTCCTTGTAACCATGCTGACGATGAAACCATTTTGTGACCAAATATACTTATGTTTTTTTGAATATTACTAAGTAAGTCGACTCCAGGTAATTGAAAATGTTTTAAAATTCTCATGGGATTTCCATGAAAAGCCACATTCATTATTGGTGTTTCTTCAAAAAGAAGATGTCCTGTTAATTTTTTCCCTAATTCTTTGCATGCTGATGAAAGTACTATTGAATATGTTTTTTCATAAGTTTTGCTAACTGCCTCATAAAATCTACACTTTATTTCTGAAGGTTCTTCTCTATATTTAAATATTTCAGGTGAATCGTCTAATATGTTCTTGTTATATTTATTATAATAGTACTCATTTAATTCATCACTATATGGTATTGAAGGTGTAATTGGTATATTTGTATCTATATGGTCTTTAACTGGAATTTTTTTATCAAATAAACCGTCTGGATTTTCAGTAACCACAGTCATAAGTGAAGGTTCATCTGTAAAAAAAGCATCAAAACTGTCAAATAAATGTTTTGGAAGCCTTTCTTTGTATTTTTCATAGGTTACTTTTACAAAACTTTTTACAGCTTTTGTTTCTAATAAATTTATATATCTTCTTTTTTCATGAAAGTTTCCTGCAGCATGTGATCCTTCATAAATATTTGATATGTAATAACTATTGTTGTGAAATTTAATCCCTTTTGCTTCATATTGCGGGTTGTCTCTTAGAACAATTCCACCAGCTCCTCCACTTGGATACCCCTTTTCGTCATATATCCACATTTTAAACCCAAGTTTTTTTGCAATAGTCATACCAATTATAAATGTATTCCAGTTTTTATCATTTTCTAGATAACCATTGTTACCATCAACATTTATTACTATTCCATCTATACTTCTTTTTTTAAGTTCATTAAGACACTTTTTTATATTATATTCTAATGAATCGTCACTATTTATATCCTTAAATGATTTTATAAAACCTTCAAATGTATGAATTATTTGATATGCCATAATTTTCTCCTTATATAATAAGCTTTATAAAAGTATATCTTTTGTTTTCTACAAAGTAAATCTGTAATATTTCTTGATAGTGTAAAATGGTTTTGGGATTCACATAGAAAGAGAAATCCCATATAATTAATTAAATAAATCAGCAAACCCATAAAATCAACAATAGGAGGACTTCTCTCATGGCCATTTTAACATACAATTATCAGCAGGTGTTTACTAATCTTTTGTTTTCTTCGATGAAAGACAATTTTTTTAATGATTCCTTAGAGTTAAATGCAATTCCTGATGTTTTTAACTTTGTAAATACAGTTTCTTTTATTGATCAAAACATAAATGAATTTGCAAGGCTAACACTAAAAACGTTTCTTGAGAAGCTAGATAAAGATTACAAGAATTCAATTATCAGAAAAAGATCCTACCATATCAGTTCTCGCCCCTCCAGAACCATCATGACCATTTTTGGGCTTGTCACCTATGAAAGAACATACTACATAAATATTGCAACTAGAAAGACCTATTGCCATGTAGATCGGTTTCTTGGTCTTAAAAAATATGACCATTATGACCCATACATTAAATCATTGTTAGTAGAACATGCAGCAACAACTTCATTCGCTACCGCTGGTAAAAACGTCACAAGTATGATTGGCCATCGTGTTCATGTTAACAAACGCTTTTTTACCATTTCAAGACAAACTGTCAGAAACTGCATTTTAAAAAACAGAGTTGCTAGTGTGGCGCATACTCCTAACCCCAATACTCCAGACACCCTCTTTGTCATGTTGGATGAAAAGTTTGTTGCCACACAAAACAATAATAATCTGGATATCATGGTCAAACATGCTGTCATATTCTCAGACATACAAAAAGTAAAAAAGCATAATAATCGTCATG
>JAUUZE010000091.1 GCA_030590175.1 Clostridia bacterium
AATAGATGCAAAAGCAATTGTAGTTCCTACAAGGACAGGAAATTCTGCTAGAATGTTATCAAGTTTTAGACCAGCTAGCCCAATTATTGCTATTACAGTTAAACCTATAACACAACGACAATTAAATATGTCTTGGGGTATTAGACCAATGCTCAGTAAGTTTATAAGTGAACAGAAAAAGTTATATGAAAACACTATGGAATTAGCTATAGAGAGTAAATTAGTTAAACAAGATGACATAGTCGTGTTAACAGGAGGAATCCCTACTGGAAGTGAGGGAAAAACAAACATGATAAAATTACACCGTATAGGAGATAAGGTTATAAATGAATGAAAAGATACTAATGAATTTATACCAGCAAAGAGGATGTACAAAAGAAACAACCGTAATGGCTGTTTCTTTTATTAAAAACTTGATGTAAAAGTTCTTAAGTCTCCAGTAACACGTTCCCACCTCGTAGGTGGGAGCTTCTTGGGACGTACCAACTAATGTCGGCATAATTACCAAGCTAAACCCGTTTGCCCAACGGTTACTTTTGTTATCAATGACTCCTAATATTCTTAATTCTTCTTCTTTTATATTTATGGCGGCATTGATATCTCTATTATGTTCAATATGACACATACTACATGTCCATACTCTCTCATCTAACTTTAGATTGCTATATATATTATGACAATGACTACATAACTTACTAGATGGAAACCTTATTTACTTTAATCAATGGTTTATCTTGATCAAGTAGTTTATAATCTAGTAATCTTCTTAGGATTCCAAATTCATTATCCATTGTAGCTTTTCTTAAATGTAGATGAGCTGAGATTTCTTTCATGTCTATATTTTCTACTATCACACTACTATAAGTTTTTGCTATCTTACTTGATAGTTTATGTAAATAATCTTTTCGCTGATTTCCCTCCTTTTCTACTAGCTATATTTTATCATCTTTGAAGTAGTATTATCAATGAACTATACTTTAAATTAAGACAATTCATCACCCACCTCTGCACTCACTAAAGTGAGAAAGGAAGCATTGAAGTGGGCGACTTCTTGTTGACTATGTTAAAAGGAGATAATATATGTCGTTTTGCTATTTCACCTATATAGTAGTGTGAGATAAGAATTCACGTAAAACACTACTTTTTGGATGGTTAAAAAACTCATCAGCAGTTCCGTGTTCAATGGCTTTTCCTTGATCAATATAAACTACATAATCTGCAGCTTTTTTTGCAAAGGTCATTTCGTGGGTTACCATTAAAATATCTGTTCCTTCTTTTTTTAATTCAACAATCATCTCAAGAACGCCACTTGTTAATTGTGGGTCAAGAGCAGAAGTTGGCTCGTCAAACAATAACAACTCTGAATTAATGGCTAAAGCACGTGCAATGGCAATACGTTGCTGTTGACCACCAGAAAGTTTTGCAGGGATTTTATCCACATGTTCTAATAGGTCAAACCTTTTTAATAATTGTAAGCAAGTTTCCTTTGCTTGTTCCACACTATACCCATGAACTTTAATCAATGGCATTATAATGTTTTCCATAGCCGTCCAATGGGGAAACAAGTTATATGATTGAAAAACAACACCAACATTTTTTCGATACTCTTTTAACCAATTTACATCATTGATAATTTGCTGACCGTTAATGCATATTTCACCACTTGTAGCCAATTCCAATCCTGCAAACAAGCGAAGAAGTGTGGATTTACCACCTCCTGAAGGACCTACAATAACTAGCGAAGGAACATTTTGGATAGAAAATGTAAAATCATCAAGTGCACGTTGTACTTCATATTGTTTTACAACATTATTTATATTAAGATTCATAAAAGTATTTCCTTTCTAACCATTTTGACAGAAGTGAAATTGGGATAGTAATAACCAAGTATCCTAGAGCTAAAAAGGATAAGGTTTCATAGGTTTGAAAGGTTAATGCATTTACCTCAAGGGTTTTCATTGTAAATTCACTCACAGCAATAATTGACAAAAGTGAAGAATCTTTTATTAGTGATGATATTTGACCAGCTAAGGCAGGTAAAATCCGTTTAAAAACCTGTGGGAAAATGATATATCGATATATTTGCCATTTGCTAAAACCAAGTGAATTTGCTGTAATAATTTGTGATTGTGGAATACTTTCAATGCCTCCTCTTATGATTTCAGTAACATAAGCTCCAGAGAATAAAGACAATATTAAAAAGGCTACAATAAATTTATCTTCTAATCCAAATGCAGGAGTTATAATAAAATAGAAAAACAAAATCTGTACTAAAAAAGGTGTGCCTCTAATTAACTCAACATAAAATCTAGCTAAAAACCTAAAAAAGATAATATTGCTTTTTAAAGCGATAGCATTAACAATTCCAATAACTAATGATATAAATAGTGAAACACTACAGATTGCCAGTGTCATAGTAAATCCGGTAATAAATTTTTTCTGATATCTAGAAATAACAGAAAAATCAAAAGAATAGTTTAGTTTGATGACAGTAAATAATACAATAAAGAATATAAACAAACCAACTAAAGCCACATTTGTTAGCGTTGCAGCTTTAGTGATTCTTTTGTTATCATCTCTAGTTATAAAAAGATTCTTCATAAATCTTCTTAATCTATATCGAAGAAAAAGGATAATCCTTGTTCTTCAAATACTTTTTTAACATCTCCTAAATAGGTGTCAGCAATCTCATTAATTTTTCCATTGTCTTGTAATGTCTTTAAAGCTGCATTTACATCGCTTAATAATTGGGTATTACTTTTATCAAATGCCATTCCCCAAAATTCAAAACTATCTTGGAAAATTTCAAAGGAAGCACGAGTTGTACTTTCATATTGTAAAGAATTCTGATAAACAGTTAGAGCATCATAAATAAATGCATCTGCTTTTCCTTGTGAGACCTCTAATACTGCAATTTCTGCTTTATCAAAAACAATAATGTTTTCTTCTGGAAGATTTTCAGTTGCATAGATATGACCTGTTGTCCCACCTTTTACTGCTAATTTTTTTCCTTCAGCTTTTAAATCATTAAAACTTTGGACAGTTGATTCTTTAGAAATTAACAGTGATAATTGTGATTTTGCATAGGGATCTGAAAAATTAACAGTTTCAGCACGACCTGCAGTAATTGTCATAGAAGATAGTACAAAATCAACTTTTCCAGATGTGATGGCAGGAACTAATCCTGTCCATGCCATTGCTTCAATTCTAACTGGACGCCCTAGCTCTTCACCAATTGCTTCTGCTAATTTAACAGAAAACCCATCAGGGTTATCATCAGCATCAGTCGTCTCAAATGGAGGATAAGCTAACTCCATACCAACCACTAATTCGTTACTATCATTGCTTTGACAAGCTGATAGTGGAATGACAAAAATGATTAGTGTCATTACAATTAATAATATTTTCCTCATATTAATCCTCTTTTTCTCCTTCATGCAAGAAGTTTTCTTGTATCTTTACTAAATATTTAGATAAGATCTTTTTATCTTCTTCGCTCATATCTTGTAATAGTATGGTATTCATACTATTTGATATTGATATAAAAGGCTCTTTAAATGTATTAGCTTTTTCTGTGAGACAAACATATTTAGATCGTTTATCTTCTTCATTAGGCCTTAATGTAAGATACCCATTTTTTATTAACTTATGCACTAAGGCTGTCACTGTTGATTTGTCTCGTCTAATTTTAAACGATAACTGTTTTAAAGTTAGTTCACCATGATGAAAAAGTGTAATTAAAATATCACCATGAGATGGTACAATGTTTTTCATACCTATTTTGTTCATTTCAGTAACCAAGTATTCGTTGATTAACCGTCTAATTACACTAATTTGTTTAGGAATATTACAGTATAGTAATTTTTTCAATACACTCATCCTTTTAATAATAATATTAAAATTATACTTTGATGTCAAACTAATGTCAAATTGTTAAGGTTAGTTGGTAGTCATCCATTACAAATCCTTGTCCAATATCAGTAACTAATTCTTTAGTTACCAAAAACCCAAAATGCTTATAAATGGAAATAGAGTGTTTGTTGTATTTATTAACTGTTAGAAACACAGAAGATAACTTATTCTTTTTTGCGAATAAAATAATTTGGTTCATCATTGATGAAGCTACTTTTAACCCTCTAAATGATTTGTGTACATAAAATTTACTTAAGAAAAGAGAGCATTCTTTTATACAATAGGAACTATAACCTATAAGCTGTTGCTGATAGTAAACCATCAAATAATGATAATGTTCTATCTCTATTGCTTCTTTAATTGCGTTAGCACTTTGAAATTTTTCAACCATATATGACACTTGAGTTTTACCAATTATGGAAGTATAGTGATCTTCCCAGATTATTGAGGCTAATTGACTAATTGCATTAAAATCAGCATTTTGACTAGCGTATTTGAAAGTAACTAAAAATTCTCTACTCATACTATCCATATTACAACATATGTGAGCAAATGAAAATATTTAATAGTTGTTTGTGATATACTCAAATAGTAAAAAAAAAGAAAAGAGAATTAATGAACAAAAAAGATGAACGCACAAATAAATTAATTGGTTTTATAAAAAGTAATCACTATGTACCATTAACAAAGGAAGAAATGGCTATGGTACTAGAAGTTCCAATTGAAGATAAAGAAGATTTTGCAAAATTATTAGAAGAACTATTAAGAGAAAATAAAATACGTTTAACTAAGAAAAAACGATATATTATTAATAAAGAAAGTGCTTTCTATATAGGTAAAATAGAAGGATCAAAAAGAGGATTTTCTTTTTTTGTTGAACAAGACAGACAAATAGATGATGTTTATATACCATTTGAAAATTTACAAGGAGCCATCCATCAAGATCAAGTAGAAATTAAATTAGTAAAGAAATCTGAATCTGGAAGAAAAAGCGTTGGTATGGTTACAAAAATTATTAAAAGAAACAGAAATACTATTACAGGTATTGTTGAAAAGGATAAACATTTCTTTTTTGTAAGACCTCTTGATAAAAAAACAAATATAATTGATATTGATCGTCTACCTACAAAAGTTAAAGTAGGCGATATAGTTGAAGCAAAAATAATAGATACTAAAAAAAATGGTAAATTTCTTGTAGGAGAGATAGTTAATATTATTGGTAACTCCTTTCATACTAGTTCATATATTAAAGCAATTTTAAAAGATAACGAGTATACGCAAACGTTTCCTGATAATGTTATTAAAGAAGCAAATAGTATTAACCAACTTGAAATTACTTCTTCTGATTATAAAAAAAGAAGTGATTACAGAGAGATAGTAACTATTACCATTGATGGACAAGATGCAAAAGACTTAGATGATGCTGTTACTATTTCAAAAAAAGAAGATGGGCAATATTTATTAGGTGTTCATATTGCTGATGTTAGCCACTATGTTAAGGAAGGTTCTTCTTTAGACTTAGAAGCTTTACAAAGGGGAACAAGTGTCTATTTGGTAGACACAGTAATTCCCATGTTACCTAAGCAACTATCAAACAATATTTGTAGCTTAAATCCAAATGTTGATAGGTTAGCTTTTTCAGTTATGATGAGTATTGATAACTCAGGAAATGTTACAGATTTTGATATCGTAGAAAGTGTAATAAATGTAAACGAGCGAATGACATATAAAAATGTACAGTTGTTTATTGATGAAAATAAAGAGATACTTAAAAAATATAGTCATATATCTAATGAAATAAAATTAATGAATGAGCTATGTGATATTTTAACTAATAAACGAAAACATCGTGGTAGTATTGATTTTAATTTTAAAGAATCAAAAGTATTAGTGGATAACAAACAAGAGCCAATAGCCATAACTTCTTATGATAGATATCAATCAAACAGAATAATAGAAGAATTTATGATTCTATGTAATGAAACTGTAGCACAGCATTTTGACTTGATGCAAATGCCATTTATGTACCGTATTCACGAAAAACCAGATGCTACAAAAATAGAAAACTTATTATCATTAGCTAAAGGATTAGGTTTATCTATAAAGCACAGAAAGACTATTCATCCACAAATTCTACGAGAATTAGTAGATAGTGTAAAAGGAACTAAAGTAGAGCATTTAATTAATACAGTAACACTAAGGTCAATGAAAAAAGCACAGTACTCCCCATATAATGAAGGACACTTTGGATTAGCTTCGACATACTATTGCCATTTCACTTCTCCAATTAGGAGATATCCTGACTTGTTAATTCATCGTTTAATGAAAGATTATTTGCTAGGAAAAGACATATCAAAAGTTTATGAAAAAATGATGAATCAATTACAAGACATTGCAAAAACTTGTTCAGATACAGAAAGAAAAGCAGAATTAGCAGAGAGAAATGTTATTGATTTATACAAAACTATATTTATGAAGAGACATATTGGAGATGTTTTTATAGGTGTTGTTTCAGGAGTAACTCAATATGGACTATATGTGGAATTAGAAAACACTGTGGAAGGTTTTGTAAGTGTTGAGAAATTACAAGGATATTTTAAATTTGATAAAGAGGGTTATAGATTATATAAAGAAAGAAGCAATTACTTTTATACATTAGGAGATCAAGTACAAGTTAAGGTAGTAGCTGTTAATGTACCTCTACGTGAAATTGATATGATTATGATAAAAAAAATAAAAAACTAATTCTTTTACTTAAGTAAAAAAATAAAGGAGTTGTCGTTTAGGACAACTCCTTTTTATAAGCAGTTAAAAAGGGAAGTTTTGTAACATATTAAGTTTATAGGAATCATATGCAATATGTTCTGCTACTAAACTCATAATATTAGTTAATGCATCATTAGCAGCTATTAAATCATGACTATCAAGAGCTTCACGAAGAGCAAGTCCATTGGCTTTTATTTGTTTTATTACTAATTCATTGTCAGCTTTTGCATCAGCAATAGCTTCCTTGTACGCTTCTATTGATGCAATCATTTCACTGCGCTTTTCTTCTAAAAAAGTACGTATACTTTCTCGCATTTCTAGTGGAGTAATTTCTTTTTTTGAAACCTTAGCAAGTAATTGATTATAATATTCAGTTAATTCAATAATAAATTGGTCATAAGATGCAGCTCTTAAAGAAATGTTTAAATTAAATATTTCTTCATGAATAAAAGAGTGCTCTTGTTGCAAAACTGTAAAACCATCAACTAAGTCTGGATTAACAGTATTGATAATTTCAAGCATTCGATCACTTCTTGTGGTAGCCTTTTCTACACGCTCATTATAAAATTCTGTTCTAGTTTCAATTCGTTCGTTGTATTTTTCAGTTATTCGTTCTATTAGTGTTTCTAATGAACCTTTTTCTTTTATAGGTTCTGCAGCGATTACAACTGAACTTCCTAATAAACTAATTGGTGACACTCTCCCACCTTACGAGGAGGGAGCTTCTTGGGACGTGCCAACTAATGTCGGCATAATTACCAAGCTAACCCCGTTTGCCCAACGGTTTTTATTCTTATCAATGACTCCTAATATTCTTAATCCTTCTTCTTTTATATTAATAGCTGCATTGATATCTCTATTATGTTTTATATGACATGTACTACATGTCCATGTTCTCTCATCTAATTTTAGCTCATTATATATATTATGACAATGACTACATAACTTACTAGATGGAAACCATTTGTTTATTTTAATCAATGGTTTATCTTGATCAAGTAACTTATAATCTAGTAATCGCCTCAGTATACCAAAGCCATTGTCCATTGTAGCTTTTCCCAAATGTAGATGTGATGAGATTGCTTTCATATTTATATCTTCAATTATTACACTACTATAAGCTTTGGCTATCTTACTTGATAGTTTATGCAAATAATCATTTCGTTGATTCCTAATTTTTTCATGAATTTTTGCGATCTTCATGCATTGCTTTTTCCAGTTTTTTCCTCCCTTCTTTCGCTTTGATAGTTTTTTTTGTTCTTCTGCAAGTTTATCTTTTGATTTTCTATAATATTTAGGATAATCAGAGCAGTTACCAAAACTATCTACTATAAGTGAACTAGATGAAT
>JAUUZE010000098.1 GCA_030590175.1 Clostridia bacterium
ATATGAATATTATGAAAGCATACTGGGGTAACTTTGCTTAAGAATGTCTCTATACTAGTTGTGCAAATAATAATTGGTTTACTAATTTGTACAGCTAGTGTAGAGCTTGAAAAAAGGAAAAGTAGTTGAAGTAAAATATGCTAATGGTTGGATAACAGTTAAATACTGGTCAGAAAATTATACTGGAACATATGGAGCAATGGCTAAAAGCTGGTATGTTTTAGAGGGTTACCAATATCGGTGGCGTGTTTACTACTATGCTTATTCTGGAAACAATACAGAAAGTACATCTAGAATTGTTTATTACGTTTATTGATAAGAGAATAGCTATATTGTACAGACTACTGTAATGTAGCTAAATTTCCAGTAACTTATTATGGTGAATATCAAAAAAGAACAAACTTTTTAGGTGAAAGGTGAAGTGATGCTTAATGAAAGTAGAGATAAGTCCTTGCAATAACAAAAGATAAAATTTCTATTGTCAGTAAATTAGATGATACAGTTATCGTAAGGACAAAAAAATATAATTATGAAACAACTTAAATGTTTAAAGTAGGTAAGTATAGTATAAGTTTAACACAAAATAGGGAAAAATTTAAAAAGTTAAGAAAGGTAGAATTATGAAAAGAAAATATTTAATTATTACATTAATATTTATTATGTGTATGAGCATAGGAGCTGCTTCTATTGCAGGAATGGAAGAGTTAAAAGAGGATAGTGTTAACTTCACTGAAGAATTAGTTGATATTAAAATAACTAATGAAAATATTGAAATACAACATAATGGATTATCAAAATTTATTGATATTATTGGAATTTATAAAAACGGCGAAACTAGAAATTTAAATAAAGAAGTAAGGTTTGATACAGAAGATCAAGAAATAGCAATAGCTGTTGAAGGAAGAATTTTAGCTAGAGGAAAAGGGAAAACAGAAATATCTGTATCTATTGGTGAAGTTAAAAAGGTTATTAAAGTTGAAGTAATTGAAGATGTTGATTTAAAAACCATGATGAGAGATATTGCAAAAAAGGAAACTGTTTCGTCAAAGAGTTTAACAACAGCTGAAAGAGAAGCGATGATTACAATAGCAAGTGGGATGTATAATGTTTCGTGGACGCCGACTCAAAATTTAACAGGATATAATAATTATTGGACATATACATCAAGTAGCACATACAATATTCCATATTCGCGAACAGTATATCAAAAAGATGAAGCTGGATTTGAAGCAGTGGTTGATGATAATGATTTTTATGATTATTATGTTAGAGATAGTATTGTAATGCCAAAATATGGTAACGACTGTTCAGCTTTTGTTAGTTATGCATGGGAGGTTACAAGAGAAACAACAGCATCTTTTATTGCTGCTATTGGTGTGGATTATCCAAAAGTTGGATCATATAACAAAACTAACTTAACATATACTGATCTAATGAACTCATATCCTAGCATGTTAGCTGGTGATGCTGTTGTACATTCGGGTCATGTAATTCTTATTGGGCAAAACTATTATACTTGTGCTTTTTGCTACGAACAAGTAGGACCAGAAATTGACATAACAGTATGGTATTATACAAATTTAGCTAATGCAAATTATATGCCGTTTTCTAGAGAGTAGTATTCATAATACATAAAATACCAACTCTGCTTTACGTCTTTTTGTAGTAAAGTAGAGTTGTGATATGGTATTATAATTTGTGTAAATAATCTTCATTATTCTCTTAAATATGAAGTAATATAAAAATGAGGTGACAATTTGAAAAAAAAATATATAATAGTATTAATTGGTTTTATAAGTTTATCTTTTATAATAATATTATTTTTCTTGTTAAAAAGTAATATTGCATTAAAATCTATGCAACATGATATACAAGACTTGATATATGTTACATCATACAATGAAAAACAGAATAAAGAATCTCTTGAAGTAATTACTCAAATAAGAGCTATTGTTAAAAATTTAAATTTTGATAATATTGAGTGTTCTGAAATAGATGTTTCAGAAGATACGAGTATACAAATTGATGAAATATTAAAGGGAAATAAGAAAATAGTGTTTTTAGAGAAAGAAATCATAGGACATTTATCAGGAGCATATTTGAATTATAATACATATTATAATGAGTATTATGATAATTATAGTATAAGATTTTTAAAAGAATATTTGTACGTAATTGAAAAACCATTATTATCAAGTGAGCTGAATGAAGGGGATTTTGGGTCTTTAACAGTTTTTTTTAGTACAACAAAAGAGGATTATTTACAAATTTATCCTTGGCATTCATATGGACTGTCTACAACTGCAAAAAACAGTAAGGTACATTTCATGGAGACTTATGAAGGCGAAGTAATAGAATATGTGGAATATGAAGTTGGGAATAAAAGTTATATTGATTTCGGATTAAAAAATTATACAATAAAGCTGAAAGCTGAATTTAATAGTAATAATTCAGATGAAATGAGAAAAAACATTTTTGATATTGTTAGAACAATAATGTTTTTTTAAAATTATTATTATTCATCAAATTCATTAGCATTGTACTAATTATAAGTTGCAATCCTCAGCAACTTGTATAAACATTAGAAACACGTTTTAGGGTTTTTGCATATCTAGGAAAATTCTCAAATAATCAAATTGACTGTAACTTATTTTGATTCGCTATATTTTATATACATATCAACACCTCTTTTCATATAAGTATTGTCTCAATATTATTTATTTAGTAGTAGGTGCTGAATGTTTGACGCTTACAGAAAGAGAAGGAAATTATTTTGAGACTAAAGGTATTGAAATAAGTGAAAATTCTATTAAATATGAAATGCCAATAGGAACATCAATACATAGGGTGATTGGACATATAATATTAAAGTATAAGATGGTTGAAAATGAGTTTGTTTTAAGTGATATATCATATAGCGAAATCGAAAGCAACCGGAATTAAACTAATGAAAAAAATCGTATTGTATAGAAGAAACTTGAAACTTTTTTAGTGTTTAGGACTCTTATATATATAGGGATGTTATAATTAATTGAAATAATATATGGAATAATAAGGAAATGTAGTAGAAATTAAAATTAGTTTTTAGGCATATATGAGTGTAATCAGGAAAAAAATTCTTATAAATCTACAATTAAAAATTTATAGCAATATGGAGAGAATATGATTAAAATTATAAAAACTACATGTGTATTAGTATTATTTTTACTACTAGTATCTTGCAATAATAGTGATAAAGATATTACAACAGAAATGCCAGAAAATCTCATAAATATTGAGGAATCTGTAAATGAATTAACACTTGCTATGAACAATTTTTATGGTACTGACAGCTCAAAAAATAATAGCGAAAAAGAAAGTTTTAAAGAGATGTTTAAAAAACTTTACAATATTAATCTAGAAGTTTTTGAATATAATTTAAGAACTATTACAAAAAATGATTTGTTAGAAAACTCTGATTTAATAAGTATTGGTAGGTTTTCAATAGGAAATTATGTGGAAGATGGGTCGATAGTACCGATTACTGAATATTTAAAGAACAATAAAGTATGGGAAACATTACCTGACTACTTTACGAATATGGTTGTTTACAATAATGAGATTTATGGAATTCCAATTACAGACCTTAATGTTCCAGTATACTCAGTAAGATTTATCAATCAACAATGGCTTGACAATCTTGCTATTGATTTACCAACAACCACTAGCGAATTCTATGAAGTTGCTAAAATGTTTGTGAGAAGTGACCCTGATAAGAATGGTATAGATGATACAGTTGGTTTTATTGCAGAAGGGCTTTATGGATTAGAGGACATTTTCATTTCATATGACTGCTATTTTAATGCTTTGGAAATATATAATCCAGCTTGGAATCCAAATACAGGGTTTTTTGAAGATGCATTAAGCAAAGATTCAATGATTGATTGCTTAAATTTTCTGAAACTATGTTATGATGAAAAACTACTCCACAAAAACTCTTTTGAGTATAATGATAGATTAAATGGTTCTAGTTTAACTAAATACTATTATAAAAATAATATTGGCTCAACTTTCAATAAGGTTATTAGATACAATGAGATTATTGAAAATACTGGAGCTAATCATAGTGTTATTGCTGGTTTGTCTAATATAAGAAACGAAAATTTAATTAGAGGATACCTATCATATGATAAAGCATTTACTTTATCAAAGTATGCTGATAACAAAGAGGATGTTATCAATACTTTTGTCAATATATTTCTAGGGGATACACAAGGTTTTTTTATGGGAAGATATGGAATTCTAGGGGATAAATTGGGAGAAGGAGATTTCTTCATTGAAAATGATAACACAATATATTTAAATTGCTTATATAAAAATGGTGCGGTGAAAAGAAATGATTCACCAAATATCATAAATTTCTCACCCAACAAAACTAATTATGAAATTATTTATTATTCATTTGGCGAAAGTTATAATGAAGCTATAAATGTTCTAAGCACAGCGGACATTTCTGTTGCAGAAAAGTATGTGCTAGAGAATCAGAGTAAATTTTACTTATATCCTCAAATTTACAATAACATTAATAGAGGTTTTTGGATTCAAGATGATAACTATATGACAAAAGTTTCAGAGTTAGGAAAAACAACCATAAAGAATGCAATAACTGGTGAATTATCAGTAAGTGATGCAATAGAATATTATAAACAAGAAACAAAAATAATTGGGACATATAGTTTAATCGAAGAGGTAAATTCATTAATTGCTACAAAATCTTTTTATTAAGATTTAATAAACTAAGAAAGGAGAGATTATAAAAAAGTTATTAATTAGTATGTATGACCTCTGTAGAATTATATGTGTTTGTTTCCAGTATTGGTGTTGTTTCTCTTATTAGTCTTGATCTTCTACTAAAATATCTGTGCTAATAGTGAACTGATAATCTTCAATTTTTTCTTTCGCATATCCGTGAATAACTACTTTTAAACTATCTTTAATAATATTTGAAGACTTCTCTTCAGATGGTATTGTGACTTTAAAAATCAAATTTTGATTAATAGTTAATTTTTTGTTTAGCATATTTGAGGTTCCACTAAAAGTAGTCTCAGCATTGTTGTTTTCAGTATTATTTGTATAATTATAACCAAGATTACAAGACGTGATATATACTATTTCGTTACTATTATTTTCTAGTAGAATTTCATAATTAATTCCATTACTGCCTTCTGATACATTATTTATGGAAAAATTAAAACCATTTATTACTGATTCCATATCTGGTAAAGCTGAACTTTTACTACATGAAGTTAGCAAAAGTAAACTAATAATTAATACAAATACAATTTTTTTCATTTTCCCCTCCAATCAAATTAACTAAAATAAGATATAAACACCTTTAATAATAGTTTTTGTGTTGTCTTAGTATATTGCCACTCTATATTTGTGCAATCAGCCAAAAAATATTTTGTCTTTTTAGTTAACCCTAGATGAATTATAAATAATAAAAAATAAAATGTCAAACCCTAATTTCAATAAAAAAATAGTGAATAAAACAGAAAACTTCTTTTGTCAAACTATAAATAAAATGTCAAGTTAAAACTAAAAAAACTTGACATATAATTTTATATGTACTACTATTATAATTGGAAAGGAACTAGTACATATGAACTACACAACAGTTATCACAAAAGAAATTGAGAAAAATTATAAAAAAGATATTTTTATTGCAAGTAAACTATACAAAAATAAATTCAGCTATATACCGGAACCTACTTTTTTTAAGGTACTATCACGATTAGAAAAGGGAGGAATGATAAAAAGAGTTAGTAAGGGGATATATTGTATGACTGCACAAGGAAGATTTGGCGAAATCGGAGCAAGTGAAAAAAATATTTCACAGTACTTCCTTGGTAAAAATAAAAACAAAGGTGTTTTAATTGGATATAAGATGTTTACCAAATATGGAATGACAACACAGATACCAAAGAATGTCGAGATGGTTTCTGTAGTCCCGGAAATGGAGAAGACAACTATTTTTAATATGAAGATTCAAAGAATAAACATAAAATTAGACCAAAGCACAATCAAGATGATTGAACTACTTGAAGTATTGCAAAATTATACAAAAATTGAGGAATTGAATTATAAAAAGCTTGTGCGATTTTTAGGAGAGTCAGTAAGATACTATAATGAAACAGATGTAATAAGAATTTTATCTTCAATTAAATATAAAAAAAGCACAATTGCTTCACTAGTAAAAGTGCTTAGGTATTACAGAATTAGCACAGAACTAAGCAGCTACCTAAAAGGTACATCAAAATATAAAACGATTGATATTGAGGGATTATATGAAACTGCATAACTATATAGATGAGTTTGATGAATTGATTGACTTAACATCTAAAAAGATTAATATTCCATCAACAGCTGTAAGTAAAGATTATTTCATAACAATGTTGCTTGGAAATTTAGAAGTCAGTGAGTTTGCTAAAAGTGTGGTTTTTAAAGGAGGAACATCTTTAAGCAAATGTTATCCTGGTACAATTGAAAGATTTTCAGAGGATATTGATCTGACATTTGTTCCGGCTAATAATATGACCGATAAACAGATTAGTAGATTATTGAAAAAAATTGAATCATCAATAATTATGGATTTTCATTATGAAATTATTCCAGATGAAAGAAATAACAGAAATAAAAGTAGCTATGTGTGGTTCAGTGAAGAAAAGAGAGAAGAGGAAAAGGTTAAACTTGAGATTGGATCGTGTGTTAGACCTCATCCGCACAGTAAGAAAACTCTGAAATCATATATTCATGAGTATCTTGAAGCTGAAGGGTTCGTAAAGGAAGTAGAAGAATATGAGTTAAGGCAAGTAGAAATAGAAACATTGGATATAACGAGAACATTCATTGACAAAATAATGGCTGTCAAAAGACATGCTATTTGCGGTAGTTTGGCAATGAAATCAAGACACATATATGATGTTGTTAGGTTAGTTGATTACACTGAAATTATAGATTTTATGAAAAATTCTACACAGCTTAGGGAATTAATTAAATTAACAAAAATTACTGATTCAATTTATCTAGAAAAGAGAAATATACCGAAAGAATATAATCCAAGTGGTTCGTTTGGATTTGAAAAGTGGAAACACAAATTTGACAATAGTGTAAGATCTGTGTATGAGGATTTACATAAAACAATATTATATACTGAAACAAAACAGGAGTTTGAAAGAGCAATTGCAGTTTTTGAAACAATAAATACTAGAATGAAAGAATTAGATGAATAAATTATATGAGTACTTATTTATTGTACTACGCTGAAAACAGTGGACACCAAAAATGTATTATCATTGGATAGGTTATAATAAAGTAGACACAAAGTTAAGAGGAAAAGTTAGGACAGTTTATGAAAAGACTAGTATATGACAAACAATATAAAGAAGCAGCTGTTAAATTAGCTATGAGCAAAGGAATACAATGTTCGTATATAACCCAAATAACACCCAAATAAGTTAGCGTAAAATTACTTTAGGAAAATTAAATATAGTATGAGAGACATACTTTCTGTTAAAATTAATTTAACAAACAAAAAACCAAACAGAAAGGAAACAGTCTCTCATGTATAAAAGTATACAACA
>JAUUZE010000154.1 GCA_030590175.1 Clostridia bacterium
AAAGAAGTATTCTCCTTCTTCTTCATAAACATCCAATGCAGCTTGTGCAATTTTTCTACTTTTAAATCCCTCAATTAAATCACTTGTATTTATAAGTGCCCCTCTTGAAGTATTAATTATGATAACACCATCTTTCATTTGGTCAATACTGCTTTTTGAAATAATATGCTTAGTTTCCTTTGTTAATGGGCAATGTAAAGATATCATATCTGATTGATTATATAGCTCTTGTAATGACACATAATCAATTTGACTATCCTTAGCAGGATATGGATCATATGCAATAACCTTCATACCAATACCTTTACAAATATCTACAAAAATTCTACCAATCTTTCCAGTCCCAATAACGCCAATGGTTTTTCCATGTAAAGTAACACCTAATAGTCCGTTAATTGAAAAATTAGATTCTCTAGTTCTATTATATGCTTTATGTATCTTACGATTAAGTGTGAGAAGTAATGCCATGGCATGTTCTGCTACCGCATACGGTGAATAACTAGGTACTCTTACTATATGTATTTTTTTAAATGCCGCTTTAAAATCTACATTATTATATCCAGCACATCTAAGCGCTAAGAGCTTAACTCCATTGTCATATAATATATCAATAACTTCTTTTTTAATGGTATCATTAACAAAAGCGCAAACGACTTCATAGCCTTTCGCTAAATGAGCTGTTTCATCATTTAATTTGTACTCAAAATATTTGAAATTATAATTATATAATTTATTTTGTTCTTCAAAGGATTTTTTATCATATGGTTTTGTGTCATAAAAAGCAATTTTCATAAGTTGCTCCTTTTTCTTTTATATACCCAAATGAATAACAAGGTAATAATATTTTTAATCTAAGTTATATTTTTCGCAATCCAACCATTCCACGACATGTTTTCTCGCCTTTTTCCATACCATTTACATCAATATACAATTTGTACTGACAATCCTTATTAACTTTTTTAACCTTCAATTGATATTCAGACCATGGGCTCCATATTGCTACTCGCTTCATATTACTTGCCACTTTTGAAATAGTTTTCTCCCCACCTGCTTTTTGAATTTCTCGTAGGAAAACACGATAAATCTCTGTACCTGATTGTCCTTCAATATAGTCAAAGCATACATGATATGTTCCTTTTTTATTCTCTGTTATCATTTTAGTTATATCAAAAGATAGTAAAGCATCATGTTTGCTTGAAAATGCTCCCTCATCCCACTCACCAACATGCATAATACGTTGTTTATTACTACATTTAACTTGAGTATCATTAAGATATCGTTTCATTCCATCTAGTGCTCTAAAAAGAACAACAGATGTATCAGTTACCCTAAAATGATGTTTTTCTTGCTCTAATAAGATATCTTTACTCCAAGCTAATACATTTTTATATACCATATTTGAAGCTTTTTTTGTTAACTTGTAATAGCCGATTAATTTTTCACTATCAATTGATTTTTTAGTAAGTTCACTTATAAACCCTGTGATTCCCTCATAAGCTAATAGTCCACCAAGAATAGATTTAGCTTGTGCAACTAATTGGTCATTTTTCATTTCCTTGGCAACTTCAATTGCTTTTCTAGTTTGAGTAATATCTTTTTTAATATTTTTAATTGATAACACTTCTGCCATTTCAAATCGATGATCATCAAATGTTAGTGAACTTCTCAAAATTAGTGGATAATTATACATTAAACGTACGAATAATTTTGAATGTGCCAAATCCCATGAAGCATCTTTTAATGATAATATATATTTATATAATAGTTCACCATCAAGGTTATTAATAGTTGCATAGGCAATTGTAAATTCTTTTTCACTTCTTCCTTTGTTATTCCATAACCACTCTAAAAAAGCTAATAAATTATAGTCATGATAGCGATTATCAGGTACAGAATAACTAATAATACGATGTAATTTCTTGTTTACAAACTCATTACAACGATATTTAATAAAATATGGAGACATCATGGGAAATACAGTTCTCCACGAATGTGTTATTTGGGGATAAATTCCTAATAATCCACCTTTTTTTACATAATTAAGTAGTGAAGGTAAAACCATTTCATATCTTCCAGAATCATATGTTCGTCCCCCATCATAGAAAGTTAGGGATACTTCTTTTGGTAACATATCAGCAATTTGTTTTGTGACTTTAAAACTTCCTTGAGATAGCATAATTCCAAGTTCTAATTCTGGATATTCTTTTCTAATTTCTTTGTATGCATCAAGTAAGCATTTCACTTCAAGGGAATATGGTTCATGGTCAACACATTTATCACAATAACATTTTGACTCTTCTTCAGATAACCAGATTAATATTTTATTTACCATAGGATGTTTAGCTGTTTGTCTAAACCAATCAACAATCATATCTTTTGTGGCTTGTGCACTCATACATAAGAAAGGAAAATAATCACTACGATTTTTTCGTTCTTCAGATGGGGTTGCCAATAAATCGTTATTACTGCCTATAAATCCTTTTCTAGCAATTAACTCTAAATGAGGTATGGTAGCTGCAATATCAATACCATATTGATTAGCTTCTTCATATAATCGATTACTATGAACTACTGTGGCATTACCCTCTTCATCAGCATTAACTAAGACTTTTCCATCTATAGCATTAAACTTATATTGGCTTATATATGGAATATCACAATTAGATGTACCACCCCATTGTCCTCTAAACTCCATATCAGGCCAGTCAGCTACTTTTATTTTAGGAATAGTAACTTCATCACCGTCTAGTGATAATGCCTGTATCAATGTCCTAACACCATACAAAACTCCTAAATCGCTGTATGCTTTTATCTTAAGACCCGAATATATTTTACCTGTCATTTGTGGTTCAATAATATAGCTTTGATTTATAAACTTTGCTTTTTTTAATTGCTTAATTGTTTTATTTTTTTTCACAATTACTAACGAAATAGTAAAATCCGCTTCAAAATGACTATGTGAAGTATATAAATCTAATAGCGATAACGCTGTTTGAATCTTAGCACTTTTGTCCATTTTACAGACAATTTTAATTCTTTTTTTATCGTATGTTACACCTTTTAGAACTTTGCAATTCTTTGGAAGTGGTATTAATCGATTAACAACAGTTTGATTACTCATACAAATCCCCCTTTATTGTAAAGTAATCATACCATATTTTATATTGTCAATAAATATTACTTATCTATTTTCTATTTCTTTGTTTCTTTTTTTTATATTTTTTCCGATCATAATAATCTTTTTTTGTATAAGATGCTTCTTGTGTTTTTGAAGAATTTTTCAACATACCTTTTAACTGCTTCATTTCACTATTATCTAAAAAGCGCCATTTCCCTATATTCATACCTTTTAATTCAATATTCATTATTCTAATTCGTTCTAGTGTTACTACTTCGTAACCTAGCACTTCACACATACGTCTTATCTGTCTATTAAGCCCTTGTGTTAATGTCATTTTAAATTTATATTTATTTAGCTTATTTACTTTGCATGGTAATGTTTTAGTGTTTAGAATTTTTACTCCACTAGCTAGTCTCCTTAAAAAATCATCTGTAATTGGTTTATTAACTGAAACAATATATTCTTTTTCATGTTTATTACCTGCACGTAGAATCTGATTTACTATGTCTCCATCATTAGTTAATATAATTAATCCACTTGATTCTTTATCTAATCGTCCAACTGGAAAAATTCTTTCATGATAATTTACAAAATCAATAATATTATCTTTATCTCGTAAATCTGTGGTACAAGTAATTCCAACTGGTTTATTTAAAATCATATATATTCGTTCTTTTTTTGTCCCTAATATTTTATTTTTTATTAATATTAAATCATTATCAGTAACTTTAGCACCAATAACTGCTTTTTTACCATTTACAGTGACATGTCCTCTTTCTATTAATCGATCTGCTTCACGTCGTGAGCAGTAGCCAGTATCACTGATATATTTGTTTAATCGTTTTTCAATAATCATTTATTTCCTCTTAATTTTAGTGTAACTAAGTTTTTTACATTTAGTCATGCTTTTCTCTTTCTGGTAATACTAATGGACGTCCAAAATACTCATCATACTCAGGAGGAATAAATATTGAGTATCCTCCGCCAGGATATAGAGTCATTTCACTGAAATAAATACGTTCTTCATAAACATTCAGATCAACTCTAACATATGGTATATCTTTTGATAACACTTC
>JAUUZE010000124.1 GCA_030590175.1 Clostridia bacterium
AATAGTTACTATGTTTTTAGAAGAAAATAAGGCGGTTGGACAATGAAGAAATGTCATCTTATATGTAATGCCCATTTAGACCCTGTCTGGTTATGGGAAATTGAAGAAGGAGTTGCAGAAGCTCTTTCTACCTTTAGAGTAGCAGCTGATTTTTGTGATGATTATAACGGGTTTATATTTAATCATAATGAAGCTATATTGTATGAATGGATTGAAGAGCATGACCCAATTTTATTTGCAAGAATTCAGCAATTAGTCAAACAAGGGAAATGGCACATAGCGGGTGGATGGTATTTGCAACCTGATTGCAATATGCCATCAGGAGAATCTTTTGTACGACAAATCTTAGCAGGCAAATATTACTTTATAGAAAAGTTTGGGGTAGAACCAACAACAAGTATTAACGTTGATTCGTTTGGACATACCAGAGGATTAGTAGAGATACTAAAAAATTCTAACTATGACTCATATATTTTCTGTAGACCAGAACATGACATGATAGAACTTCCTAGTGATGATTTTAAGTGGGTAGGCTTCCAAGGTTCAGAACTCACATGTCATAGAGCTTTTAATTCATATGAATCTCATAGAGGAGAGGCTGATAGTAAAATAAAAAACTATATTAGCGCAAATAATAGCAAAAAAACAGGAGTTGTATTATGGGGTATTGGCAATCATGGAGGAGGACCTTCAAAAATTGACTATGAGAAAATTACTACATTAAGTAAGCAAAGTGATATAGACATAATTCATAGTACACCTGAAGCATATTTTAGTGACACTAAGAAGAATAATATTCCAAAATATGATGGATTACTAAATCCTAGATTTATTGGTTGTTATACTTCACAAATTAGAATTAAACAATTACATAGAAAACTTGAAAATGAAATTTATTTAACAGAAAAAATGCTTGTCCAAGGAGCTCTAACTGGATATTTTGACTATCCAAAAGAATCTATGG
Source organism: Clostridia bacterium (assembly GCA_030590175.1). Taxonomy (GTDB): domain Bacteria; phylum Bacillota; class Clostridia; order DUPQ01; family DUPQ01; genus JAFGUQ01. The sequence continues at coordinate 965 of JAUUZE010000124.1, forward strand.
ATAAAGCAATAAAAGACTTGTTGTTACTAGAGTTTCACGATATTCTACCTGGAACATCTACTCCTGGAGTAGAAGAGTATGCCATAACACTTGCAGGACATGGATTAGAAGAAGCTAGGCGATTAAAAACTAAAGCTTTCTTTGCGCTGTGTCAAGGTCTTGAAAAAGCAAATGAGGGGATTATCCCAATTATTGCATATAATCCACATCCCTTTGAAATTGATAATATTTTTGAATGTGAATATCAATTACCAGACCAAAACAAAGATAAAAACTTATTCTATAATCCAGTAATTTATAGAGATGGTGTGAAAATACCATGCCAAGTGGAATGGGAGCAATCAAACTTTAATGTGGATTGGAGAAAGAAAAGCGCATTTAAAGCGACTTTAAAACCAAGCCAGATAAATAGATTTGATGTAAAAATGGAAGTAATTAAGAAAAAACCTAAAGTAAAGCTTGTAAAGAAGGATGGTTACTTTACATTTACTACAAAACAATTAAAGATACTAATAAATAGCAAAACAGGTACTATGGATCAATATATGGTAAATGGTGTTGACTATCTAAAAGAAAATAGTTTTTTACCAATAGTAATTGTAGATGATGAAAACTCTTGGGCTCATAAAGAAAAAAGTTTTAAAAATGTAAAAGGGCAGTTTGCTTTAATGGAAAAACAAGAAGGAAGTCAATTTGCAGGGATTAAAGGGGTATATATAGAATCTGTACGAGTAATTGAAGATGGTAAAGTTAGAACAGTTATTGAAGCTATAATGAAATATAATACATCATATTTAATACAGCGTTATTATCTACCAAAAAAAGGAAGCGAAGTAAAAATAACCACTAGAGTATTTTGGGATGAAAAAATGACCATGTTAAAATTAGCGATTCCAACAACCATAAAAGAAGGAAAATATATTGGACAAACTTCATATGGAGTTGAGAACTTATTAACTAATAGAGATGAAATGGTTTCTCATAAATGGAATATGGCACATAATGAGAAAAAAGCTGTATCAATTATTAATACAGGAACATATGGTTCTGATTATAAAGATGGGGAAATGCGTATAACATTATTACGTTCTCCTGGTTACTCAGCAGGTAAATCTGACTTTAGCGTACGTCGAAAACATATTATGCCTCAAGATAGATTTTCGCGATTTATTGATCAAGGTGAAAGAGAGTATGAGTTTTATCTAAATGCTGGTGATTTTAATAGTAGAAGAATAGCTATTGATAGAGAAAGCTTAAGCAATAATGAAAAACCACTTGTTCTTTCTTTCTTCCCTACAGGTGTAGGTGTAAAAAGTGATTGCTTTGCTACTCTAGGAGATGAAGCAACTCAAATAACTACTTTGAAAAAACAAGAAAATGGTGATGACTATATTATTAGATTATTTAATCCACTTGATAAAAAAGTAAAAACCACATTAACATTACATACAGTAGGAATTATAAGCGATCTTGAATTTGAACAATTTGAAATAAAGACACTATTGTTAAATGCTAATGATAAAACAATTAAAAATGTGGATTTAATGGAACGATAAACTAAACTAATAGGTTAGATAATAAGAAAACAGTGACTGAACAAGTTATTGTTTTCTTTTTTGTAAAAAAAAATAGTGTTTGAAAATAAGAGGTGGTTTGATATTGTTGCTAAGTATGCCAAAAAAATATGATGTTATATAGGGGGAACAAATCAAATAACTCTCGCGTCTAAACAATAACAAGGAGGACTTTATGAATAGAAAACTTTTAAATAATATATATTTTATAGGGCTAATTATAATAATATCATTTGCTTTAGTAGCATGTACAAATACACCTTCCACTAACGATAAAACAAGTGGTATTCCTGATGAGTTATTGGTAGGCATAATCACACAAGTAAACGGTGATAATATTTCAATAGATGTACTTACTGAAGGTAGTGCAGTTTCTGATAAAACAGTGCTAACCATTACTGATAGTACAACATTTGATGATGATTCTTATAGAGAATTCAATAAAGGAGATAAGATTACTTTTGTTATAACTGGTATGGTTCTTGAATCATATCCAACTCAAACAACTGCCAAACGAATAGTTTTAGTTGAGAAGAGTCAGTAATAGAAAAAAACACTAAAAAGATATTAAAACTAAAAAACAAATAAAAAAAGGCTATAAGCCTTTTTTGTTTTGCTATATAATAAATATAGATGTATTTTTAGAGTATAAAGAGGGATTAGAATAATATGAAAAAAGAAAAAATAATTATGTTAATAGTAATCATAATCATAATGTTAATGTTTGTATCGTGTACTACAACACCACTTGATGGTAATGTTGACAATAAACCTAACCAATTAGTTGGAAAGGTTACAGCTATAAATGGTAATGAAATATCGTTAGATATGATATCAAGTGATTATGGTGTTTCTGATAAAACAAAACTTACAATAACAGATGATACAATATTTGAAGAAGGTGTATCAACCTTGTTTGAAATCAATGATACTGTTACATTTGTAATGATTGGTAATGTAATTGAAACTTATCCAACAAAAATAAAAGCTAAGACAATAATTAACATAAAAAAAGAACAGAAAATATCGTTAAGTCTAAAAAACGGCAACAATGCCGGGAATTAACAGGAAAAAACAGGCAATAGTGCCGGAATATTGACTTAAGCGCTATTTATTAGTATAATATCCATGGTGATAATTAATGAAAAGAAATAAAATGCAATGGCTTTTGCAATGGAAAACAAGAAAAAATAAATTACCATTACTAGTGGTAGGAGCAAGACAAGTTGGAAAAACTTATCTAATACTAGATTTTGCTAAAAATGAATACCCTGATTATATTTATATAAATTTTGAAGAAAACACCCGATTCAATCAAATTTTTGAACTCGATTTAAATCCTAAAAGAATTATTGAAGAAATTCAAATTATACTAGATAAAGAGATTATTATTAGTGAAACGCTAATCATATTTGATGAAATTCAAGCTTGTGAAAAAGCAATTACATCCCTAAAGTATTTTGCAGAAAGTACCAATGAATATCATATTATCTGTGCAGGTAGTTTGTTTGGTGTTGCATTAAGTAGAAACCATTTTTCTTTTCCAGTGGGCAAGGTGGAGTTTATGTACCTTAATCCATTTACATTTGATGAATTCTTATTAGGAACAAAGCAAGAACTTTTACTTAAAAAAATTGAAGAGAGTTATTTAACTTTAAAAAAAACACCAGAAGTTGTACATGAAAAAGCATTGGAGCAATACAAGAAATATTTATGTATCGGCGGAATGCCAGCTGCAATAAAAGATTATGTAGAGCATTCTTGTGATTTAGTAGCTTTTAATAGAGATATTCATTACAATATTATTAACTCATATATTGCTGACATGAGTAAATATACTAGCAATTCTGAAAATGTAAAAGTACAAGCAATTTATAAGTCTATTCCTAAACAGTTAGCTTCAGATAGTAAGAAATTTAAATATAGCATAATCGATAAAAACGCAAAAGCTTCAAGATATAATCAATCAATTGAGTGGTTGCTTTTAACTAATCTTTGTTTAGAGTGTAAAATGATTAATAAGACAGAAAATCCTTTAATGGCTTATATTAAAAATGGTTTCTTTAAGTTGTATTTTAATGATATTGGTCTTTTGTTATCTCTTTCGAGAATTCCTTTTTCTAAAATACTTAATGACCAAGAAACTTTTATGTTTAAAGGTGCAATTGCAGAGAATTATATAGCGACTCAATTCATAAAAGAGAATGAGAGTTTATATTATTTTAAAAACGATAAAATGGAAGTTGATTTTATAAAACAGATTAATGATGAAATAATTCCAATTGAAGTAAAAGCTGGTATTCATACTAGATCTAGAAGTTTAATGAAGTATATAGATTTATATAATCCGTCTTATACCATAAGAATATCACAGAAGAATTTTGGGAAAACCCATAAAATTAAATCAGTTCCATTATATGCAGCTTTTGCAATCAATAAATTTATGGATACTTAATATTTGAAACATAAGGAAAGGAAATATAATATGAAGATACCAACAAGAGAACAAGCAATGACACTACTACGTGAGTATAATAATCAAGATGCATTAATTAAGCATGGTATGGCTGTTGAAGGTGTTATGAGACACTTTGCTTTAAAATTCAATGAAGATGTGGAAAAATGGGGAGTTATTGGATTAATTCATGATTTGGATTATGAGATGTATCCAAATGAACATTGTGCAAAAACACAGGAGATTTTAAGTAGTAATGAATGGCCTAAAGATTATATTCATGCAGTAGTTAGCCATGGTTATGGTATGTGTTTTGATGTAAAACCAGAACTATTAATGGAAAAAGTTTTATACACAATTGATGAATTAACAGGGCTAATTGTGGCAACTGCAATAATGAGACCAAGTAAAAGTGTTAGTGATCTAACAGCTAAATCAGTTAAAAAGAAATTTAAGCAAAAAAGTTTTGCATCTGGTGTTAATCGTGAAGTTATTTTACAAGGTTGTGAGTTAATAAATATGGAATTAAGTGATGTAATAACAGAATGTATTTTAGGTATGAGAAAAATTTCGCAATCTATTGGATTATAATTAATTTTCATATACAAAAGAACGTTCATTTGTTAGGATAAACATTGGAGGACTTATTCAATGAAACAACTAAAACAAAAAGTAATATATATGTTTGATTCTACTGATTTAAACGATTTTGAAAATCAGGTAAAAAAGGTAGCCAAACTTGGGGCAACCCATGTTTATATTAGCCAGATTGAGAAAAGTCGCTGGCTCTGGGAACGTGATTTAACAGATCCATATCCTAACTGGAGTATGTTATTAACATCTCTATTTAAAATAATTAGACCAAAGCAGATTGAAAATTACTTACCTGAAGAATATGCTAAACGCAATTATGAATATGTGAAACAAAAATCAGCCATATTAGATAAATATGGTTTACAAGGAGCCATGCAGTTAAAAGAACCTTTCTATTTACCAGAAGAAGTATTTAGAGAACATCCTGATTGGAGAGGTCCTAGATGTGACCATCCTAGACGAGCTAAAAATCATTACTATAGCCCTTGTGTGGATAATGAAGAAGTGCTATCTATGTATGAAGATGCCATGAAGCAATTGTGTACAGATACTAATGTTAG
>JAUUZE010000172.1 GCA_030590175.1 Clostridia bacterium
ATTTAGGTATTGATGCTGGAAGTACAACAACAAAACTTGTCTTATTGTCAGAAGATAATAAAATTTTATATGAATACTATACATCAAATCACGGAAATCCTGTTTTAGTAATAAAAGAGCAACTCCAAAAACTATTAAGTGAAAAAAATGATAAAACAATAATAAAGGCTAGTACTGTCACAGGCTATGGTGAAGATATTATAAAAACAGCTTTTTCTATAGACTTTGGCTTAGTTGAAACATTTGCTCATTACTTAGCAGCAAAACACTTTAATAAAAAAGTAGACTTTATTTTAGACATTGGAGGACAAGATATTAAATGTTTTAGAATAAGAAATAATTCAGTTGATAGCGTAATATTAAACGAAGCTTGCTCCTCTGGATGTGGTTCTTTTATTGAAACTTATGCTAAAGCATTAGGACATGAAGTTAAAGATTTTGCCAAAAAAGCAATATATGCTAAGCAACCAATTGATCTTGGTAGCCGTTGCACAGTATTTATGAATTCATCAATTAAACAAGCACAAAAAGAAGGTGCAGCTATTGAAGATATTTCAGCAGGATTAGCAATGAGTGTTATTAAAAATGCACTATATAAAGTAATTAGGGCTAATTCAGCTGATGATTTAGGAAAAGAGATTGTTGTACAAGGTGGAACATTTCTAAATGATGGTATTTTGCGAAGTTTTGAGATAGAAATTAATAGAAAAGTCATTCGTCCTGAAATTGCAGGATTAATGGGAGCATATGGAGCAGCTTTATACTCTAAGGCTAATTGTCCTAAACAAGGGCAATTAATATCCTTAGAGAAACTTTCTGATTTTGTTCATATAACAAGTAATACAACATGTGAATTGTGTACAAATAAATGCCCATTAACTATTAATGAATTTGGTGATAATAAAAAATATATATCAGGTAATCGATGCGAACGTCCCTATGCAAATACAAGTAAAAAAATGCATCCAAACTTATTTAAGGAAAAAAGTAAATATCTTAGAAAACTTGTTCCTAAAAAAGGAGGCAGAGGAAAAATAGGAATTCCATTCGGGTTAAATATGTATGAGAATCATCCTTTTTGGCATGGATTTTTAACATCATTAGGCTTTGAAGTAATTATTTCAGGTATGTCTAATAGACAATTATATACAATGGGACAACACACCATTCCTTCAGATACAGTATGTTATCCTGCAAAATTGATGCATGGACATATTGAAAAATTAATAAACATGGGTATTAAAGATATTTTCTATCCTTGTATGACTTATAATTTTGATGAAAATATTGGAGACAATAATTATAATTGCCCAGTAGTTGCTTATTATCCTGAATTGCTATATGCAAATGTTCACAGACTAAAAGAAGTAAATTATCATATGCCATATTTTGGGATACATCGACGTAAAGATTTTGAAAAGAAAGCATTTGAGTATTTCTCTTTAAAATTTAATATAACAAAAAAAGAAATTATGATTGCTAGTAAGGCAGCATATGCCGCATATAAAAAGTATAAACAGTTTATAATGTCAGAGGGAGAAAAAGCTATTGCCTACGCACGAGAAAACAACTTACAAATAATTGTGTTGGCAGGACGACCTTATCATATTGATCCTGAAATCAACCATGGTATTGATGACTTACTAATAACATACGATTGTGTAGTTATTACAGAGGATTGTATATCACACCACATAAAAAAACAGTCTCTTGGAATATTAAACCAATGGACATATCATTCACGTATGTATAATGCTGCAACTTATGTAACAACACAGGATGATATGGAAATGATTCAACTAGTCTCTTTTGGTTGTGGAACAGATGCAATAACTACAGACGAAATTAGAGAAATATTAGAAAAGGGAAATAAATTCTATACACAGATAAAAATTGATGAAATAAACAATTTAGGTGCTGCAAAAATTAGAATAAGAAGTTTATTAGCAGCTATTGATAATAAAAGGAGTAAACGTGGCTAAAAAGAAAGATGACCGTATTATCTTTACAAAGAAGATGAAAAAAGAGTATAAAGTTTTACTCCCCATGATGTTACCTATCCATTTTACATTACTAGAAGGATTATTAAGAGTAGAAGGATATGATACAGAATTACTAGATACTGAAGGTAACGATATTGTACAAGAAGGACTAAAAGGTGTTCATAATGATACTTGCTATCCAGCATTATTAGTTATTGGTCAACTAATTACTGCTATTAAAAGTGGTAAGTATAATGAGAAAAAACTAGCTTTAATGATAACACAGACAGGTGGTGGATGCCGTGCAAGTAATTATATTCACTTACTTAGAAAGGCATTAAAACATAGTAATCTTGACTATATTCCTGTTATTTCTTTAAATCTATCAGGGCTAGAAAAAAATCCTGGATTTAAACTTGGATTACCTCTAATATTAAAAATGATTTATAGTATTACATATGCAGATATGCTTATGTGGCTATTAAATCAAGTTCGTCCCTATGAAATAAACAAAGGGGAAAGTGAAAGATTAGTACACCTATGGGAGAAAAAATTATTAGTTGAATTTACAAAAAGTAGAAACCTTCAATATAAGAAAGTAAAAAGTAATCTCCACTTAATTGTTAAAGATTTTGCAGCTATAAAAAAACATGATGTATATAAGAAAAAAGTAGGTATTGTTGGTGAAATATATATTAAGTATGCACGGTTGGGAAATAATGATTTAGAGCAATTTTTGTTAGATGAGGGATGTGAAGTCGTTGTTCCTGGATTAATGGATTTTCTAATTTTTAAAGCAGATAATAGAGTAGTTGATATTGATTTGTTTGGTGGGAAAAAACTAAAGTATAAAATTACAAAATGGCTAATGGAAAAATTTATTGTTATGCAAGATGAAATGATTGTTGCTATTAAAAAAAATAGTCAGTTTAGACCTGTAGCACGATTTTATAAATTAAAAGAATTAGTAAATGGATATGTTGGACAGGGTAATAGAATGGGTGAAGGCTGGCTATTAACAGCTGAAATGCTTGAGTTTATCCATATGGATATTAATAATGTAGTTTGTGCACAACCATTTAGTTGCTTACCAAATCATGTTGTTGGTAAAGGAATGATTAGAAAAATTAAAGACAATCATCAAGATGCAAATATTGTGGCCATTGATTACGATCCAAGTGCCACAAAAATCAATCAAGAAAATAGAATTAAACTAATGCTTGCAAATGCTAAATAAATAATTAGGGATTGGAAATATGAGCGATATCTTCAAAAAGAAAAAGATGGGTATATTAGTATTATAAGAAAGAAAAAAACATTCAAATAAAGCTAATCATCTAAAAAAGAAGGTGAAAAATGTGAATAATAAAAAGGTGGGAATGGTATTAGGTGGATTTGTAGGTGATGCCTTTTCATTAGCACCTCATTGGATTTATAGTGTTGAGCAGATAAATCAATTATTTGGCAACCTTGAAAACATAGTTGACTTACCCATAAATACTTATCACACTACAAAGAAAAAAGGGGACTTAACACATTA
>JAUUZE010000170.1 GCA_030590175.1 Clostridia bacterium
CAATTGGAAAGAGTTCTTTACGTCCTAATGTTCGTTTTAAATTCTTAGTTGATATGGTTTGCTTCAATGTTAATTCCTTCCTTTATTTATGATATGGTTCATTTTTAGAAATTTTTGTTGCTCTATATATTTGTTCTAGTAATATAACTTTCATTAATTGATGGGGAAACGTCATATTTGAAAAAGATAATAACAAATCAGCTTTACTTATTATCTCACTTGAAAGACCTAAACTTCCTCCAATAATAAAAACAATATCTGATTTTCCAGATAAACCAATTTGTTCAATTTTTTTAGATAATTGTATAGATGATAATTGTTTTCCTGATCTCTCTAAAGCAATGATATATTGTCTCTTCTTTATTTTTAATAAAATTTTCTGTCCTTCTTTTTCCATAACTTTAATAGCTTGTTTACTAGATAATTTTTCAGGAGCTTTTTCGTCAGGCACTTCAATCATTGTTAGTTGATGGTATCCTGTTAAACGTTTTTGATATTCTAGGCAAGCTTTTATAAAATATTCTTCTTTTAATTTTCCCACAGTTATTATGGTAATTTTCATAATTATATATAATAGATTTGGCTGGTTACATCACGTAGTACCACATCCAATTCAATATCCTTTCCCACATTATATCCATTATCTGTTAAACAGTTAGCCACTGTTTTAAAAGCTAATTCTGGATAATTATTTTCACGGCTTAAATGCCCTAATAAAAATCGTCTTTGTCCACTTTGTACTAATTTTAAAATTGTATCGCTAGTATGATCATTACATAAATGACCATAATCACTTTTGATTCGCTTTTTTAATGGATAAGGATATGATCCGTTTTCAAGCATGGTTAAATCGTGATTACATTCTAATAATAGTAAATCTGACTTTTCTAAATTTTTTAATAATTTTTTATTCATATGACCAATATCTGTGGCTGTAGTTATTTTTTTGTCCTCTGCAAAAAAACTAAACCCAACAGGATCGTTAGCATCGTGAGGAATGGAAAATGGATTTATTAAAAAGTCTTTAATAATAAATTCTTTATTGCTATGAAAAAAGTTTAAATAAGCTTCATTAACTTTTCCCACACAATGTTCTACATTTTTCCATGTACCTTTATTAATATAAATGGGAATATTAAACCTACGATTTAAAATACCAATGGATTGGCAATGATCACTATGTTCATGAGTTACTAAAATACCATCAAGTAACGAAACATCCTTATTAATAGAAGCTAATGCTTTTTCAATGCGTATTCCACTAACTCCCGCATCAATTAATAGTTTTGTATCTTTGTATTCAATATATAAGGCATTTCCACTACTACCACTGAATAAACTAGCAAATTCAATCATCATAATTCCTTTATTCTATTAGTATAGCAGTTTTTTGATTGCTATTGGGAAAACCATTTCATATAATAGAAACATGAAAAAAAACTTAACAGAAAAAATTACACATCGTGAAAGTATCTATAAAGGAAAAATCATTGATTTAGAAAAATTAACAGTTACTTTACCAAATGGTAATAATGCTAGCCGTGAAGTAATCAGACACTGTGGTGCTTGTGCAGTTGTCGCATTAACTGATGATTTGCAAATAATTTTAGAACATCAATACAGAGCACCGTTTGATAAAATATTAATAGAAATTCCAGCAGGAAAAAAAGATCATGGCGAAGATCCTTTAGTTTGTGCTAAACGAGAATTATTAGAAGAAACAGGTTATGTATCAAATGATTTTACATTTCTCACTAAAATAGCCTTAGCCCCTGGATATTCAGATGAAGTAATTCACTTGTATCTAGCACGAAATATCATTTTACACGAACAAAAACTAGATGAAGATGAGTTTTTAGTAGTTGAAAAAGTTCCATTTAAAAAAGCAAAGGAAATGGTCCTTAATGGAACCATAGAAAATTCCATTGCTGTGGCTGGTATTTTATTTGTTAGTGAACTATTAGAAGGAGAAAAAAATGACAAAATTAAGTAGCGAAATCTTAAACTTTTTATTAGCTTCACAGAAATTGGTATTGGATTTATTGTCAAACAATTTTTTGGGTTTGAAATGTAGGGTGTATGTCGCTTCTTTCAATCCCTAATTCATCTACAAATGGTTGCATTTTTCCTAATAAATCCATGTCTTCTATGCTATGGGCATCAGATGCAAAATGAAATAAGCTATTACACTCTTTAGCTATATGATATATACGCATATAAGATGAGTTAGTAAATGCATCTGTATTTCTATTCCAATTAGTAGCAAAAGTATCCGTATTTAATTCAATGCTTACACCTTTTTCTCTGGCCATATGAAAGCATTCACGTAATTCACTTGCTTCCATAATATTTAGAATTTCATCTCCTCTATCAAAATAACCAAGAGGTAAAAAAGGATGAGCAATTCCATTTGCCACATCAAATGTAAGTACTTCTTTAAATCGTTGTAATAGATTTTTAGAAATGTCTTTTGTTTCAGTGATTCCTTTATCCTTATAATAATTGGTAAGTGTGTGATTAGTAGGTGCTAGAACAAAATCAAATAGCGATGCACCTTCTTTACTTAATCCAATATGACCATCACCTAAGTAATCTGTTTCACAGCTTATTAACACCTTTACTCCAAAGGTATCTTTTGGTATCATTTTTTTAATTTGCAAAATATGCTCTATATCTTGATCCACTTTATATGGATCTTTAGTTCCTGGCATTCCTCGTTCCCACACATGATCTGTAAAGTTTATAATTTTAATTCCTATTTCACTTGCCCTTTTTAAAATATTAGTTGGGATATGCTTTTTATCATGACTACAAAAAGATAAATATGTATGCATATGTCCATCGTGATCTATTTTCATTTGTTAATACTCCTTAATGTCTAATCCACATCGCCTACCGTGTGTATTTTTTACTGTACTTCCATGATATTCAATAGTGTACTCATCAATAACTTTTGTAAATAAATGTTTACGTCTACTATCAATTGATTTTTTGTCATTATATTTTTCTTCATAAATTACATCATCTTCTATAATGATAGGCTGTAATAAATACTTTTGTTTAATTGCTTTACAAGTCTTTTCATAAATTAACGCTCTAGCTTTTATTGGGTGAATACATTCAGCATGAAATTGATCGTATCCTTTTTTTACTTCTACAGTAAAAATACTTGGGCTAAATGCTTTTGCTTCTTTACAAACAGCTTCATCTCCACTGACTAATAAAGCTGTAATGCCATACTCTCCTGCTTCATAAATAGCAGTACCTACTTCTCCAATAAATTTACCGTTAATTTTACGATGAGCTATAGCTTTATGACTTCCAGTATGATTAAGTACACCTGTTTTAGTTCCTTCCATGGCATGACAACCTATAAATAACATATAGTCATATCCATCCCAACCTTGTAAGGAAGAAACAGCTGGATATCTAGCTGGAACATATAAAGCCCTTTCATCTAAAGCTAGAAAATCAATGGAATCATGGCCTTCAATAACTTTAACTTTATCTGCGCCACTATCAAAACATGCTTTTATTGCAGCATTAACTTCACCTGTCATTAGTTTTCTCTGGTATTTATCTTTTTCGCTTAAGGCTTCATGTTTATCAAAATCTACTATTCCACTAACACCTTCTAA
>JAUUZE010000184.1 GCA_030590175.1 Clostridia bacterium
GTTACTTCATTTCCAGTTCCTAAATCAAAAAAGGCATTAAACATTTTTTGTTCATATTGTTTTCCATTAACAGGATACATGATTTTTTTAAATATAAATTTGTTTTTCTTCTTCTCATTTATACTCAGATACCCTTTATCTGCCCAATAAATAATTAATGAAGTAATATCACTATTGTCAACAATCCCATCAATTACATATCCTACTTCTGCAGATGTCATATCACCAGGTGCCCTAAATTGAATAGTTGGATATAAAATTTTATCTTTTCCAAATTTTACCCATAATAAACAAAGTAAGATTAATAAGCCAAGACTAACAATCCAACCAATCATTGAAATCGTACGACTTTTATCAGCATTATCTCGTTCACCAATAAAATATCCTTCATCAAATTCTACTTTTATAGTTAATCCTTCATAAGGGTATAACTTCCCTGAATAACCTTCAATTTTATAACCAAGTTTTACAAATCCAGCCTGTTCACTATCTGTTGATCCATATTGGCCCTTAGATAACCAAATACGCTCACTATCAAAATCGTTAGGGAAAATTAATAAAAAATCAACATGTTCAATTGTTGTATCCCATCCAGTACCAATAATATTGTAATAAAATTGATCAAATTCTGGAATATTATCATCACCAACATCATATGTGTATGAAATAATATACTGCTTATCTCCTGTCAAAGTGACATCAGCATCTCCAATTTTATATGTGGTTTCTTGCATGGTTCTAGTAGTTGAATATGGAGCATTAATTGATACATCAGAAATTATTGCTCGTTGATTAGAGTAGTTAGTAGGAATAGTTCGATAAATTCCATGTCTACTTTCATTAAAATATACATCAATTACTTCTACTACTTCATAAGTAGCATCTTCATTAATTTTAATCGACACATCATAGTTTTTAATATAATAGCCATTATCCGCTAACACCGATGAGGTGAAAGACATAATGGCTATAAATATTACTAGAATAACAATAAGTTTTTTCATATAACACCTAAAATTTTACTTTTACATTCTCATGGACCACATCTTCAATTTCCCAATATTCTTTTTTAGTAAAACTGAACATTTTGGCAACAATAGAACTAGGAAATAGTTCTGTTTTGGTATTAAATTGTTTCACAACTGCATTATAATATTTTCTTGCTTGTAAAATATCTTCTTCTACTTTTAACAGTTGTTTTTGTAAATCCATAAAATTGGTATTAGCTTTTAAATCAGGATAACTTTCAGCAACTGCAAATAATGATTTTAATGTCTGTTGTAATTGATTTTCGCCTTGCTTTAACTGTTCAAAATTCTTTGCTCCCATGGCCAAATTCCTAGCTGCAATAACTGCTGTAAGCGTTTCATTTTCATGTTTTGCATACCCTTTAACAGTTTCAACTAAATTTGGTATTAAGTCATACCTCTTTTTAAGATATGCTTCTACAGTAGCATAAGTTTCCTCAATTTTGTTACGCATTGTTACTAGTGAGTTATATATTAATACCACATATATTAAGATAGCAACAACAACAATTCCAATAATTAATCCAGGCATAATAATCTCCTTTATTATTTATTTACACTTTCAAATTGTTTCATGAAATCAACTAAAGCTTTTGTCCCTTCGTATGGCAAAGCATTATACATACTAGCTCTCATACCACCAACAGATCTATGACCTTTTAAATTAACCAATCCAACCTCTTTAGCTTCTTTTACAAACCTAGCATCAATTTCCTCATTCCCTGTAACAAAAGGAACATTCATTAGTGAACGGTCTTTTTTCGTAACTGTTCCACTAAATAAAGTAGATTCATCTAAAAAGTCATATAGTAATTTAGCTTTCGCTTCATTCATTTTTTGGACTTCCTTAACTCCACCTTGCTCGCTAACCCACTGATATACTAATCCACACATATAGATACCATATGTTGGTGGAGTATTATACATTGAACCTTTATCAGCATGAGTCTTATAATCTAACATTGTAGGTGTTATATCCATAGCATGTCCAATTAAGTCTTTTCTAATAATCACAACAGTAACACCACTTGGTCCCATATTTTTCTGTGCTCCTGCATAGATAATACCAAATTTATTAACATCATATACTTCTGATAAAATATTAGAAGACATGTCTCCAACTAATGGAACTTGTCCTGTATCTGGTAATGTAGTAAATCTGGTTCCATAAATAGTGTTATTCGTAGCAATATGAAAATATGCTGCATTTTTAGAAAAATCATTTTTATCCCAAGATGGTAGATAGGTGTAATTTTTATCTTCACTAGAAGCAATAATGTTTACTTTCCCATATTTTTTTATCTCTGCAATAGCACGCTTTGTCCAAGCACCTGTATGAATAAGATCAACTTCACCACCTGTTTTAAGCAAATTAAGAGGTACCATAGCAAATTGTGTGCTAGCACCACCTTGTAAGAATAGTACTTCATATTCATCTGAAATATTCATAATATCCCTTAAATCTGTGGTTGTCTTATCAATGATTGCTTTATAATCTGCTGAACGATGGCTCATTTCCATTACAGACATCCCAGAATTCCCATATTCAACTAATTCGCTTTGTGCTTTTTCTAATACGCTAATGGGTAAAACTGTTGGTCCTGCGCTAAAATTAAATACTCTATTCATTATTTGTCTCCATTATTTATATGATTTTTTAAGTTTTTTTTCACCTAAAACTATTCATTCACTATTATATGATATTTACCTTATTCATTCAACATAAGTAAAAAAAGATATAAAAAAAACAGAGGTAAAATCACTCTGCTTTTTTATTTTTTTAGAAATCTTATTTATAAAGTGTTATGCCACCAATAACTGGTAATGGTTTTTGTTGCATATTTACAACATTAACAATACCGATAATTGCAAAAATAAGACCAATAATACCAATAATCCATCCGATTACAGGTACCCAACCGATTA